>JAYUCJ010000082.1:0-11206 GCA_043740415.1 Polaromonas sp. | reverse complement strand
TCACACCGGCCACGCACTGCACGGTTTGGGTGATCGCCAAAATGTTACGTGTGCCGACCGAGCCATCTGCATTGCGGTAGCCCTCAAAAGTGTAACCTTCAAGCGGTGGTTGCGGGGTGGCCTTGACGGTTGCAATCGGCAAATTGTCCAGCTCCCGCGCATCAGGCATGTGCAGCAAGCGCTCATGCACCCAGGTGCCAGCGGGAATGTCTTTATGTGCGTAGCCGATCGGGATGCCGTAGCGCAGCACGGGCGCGTCCATAGCTAAATCTACCAACGCTACCTTGTGGCCTTGTGGGACTTTGTCTTTGAGTACTAGGCCGTTCGACAAGACTGTTCCCGCAGGTTTATTAAAACGGGCAGTGACAGCAAGAAAATAGTTAAAATTTTTGAAGATAAATCACAAATGTGTTTAGGACGCATTGCACGCCATAATCTGACTCAATATCAAAACGAATGGAGACATCAATGAAAAAGACTTTCAAACTTTTAGCAAGCAGCTGCATCGCTGGAATGTTGGCTTTGGGCGGCATCAACGCGCAGGCACAAACCTTTCCGTCAAAACCACTCAAATTCGTCGTGCCATTCCCCGCAGGCAGTGCAACGGATTCCGTTGGTCGCATCGTCGCACAGGCGATGAGTGATGCTTTGGGACAGCCGATTGCGGTGGACAACAAAGCCGGTGCGAATGGTATTCCGGGGGCGGATTTTGTGAAGTCGGCGACGGCTGATCCTTACACGCTGCTGGTGACGACCAGCACCACACAAGCTGCCAATGTGAGCTTGTACAAAAAACTGCCGTACGACCCGGTGAAAGATTTCACGCCGATTGGCATGATCGGCAACACAGGGTTTATTTTGATGGTGAAGCCGGAGTTCCCGGCGAAGGACATGAAAGAGTTTGTCGCCTATGCCAAGGCCAATAAGCTGGCTTATGGGCACGGCTCGTCGGGCTCCTTGGTGTCTGGTGCGTTATTGGCGCAGCTGGGTGGGTTTGAGGCTTTGGGCGTTCCATACAAAGGTATTCCACCGGCGTTGACGGATTTGATGGGTGGTCAACTGCAGTATGCGTTTGCCGATGTGGGCAACGCCATGACGCAAATCAACGGTGGACGGCTCAAAGGCTTGGGTGTGACGACTGCGACACGCGCAGGTAAATCACCGAATATTGCACCGATTGGTGACACGGTCAAAGGCTACGAAGTCAGTGCTTGGTTTGCACTGATGGCGCCTGCGAATATTCCTGCAGCTGATGCCAAGAAGCTGGGCGATACCTTGCGTGCTGTGCTGGCCAAGCCCGAGGTAAAAGAAAAACTGGCGAATGCTGGCATTGATTTAGATGTGCAAGACAGCGCATCGCTGGCTCGCACGATTGATGCTGAGATCAAGAAGTGGTCGGCTTGGGTGAAATTGGCAGGAATCACGCCAGAGTGAGTGGCGCTAATCAAGGCGCGGGTAATGGCGCACTTAGTGGCTACCGCATCGTCGACCTCACAGGTGTCGTTCTCGGGCCTTACGCCACGCAAATATTGGGTGACTATGGCGCGGACGTTATCAAGGTCGAGCCGCCCAGTGGCGACATCATGCGCCATGCGGGCCCCATGCAGCACGCGGGTATGGGGCATATTTTTATCAATGCGAACCGCAACAAGCGATCTATCGTTTTGGATCTGAAAAAGCCGCGCGATCATGCGGTTTTGCTGAAATTGTGTGAAACTGCCGATGTGCTGACCTTCAACATTCGTCCCGGCTCCATGGCGCGGCTGGGGCTGAGCTACGAGGCTTTGCGAAAAATCAACCCACGGCTGATCTATTGCGGTGCTTATGGGTATTCAGAAGGTGGCCCGTATTCTGATTTTCCGGCCTATGACGATTTGATCCAGGGCGCGGCGTGCATTCCGTGGCTGATGACGCAAAGTGGCAGTACCGAGCCAAGATATGTGCCGGCTACGTTTGCCGACCGCGTGACGGCGCTGAACATGGTGCATGCGGTGATGGCGGCCATCATTGCGCGCGACAAAAAAGACGGTACAGGCTTGGGGCAAAGCGTTGAGGTGCCGATGTTTGAGTGTTTGCTGCAATTTGTATTGGGCGAACATTTGGGCGGTGAGACCTGGCAGCCGCCAGTGCCGGCATCCCTCGGTCAAGCGATGGGGAACATGGGGCACAGCCGGATGCTGTCGTCCAATCGCAAACCTTATAAAACGAGTGATGGCTATGTGTGTGCGTTGATGTGCAACGATGCACATTGGCGGAGTTTTTTAGAATTGATAGGTGAGGGCGAACGCTTCACGCAGGACGCGCGCTTCACCACGCAATCGGCACGTATCGCGCATATCGACGAGCTATATGCGTTTGTGCAGACCAAGCTGCTGCTGCAAGCTAGTGAGTATTGGTTGAAGGTGTTGGTGGCTAGTGATATACCCGTCATGCCGATGATGAAGTTACCAGATTTGTTGACCGACCCGCATTTGGCTGCCACAGGTGGTTGGGTAGATGTGGAGCACCCCCACGAAGGTAAGTTGCGGCAATTGCGACCGCCTGTGCGGATGAGTGCAACGCCAACAACGATTTCACGACCGGCACCACAGCTAGGTGAACATACGGCAGAAATTCTGCAAGAGATCGGTATGGTTTTGTAGGATGAATTCGCAGTCAACGACATGGTCACACTAGAGCAACTTCAAGCCGGGCTATTGCGTGGCATCAAACGCCTGGATCTGTCATGTGGCTTGACCGAGTTTCCGCGCGAGATTTTCGACTTGGCAGATTCGCTGGAGATTTTGAATCTATCAGGCAATCAGTTATCTAGCCTGCCTGATGATTTGCCACGCTTGCACAAGCTGCGCATTATTTTTTGCTCGGATAACCTGTTCACTGAATTGCCCGCAGTGCTTGGGCAATGCAAAAGTTTGACGATGGTTGGCTTCAAAGCCAACCAGATCAGCCGCGTGCCAGCTGAGTCATTAGCGCCGACATTGCGGTGGTTGATTTTGACGGACAACCGCATTCACAGTCTGCCTAGCAGTATTGGCCATTGCCGGCAGATGCAAAAGCTGATGTTGGCGGGCAACCAGTTAAGTGATTTACCTGCAGAACTCGCAAATTCCTCGCAGCTTGAATTGTTGCGTTTGTCCGCGAATCGATTTACAGTTTTGCCAAGTTGGTTGTTGACGATGCCACGATTGGCTTGGTTGGCCATCGCAGGCAATCCATGGACTGACAGTTTTGAAGCGGCTAGGCAAGCACCATCGATAGCTAACATTGATTGGCAGCATATCGAGCTAGGTGCGAAGCTCGGTGAAGGTGCTTCGGGGGTGATTTACCAAGCCAAACTGCAGCAAACTGACGGGTCATCCCAACAAGTTGCCGTTAAGTTATTCAAAAATGCCATGACCAGCGATGGTATGCCGCGCAGTGAAATGGCGGCCAGTATCGCTGTGGGTTTGCATCCACACGTCGTGGGCGTCTTGGGGCAAATGAGTCATCACCCACAGGGAGTGGTGGGTTTGGTCATGCCCTTGATAGCCAGCGACTACGCAAACCTTGCGCAGCCGCCCAGTCTTGAATCATGCACAAGAGATGTCTATGCGGCAGCGGCTGCTTTTGGTTTGACACAGCTTTGCAGTATTGCGCTTGGCGTCGCACGCGCAGCTGAGCATTTGCACGCTTGCGGTGTGCTACATGGCGACTTGTATGCCCACAATATGTTGCACAACGCAGAAGGACATGGTCTTTTGGGGGATTTTGGTGCCGCCACCTTTTTGCCGATCAACGACGCTGAATACCCGGAAGTTTCGCCGGCTTTACAGCGTATCGAGGTGCGGGCGTTTGGTGTTTTGCTGGGAGAGCTGTTGGCGCATTGTTTCGAATCAGACGGTGCTGCAGAGCAAGCTGTCAGGTCGAAGCTTGTCGCCTTGCTGCAGCAGTGCACACAAACGAAGGTGTCTGCACGTCCGTTACTGTCAGAGGTTGTCCGCGAGCTATCTGCGCATCAAGATCACATAGATTCTGTGAGCAGCATCTCGTAGTCTTGTCTTGTGGCGATGCGCGGATTGGTTTTGTGGCAATGGTCGGCCAGCGCGCCTTTGATGATGTTGGCAAACCAGTCGCGCTGCACCCCCAGCGAACCCAAACCCGTAGGCAAACCGAGACGCGCATTCATGTCTTTGATGGCGGCGGGGATGTCGCTGCCGGATGCTAGACCCATGGCCTGCGCCATGCGCTGCAGCCGGTGCTCGTTTTGGATGGATGGGGCACTGGCGTTGAAGGCCACCACGGCGGGTAAAAACATGGCGTTCAAGGTGCCGTGGTGCAGCCCAGGGTTGATACCGCCCAAGCTGTGGCTCAGGCTGTGCACGCAGCCCAAGCCCTTTTGAAACGCCATCGCGCCTTGCATAGACGCGCTCATCATGTTCAGGCGGGCATCAATGTCGCTGCCGTGGTTGGTGGCGCGTTCAATGTTCGCCCAGGCACGTGTCAAACCATCCAGACCAATGCCGTCAGCCGGTGGGTTGAATGCGGGTGCCATGAAGGTTTCCATGCAATGTGCGATGGCATCCATACCGGTAGCTGCAGTCAATTTGGCAGGTAAACCGAGTGTGAGTTCAGGGTCGCAAATGGCAGCTTTGGGAACCAAATGCCAAGAGTGAAAACCAAGTTTGCGTTGGTCATCCACAATCAAAATCGCCCCACGAGCGACTTCACTCCCCGTGCCGCTGGTGGTGGGCACGGCGATCAAGGGTGCGGCTCTCTCGGTAATCAACAGCGAGCCACCTTCGATGGTTGCGAAGGTGGTGAGTGGGCCTTCGTGTGTCGCCGCAATCGCCACGCCTTTGGCGCAATCGATAGATGAGCCGCCGCCCACTGCAATCAAGCCATCACAATGGTAGGCTTTGTAGCTTGCCGTAGCGGCACGTACAGCAGCTTCTGTTGGGTTAGACGGCGTTTGGTCGAATACCGCCACAGTCATATCCGGCAAATTGTCTAATGCTTTTTGCAGAACACCTGCAGCTTTGACGCCTTGGTCGGTGATGATGAGTGGGCGGCTGATGCCCACGCGCACGCATTCTTGCTTGAGTAATTTGATAGCGCCTGCTTCAAATTGAATATGCGTCACATAATAAATAAAGGCCATGTACCTACCCTCTTAATTTAGCTTTCCAACCACTTCCTGCTAGCATAACTCAAGGCATCAACCAGCGCCACCAATACCAGCATCGCCATCAACACCGAGCTGGTTTCCTGCATTTGAAACAGGCTCAGGTGGTATGACAACATCTGCCCCAGCCCACCCGCGCCGACAACGCCCAAAATGGCCGCCGCGCGGATGTTGTTCTCCCAGCGGTACAAGGTGTAGCTGAGCAACTGCGGCAAGATTTGCGGCAGGGTGGCATAGATGAACACGCGCCCCACACCCACGCCGCGCGTGCGCAGGGCAAAGCTGGGCCCAGCCGGTGCGTTTTCAATCGCTTCCGCAAACAAACGACCCAGTACACCCGTTGTGTGGAGTGCCAGCGCCAAGATGCCCGCAAACGGCCCTAAGCCGACCGTGATGAGCAGCATCGCGGCCCACACCAATTCAGGAATGCTGCGTAAGGCGTTCAGTATCAACCTGGTAGCACTGCGCCACCGGGCAGGGTCTTCAGCATGCGATTTACTGGCTGGCAGCGCCAAAGCCAAACCCAAAATCACCGCCAAGATCGTGCCCAGGGCAGACATCGCCAGGGTTTCTAGCGAGGCGATAAATAATTTTTTTAAGAAGGCCGGTTCAACATTGGGCGGAAACAATTCAGCGATGAACTTCCCCATTTTTTGAAGAGCCGACCAGGACAAAAACTGCGCCCATTGCAAATCCAAGCTCCAAAAACTGGCAACCACCAAGCACAGCACCGCCACCACAAACCAGCAAGCCGTGCAGCGTGCGTCAAACAGCTTAGGTGCCACAACTCTGAAGTCAGCGCTGAAGCTGATATTGGGATTGGTTGGTGGTGTGTTCGACTTCATCACAATCAATTCAAGCCAAACCTTGACGCAACCAGGCGCTGATTTTGTCTGCCAGCCATACCAGCAGCATGAAAACAATCAGCATGCTGCACACTTCAGAACCGTTGAACATCTTCATGGACGAATCCATTTGTTGCCCCAAGCCGCCCGCACCGACAAAACCGAGCACGGCGGACGAGCGAATCGCGCATTCCCAGCGGTAGACGGTGTAGCTGGTCAACTCGGCAGCGGTTTGTGGCAAGAGCGCGTAGAAAAAAGCCTGCAACCTGCCTGTACCGTTGCGCAGCAAACTTTGCGTGGCATGGGGCTCGTCACTTTCCAAAATATCCGCATACACTTTGCCCAGCATGCCGCTGTAAGCCAATGCAATCGCCAGCACGCCAGACGTTGGTCCCAGACCTACTATTCGCACAAATAAGAGAGCCCACACCAGCTCTGGTACGCTGCGCAAAAGAATCAACACGCTGCGTATGGCTTGCCGAGCCACACTAGGCAGAAGCGCCATGCGGCCATTCAAGGCTGAAATTGACAACACGCGAACCGACAGCAGACACAGCGGAATAGCCAGCAGCATCGCCAAAGTCAAACCTGCGGTCGCAATAGCCACGGTTCGCCAAGTTTCACGCACCAACATGGTCAAAAACTCGGCATCAAGTTTCGGCGGGAAAAAGTCGGCCAAAAAATGCCAAGTTGGTTTGAGAGCGCCAGGTTCAAACAGCAAAGCAGGCTTAAATTCCGTCAATACCAGTAACGGCCACATGATGACTGCGGCTGCCAGCCACCAAAATACGCGGCCTAGCCAGGCGGGGTCGCGCAAGGCTGGCTGGTCTAACGGCACAACATCACCACCGGTACAGCCGCATCCATCAGGTCTGGTGCGGGCTCCGGCGCTGGCCCGTCAAGCTCGTGTAGATGCTGCGCATACAGCTGGTGCAACAACTCTTTTGTGACTTCAGCGGCTGGCAAATCAAACGCAACCACGCCATCCCGCAAACCGATGATGCGTGGAAAGTTGGCCAAGGCCATCTCGACATGGTGCAAGCTGGTCACCAGCGTCGCGTTGCGCTCTTTTGCCGTGGTGGTCAAGGTGTCGATAGCCTGCTGCGCACGGCTGGGGTCGAGTGCAGAGAGCGGTTCATCGACCAACAACAATTTGGCATCCGACGCCAAAGCGCGCGCCAAACCGACACGCTGACGCTCGCCACCCGACAGGCGGTCAACCCGCTCAAAGAGTTTCTCGCTCAGGTCAAACTGCTCCAAAGCCGCATGTGCCGGCGCTAAATCTTGCGGGTAGAGCAAACGCGACAAGCTTCGCCAAAACGACTCATGCGGCAATTTACCGGCCAACACCGCATTGATCACGCGCTGCCTAGGCGGCAACGGCGGCACTTGCGGCGCTAAAAACAAGTCACCGCGCAAACGCTGCAAAGCGGCGCGGGGTAGTTGCCAAGGGTTGATGCCGTCAAGCGATAAGCTACCCAGTGTTGCTTGACCAGGCTCAGCGCATGGCGCTAAAGCACAGGCCACCAAATGCAGCAAGGTTGTTTTGCCCGCACCCGATGGCCCGATGATGGCTAGCTGTTCACCACTACCTACGCGCAAGCTCACACGACGTACCGCGTTGGGTGAGCCCGCAATAGCAGCGGGATGTCTGCCAGATAGATTGGTTAACTCAATTAACATTAATTTTTGGCAATAAAAATGGCTGTAGCCGGCGTATTTATAGCCTAAGGTGCTATGAAAATAATATTAAATTATTTCAACAATCCCGCCGCACGAGCAGCTGATTCAATGCCTTTGTAATTTTCAGGCTTGGTGGCGACAAAGCGCGTGGCGCGTTGCAAGTCCAAAATCTCTTTGCCTTCAGCGGTTGAGCTGTTCAATGCCAAAAACGCCTTGGTGATTTTCTCACGTGTGGCGACTGGCATATCTGCATGCACAGTCCAGTTGTAATCGTAGTAAGGTGGCGTGGTGAAAATCACGCGCACTTTGCTGACATCAACTTTTTTATCAGCAACAAATTTTTCCCAAACAGAAATATTCAAAGCACCCGCTTCAACTTTGCCTGCTGCAACGGCGGCGATGGTCGCATCATGCGCACCTGAGAAAGCCACGCGTTTGAAGTCTTTGTCGGCATCAATGCCAGCTTGCATCAAAAAGCTGCGCGGCATCAAATGGCCGGACGTACTGGAAGCCGAGCCAAAGCTGACGTTTTTGCCTTTCAAATCAGCCAAGGTTTTGATGTCCGGGTCGCTGGTGATGAAGACGGAGCGAAACTTCTCATCTTCTTCGCGCTGCACCAAGGGCACCGCTTTGCCGCCTGAGCGAATATTAGCTTGCACAAAGGTAAAACCACCATACCATGCCATGTCAACTTGTTTGTTGGCCAAAGCTTCAACGGATGCTGCGTAATCTGTCACGGGTGTGAATTCAACTTTCATACCCAATGTTTTTTCCAAATACTTGACCAAAGGCGCTGCTTTGCGTGCTAATTCTGTTGGCGACTCGTCTGGAATAGCGGTGACTTTGAAGACCGGCTGGGCAAACGCTGCTGCACTAACCGCTGCGACCAGACCCAAGCTGACATATCGCAAAATGCGTGGCAATGAAAACGAAAAATGCATAAAAATCCCCTAGGTTTAAAGTGACACCTGAGATTAAACTCGAATTTAGTATTTCTTGCCGGCGATCAGGCTTTTTAAAGTGGCTGAAAGAATATGATTTTTCAGCTGGCTGCTATAGTTAGCCAAAATATCCAGAATTCATGGTTTAAGCACATGCCCAACACGCAAAACGCTAGCATTAGCCCCGCATTTATACAACGCTACGTTGAAAACCAAGCCGATGTGCGCGCTGAGTTGCAGCAAGGCTTGCTAGTGGCTGTTGCCATCACTTCGCCCAAATACTTATACGATGCCTTAGGCTCACGCCTGTTTGAGGCCATCACTGAGCTGCCCGAATATTACCCAACCCGCATAGAAGCGTCTATTTTCGAACAATTTTTGCCGGACATGGCTATGGCGGCAGGGCTTGGCCACACCTTGATCGACTTAGGCGCTGGCAACTGTCAAAAAGCATCACGCATGTTTGAGGTGCTTCGCCCTGCAAAATACGTGGCTGTTGATATTTCAGTTGGTTTTTTGAAGCAAGCATTAACCACCTTGCAACGTCAAAACCCAGATGTACCTATGCTGGGTTTGGGGATGGATTTTTCAGCAAGCTTGGACTTACCACCTGAAGTGGGCGCGGGCAGCCGTTTGTTTTTCTACCCAGGCAGCAGCATTGGCAACTTTACCCCCGCAGACGCGTTGCCGTTTTTGCAGCAAATTCACGCCGCCTGCAATGGCCAAGGCGGTTTGTTGATAGGTGTTGATTTGGTCAAGGACACCACGGTGCTGCAAGCCGCCTATGACGATGCCTTGGGCGTCACCGCTGCTTTCAACCGCAACATGCTGCTGCACATCAACGTATTGATGGGTAGCGACTTCAACATCAACCAATGGCAACACCGCGCGCTGTTCAACACCGAGCTGTCCCGCATTGAGATGCATTTGGATGTTACGGAAGATCTAACCGTGCATTGGCCAGGTGGAGAACGCAAATTTGCCAAAGGTGAAGGCATTCACACTGAAAACTCGTACAAATACACGGTTGAAACGTTCACGCAGCTACTCACAAATGCAGGTTTTAAGTCGGTGAAACCTTGGCAAGATGCGAATCAGCAGTTTTGTGTGTTTTGGGCAAAAGCTTAAATTCAATCATACCCCACACGTCCGAAACCCCGCATAAATATCAGTTCTATCGGGCGTGAAGTAATTCCGATATTTGACGTTGCGCAGCATGGGCTGTGTTGCTGCACATGAACCACGCAGCACTTGGCGTGAGCCAAACCACGGCGCTGAGTAATCTAAGTACGGGTGCGCCACAAAGCCAGGGTAGGGCGCAAACGTGCAACTCGTCCATTCCCACACCTCGCCCCAGTGAAATTCACCTGAAGCTGTATTTGAGGTGATGGTTGATGCGGCCAATTCCCACTCCGCTTCCGTAGGCAATCTGCGCCCCGCCCACGCACAGTAATCTTGCGCATCGGCTAGGTTGATATGCACGGCGCAGGCAAGCAAATCCAAGGGTTTCCAAGTGCCGAATTCTTGCTTTTCGTAATTCGACGCGCTTCGCCGCACATAACGCGGCAGGCCGCGAGCTGTCGCTTCTACAAAATCTAAATACTCTTCCCAATTGACGCATCGGCTGTCGATGTCAAATGCGGCAACTTCCACCGAGTGCGCGCCCAGCTCATTGTCAAAAGCAAAGCCTGCATTTTGCTTGCCCAGCTGAATTGTTTGTTTTTGATGCTTAAATTGGCACTTAGCCGGCGTATTTATTGCCTGAGTTGCTATTAAATTAGGAGTATTTTTGTGGTTCAAACCAACTTCCACAGCTTGTGCCATGTAAACAGCCGCTTCTAAATGCATGGCCTCGTGAAACAGGGCAAGGCGGAAAAAATACAGCGCGTCCTCACAGTCGCCAGCTTGAGCCAGCAAGTCCAAGGTTTGATTCAAGGTTTTAGCGAGGATGTCTTTGCAGGCTTCGGGCTCTAGCAGCGGCAAGTGCCAGCGCGCCTCATGTGGCACGGTGCTAGAGTTGTACAAACTGTCTGCTTCTGCCACTATCGACGGCAAACGCGCATGGTTTGCGTCGTAATGGATGCCCAATTCGCGTTGCTGGTTTCTGCCAATCCAGAATTCCTGAAACCACGCCACATGCCCCAGCTCCCACAGTGGCGGATTCAGCTCGTCAGCGTAGGGCAACGTCAAACGGTCAGCGGCAACATAGGCGTCAAACACAGCCAGCGTTTTTGCACGCAAGCTTTGCAAACCATCTGCAAGTTGCGCGGCATTGGCGCTTCGCCAATTTATAGAAGGGTCTGAGCTATCGCTAAGGTGCATACCGTGCATAATTTGAGGCATATGTTGTCGAAACCATCTATTTGTATCATCAGCCCCGCGCTTGCCGCTGCCAACAACGGCAATTGGCAAACCGCCAAGCGCTGGCAGAAGATGTTATCAGGTGATTATCACGTTGAGATTATGCTGCAGTGGGATGGTAAACCGTATGACGCGATGTTGGCCTTACACGCACGCCGTTCGGCGGAGTCGATAGCGCAGTGGCACACTAAGTTTCCGAATAAACCCATCGTTTT
>JAYUCJ010000081.1:0-11225 GCA_043740415.1 Polaromonas sp. | reverse complement strand
CCTTGCCGGAAAATTTGACTTGCAAATGTGCGTTGGCCAGCGGGGTGAGCGCAATCTCGGCGACCAGCATCGGGTCGTCTCCGGTTGCTGGCGCGTCGGTTGACTCTTTGAAGGGGGTTTTGAAGTCTGACTGCTGCAATGCGGCGTCTTTTTTGAATTCGTTCAAAAATTCGCGCAGTTTAGGGTCGGACGGCGCACGTGGCGCACCGGCAGCGGCTGCCAGGGCGTCGGCGCGCACAATCTGCTCGTCAGTCAGCCGTCGGAGCAACGGCAGGAAACCCAGGGTCAAGCGGCGTGTCAGCCACAGCCGGATTTCCAGGCCTGACGTGGAATTGATCCGTGCTATGAGACGGTCCTGGTCGGGCTCGTATTTCAAGTTCAACTGGTGGATGCGCATCGGCGAATTTTAGAAGACTTGGGGATGGTGCCGTGTATTGCCACGCAGCTTGATATGGATCAAGGCGTTGTGTGATGAACTGGCTTGCAATAGGGGAAAGGCTGGAAAGGCCCACTTTTTGGCTTGAAATCGCCCCAACCCACCCAAAGTGCCCACCATGCGAATCGAAAAACTAACCACCAAATTCCAGGAAGCCCTGGGCGAAGCCCAGACGCTGGCCCTGGGCCAGGACCATGCTTTCATCGAACCTGCCCACGTGCTGGCCGCCATGCTGCGCCAGGACGATGGCCCCAAGGCGCTGCTGCAGCGCGCCGGGGTCAACGTGGCGGGCTTGCTCAGCGCGGCCGAGGCCGCCATGAAAAAGCTGCCGCAAGTTCAGGGCCATGAACAAGTGCAGATTGGGCGCGACATGGTCTCGCTGCTGCAAGCGGCCGAGAAAGAATCCATCAAGCGCGGCGACCAGTTTGTGGCCGGCGAGCTGTTTTTGCTGGCGCTGACCGACACCAAGCAGGACATTAGCAAAATCGCCAAAGACAATGGCCTGACGCGCAAGTCGCTGGAGTCCGCCATCGACGCCGTGCGCGGCGGCCAGAACGTCAACAGTGCCGATGCCGAAGACCAGCGCGAATCCCTCAAAAAATACTGCAAGACCTGGATGGCGCGGCGGATTTCATCGTCGCGGCCAATCACCGGGTCCAGCTTGCCCATGCGGGCGCGCTCAGTCAGGTCGATGCAGTATTTTTTCAGCGATTCACGCTGGTCTTCGGCATCCGCACTGTCCATGTTTTGACCACCACGCACGGCGTCGATGGCAGATTCCAAAGACTTGCGGTTCATGCCATTGGCCTTAACCAGCTTGCCCAAGTCGCCCTTGAAGTCGCAAAGCGCCAGCAAAAACAACTCACTGGCGACAAACTGGTCGCCACGTTTCATGGCTTCTTTTTCGGTGCTTTGCAGCAAACTGAGCAAATCACGCCCAGGCTGCACCAGTTCTTGGCCTTGGACTTGCGGCAGTTTTTTGATCTGCTCGTCTGTACCAGACAGCAAAGCCGTCACATTCACACCCGCACGCTGCAACAGCGCTTTTGGCCCTTCGTCTTGGCGAAGCATGGCCGCCAGCAAGTGCGCGGGTTCGATGTAAGGGTGGTCTTGACCCACCGCTAGGCTTTGCGCCTCGCTCAGGGCTTCTTGAAATTTGGTGGTTAGTTTGTCAGCACGCATCTGTTTACTCCTGAATATTTTCTGAATTACCCCCTAATTTGGGATAAACAGAAAAAATTCAAGATTAGCGCTTTTGACTTAGATCATGTGTAGGACAAAGACGTTCAAATATACAAATCAAGGTGCTTTTTCGATTTCCGATGAAAACAATGAAAATCCGGCGATTTTTTTGTAATGCTCAGAAATGGCGCCTAGATCTTGTTGACTGATCACATCATCGATATGCCGAAACGGCTTGTCGCCCGCGAGCTCGTCAACCTTGATGTTGATGAAGTCCGGCGGCAAACTGCGGTTGGTTTGCACGATGCGCGAGGTGACTTCGCGGCGCTTGGTTTCATAGCTCTGCAGTGCGGCCACTGGATCCGCCTGGTTGGCCAGTTCGGCAGCCAGCGTACGCGCATCGATCAGTGCCTGCGCCGAACCGTTGGAGCCGCGCGGGTACATCGGGTGCGCGGCGTCGCCCATTAAAGTAACTCGACCAAATGTCCATTGTGGAATCGGGTCTTTGTCCACCATGGGGTATTCAAGCAATTGGTCCGCATTGCGAATCAATGCCGGCACATCCAACCAATCAAACCGCCAATCTTTGAAAATGGGCATGAAGTCTTCAATCTTGCCACCACTGTTCCAGTCGTTCATATCGCGGCTATCGCCTTCGATTTCTGCCATCCAGTTGATGAGCTGGTTGCCGTCATCATCGATGTTGTCAACAATCGGATAGATCACCATCTTGCCGGTTTTGATGGAACCGATCCGCATATAGCTTTTGCCCGTCAATATCGGCTTGTGCCGTGTCACACCGCGCCATGTGTTGATACCCGCAAAAGCGAGTTTGTCGTTCGGGTAAAACTGCTTGCGTATAGCGGAATGAATACCATCACATGCAATGACGACATCTGCTTGCGCGGATGGTCTAGGTGCGCCGTCTGAGCCTTGCACAAAACTCACAGTAGCACCAGCGCTGTCCTGCGTCACACCAACACAGCGGTGGTTGGTATGCACACGATCAACACCCAAACGCTTGACTGCGGCATCAAACAAAATGCGGTGTAGCTTGCCACGGTGAATACCAAGTTCTGGCAAGGCATAGCCAGCGTGTCTGCCGCGCGGTTCTTTGTAGATGAATTGGCCAAAACGGTTGAAGAAAACGCTTTCCAGGTTTTCAATGCCAACAGCTTCTAGCTCGGCTTGTAAACCCAAGCCTGCCAACTCGCGCATAGCATGCGGCAACAGTGTGATGCCGACACCTAGTTCTTTGACATCTGGCACAGATTCATAAACATCACACGTCAAGCCATGCTCATGCAATGCCAAGGCAAAGCTTAAACCGGCGATGCCACCCCCAACGATGGCAATTTTGCAAGCATGCGATGGGTTAGTCGTGTGAATAGTCATTCCGCGGTAATACCATTGCGTCGAATCACCTCACCCCAGCGCGGGTAGTCTTTGTGGACAAGTTGCGTCAGCTCGTCTGTTGTTGACGCGCTGGCATCCATGCCGGCACGTTTGAGCAAATCAGAGATTTCAGGCAGTTTCAAAATTGCAGAAATTTCACTGTTCAGACGATTCACCACAGGCGCAGCCGTTTTGCTGGGCGCAAAAAAAGCATACCAAAGATCGACCTCAATGTCTTTGATACCCATTTCGCCAAATGTCGCCACATTCGGGGCAACAGGGTGACGCTTAGGACTGCCCACAGCCAGCGCATTCAGCTTGCCGGCACTGACAAATCCCTGCGCAATATGCACAGGCAAAAACCCCACCATGATTTCACCAGCCAACAAATCTTGCGTATACCCAGCCGTGCCACGGTACGGGACATGCAGCATAAAAAGATTTGTTTTTGCCTTGAACAACTCCATGGCCATGTGGTGTGGTGTGCCTATGCCTGGCGAGCCAAAATTGATGTAACCCGGTTTTGCTTTGGCTTGCGCCACCAAATCATTCACCGTTTTGATACCCGTTTTCGGGTTGCTCACCAACATCAAGGTTCCCCAAGCCGCCAACGATACCGATGAAAAATCTTTGGTTGGATTAAATGGCACGTTTTTATACAGCTGAGACGCCATCAACATGGTGTTGGCACCCATCAGCACGGTATAGCCGTCTGGATTGGCTTTGGCGACCACATCCGCGCCGATGTTGCCACTGGCACCAGCCATGTTTTGCACGATCACGGGTTGCCCCAACTTGTCGCTTAGTTTCGGTGCTACGGCACGAGCAATGGTGTCCATGCCGGTTCCAGCCGTGAAAGGCACGATGATTTTGATGGTTTGTGTGGGCCAAGTCTGCGCCTGTGAAGCCCATGTGGCCAACCCCAGCACACTCAGTACTGCCAGCTTCAATAAATTGTTTTTCATGAAATTGCCTCTATTGCCTTTATGAAATCTAGGAAATCTTTAAATGTTGATCTTAAAAACGCGTTGCGCATTGGTTTGAAAAAACTTTTTCTTGTCTTCATCACTCATCTGCATATTGTCCATGACGGTCACTTCATCAACAGCGTACTGGTAAGGATAATCCATGGCGTACATGACGCGATCGACTCCGATGACGGATTGTGTGAATTTAATCGCCGGCTCCCACGCCACGCCACTGTTGGTGATGATGAAATTCTCTTTCAAATAATCGCTTGGCTTTTTAAGCAAGGGTTTGATGCTTTCATAGCGCTGCGACTTCACTGTGGCCTGATGCATGTAATCTAAGCGGTAAGCCCAAAACGGCAAGGCTTCGCCCATATGGCCGATGATCATTTGCAATTTTGGGAAACGATCAAACACACCCGAGGTGATGATGCGCAACGCATGCAGGCCGGTCTCAACGCCAAAGCCATAAATCGCACCATCCAAACCGCACTCTTGAAACGGTGCAAGCATGTTTTTGGGTAGTGAATTTGGGTGCAGATAAATCGGCACATCGTGGGCTTCAGCAGCCGCAAAAATATCCCAAAATTTCGGGTCGGACAAATACTCGCCCTGTGTGTGCGAGTTGATGATGACCGAATGCATCCCCAGCTTGGTCACACCCCGTTCAATCTCTTTGGCGGCTGCCGTCGGATCTTGCGGTGCGACAGCAATCATGCCGGTAAAGCGTGTGGGGTGGCGACGCACCGCCTCTGACAATTGGTCGTTCGCAAGAATACTGAACGACACAGCTGTCGCTTTGTCCATCACCTGCACGCCCGGTGCGGTCAGCGCGATGACTTGGTGATCAATCCCAGCCTCATCCATATGCTGCAGCCGCACTTGGTCCAAGTCTGTCAAACAACGCATGATGTGTGTCGCACGCGCGCTGGGGCTGCTCATGTAAAAACCCATCAGCCCTTTGAAACCTGGATCCACATCGTCTTTGGCTAGGATTTTGCGATAAATATCCAACATTTCAGGCGGTGCAAACGCTTCTTCCGTGGCAATTCGTAAATATGGTGTCTTATCCATGGTCGATCTTTTAAAATTAGGTTTGCATGCTAACTATTATCAGTTATTATTTGGATATCGATATCCATAATTTCCCTTAGACTATTGCATCTGTATCTAAATCTAATATAAACAAACGTGCCTGCCTTTTACAACCTTTCACAGCTTTACGCTCGCCCCGGCTTTCTTTTGCGACGTGCACATCAAATTTCTGCTGCCGTTTTTGAAGACGAATGCAAAAGTGTAGCGCTCACACCCGCGCAGTTTGGTGTGTTGTGTGTGCTGCACGCCAGCCCTGGCTTAGACCAATCGTCATTGGGACGGGCGCTGGGTTTTGACAAGGTCACCGTCATGCGCGTGATGCGCGGTTTGGAATCGCGTGGGTTGATAGCCCGTGTCTACGCCGCCTCAAACCGCCGCAATCTGTCGATCACACTGACTGACGCCGGGCATGCCTTGCTCATACAGACCCAAGAACCCGCTGAACATGCCTACAACCGGCTGATGTCGCCGCTCAACCACGAGCAGCGAGAGCACCTCGTCAGCCTGCTGCAACTGCTCACGACGGGTCTGGAAGGCGAAGCGCGGGCAGCGTTTGTACCGCCGATCAAAGAAGCAGAAAGCCCTATAGCTTCCACTAAAGCTTCCATTTAGCCAGCGCCGCATCATCACTAGCCCGCGCATCGACCCAACGCGCTGCTGAGCTTGCCTGCGGCGTTTGCTCTTTCTTCCAGAATGGTGCCTGGGTTTTCAGGTAGTCCATGATGAATTCGCAGGCTTGGAAAGATTCGCCACGGTGAGCCGACGTCACCGCCACCATGACGATTTGGTCCATCGGCTGTAATTTGCCAACGCGGTGGATGACGCGTACGGCGTAGATGTCAAACCGTTCCGTCGCCGCATCAATCGTCGCCTCGATCGACTTTTCGGTCATGCCAGGGTAGTGCTCTAGCTCCAATTCGCTCACAGCATCGCCGTCATTGATATCTCGCACCGTACCGACAAACGCGCAAACCGCGCCTACGCGTTTGTCTGAAGCACGCAACTTTGCTACTTCAGCGCTGAGGTCGAAATCTTCGGTTTGAACTGCAACTCTCGCTTGCATAGACGCTCCTAGCCGCCGGTAACTGGCGGGAAAAATGCGACTTCGCAGCCTTCCAGCAACACGGCTGTGTCGTCGCTCATGTCTTGGTTCAGCGCCATGCGCAGGGTGCGACCTTTGAAGGCGATATCCAAACTCTCGGCATACGCGCCGCCGCGCGCCGCCAGCTCGCCACGCAGTTGCCCCAGTGTTATGGCACTGGTTTGCAGCACTTCCGTGCCTTGACCGATGGATTCACGTATGGAGGCAAAGTATTTGACAGTGACTTTCATAATTTTTTCAGGATACCAATTCAGCAAATGACACAAACTGAACCATATCACCAATGGCAATCGTCTGCCCGGGCGGGTTATTGACCACGCCGTCGCCCCAAACGGCAGAGGTCAGCACGCCAGAGCTTTGATTCGGGAACAAGTCCAAACCACCCGCTGCATTGCGTTTAACACGCAGGAATTCACGGCGTTTATCACCTTTAGCCAGCGTAAAATCTGCCCGAACAGCTATTGATTTGGTAGCAATTTGATCAACTTCCTGCACCCCCTGCAGCTTGAGTAAAAACGGTCTTACCAACAGCAGAAAAGTTACAAAACTGGAGACGGGATTGCCTGGTAAGCCAATAAAATGGGTCGCGCCTGAGGTATTGCCAACCTTGCCATACGCAAACGGCTTGCCCGGTTTGATGGCAATTTGCCACAAATTCAGCTCGCCCAGCGCCTGCACGGCGGGTTTGATGTGGTCTTCTTCCCCCACCGAAACGCCGCCGCTGGTCAAAATCAGATCATGCCCTTCCGCAGCACTACTTAAAGCTGCTTTGGTTGCGTCCAAATTGTCGGGCACGATGCCCATGTCGGTCACAACGCAGCCCAGCCGCTGCAGCAAGGCGCGCAAAAAGAAACGGTTGGAGTTGTAAATGCTGCCGGCTGGCATGTCTTGGGGGGCGATGTCGCCGGGCATGACCAGCTCATCACCCGTGGAAAACAGCGCGACTTTAGGTCGACGTACGACAGATAAGCTAGCCAATCCAATACTAGCCGCCAACCCAAGCGATGCAGGCGTAAGGCGCTCTCCCTTTTGTAGCACCACCGCACCCAAGGCCACGTCTTCACCCGCACGGCGAATCCATTGACCAGACTTGGGGATGGCATTGACGCGAATTTGGGTTATCCCGTTCACTTCAGGGAGAACGTCACATTCCTCCTGCATCACCACGGCATCCGCGCCTGCTGGAATGGAGGCGCCGGTGAAGATACGCGCCGCCGTGCCAGCCTGCAAAGCCGTGCCTACGCTGCCTGCGGGGATGCGTTGGCTGACGCTGAGCACCGCTCCCACAACGCCAACATCCGCACAGCGCATGGCGTAACCGTCCATGGCGCTGTTGTCCTGCGGCGGCACGTGCAGGCTGGAGAGCATGTTTTGCGCCAAAACGCGACCATCGGCGTCGAAGGTAGACACGTCATCAATACCTTGCAGCGTACTAACTTGCGCGAGCAGCTCGGCCAAAGCAATATCCAAGGGTTTCAACGGTGCGCGTGTAGGGGTCATGGTGGTTTACATCACTCTTTTCAACATTATGTTACTATACTTTTAATAGCAGCTTAGGCAATAAATACGCCGGCTAGAGTCATATTTAAGCCTTAAAATAAGCTCTAAGCACACTTTTCGACGATAAACGCCTTCAACAGCGCCACATCCGCAGGCATGTTGACCACGCGCTTGGGCAAGGCTTCGATGCCTTCAAACTTGGTGGGACGGTCTGGCTCGCAGCCCAAGGCTTCGACGATGGTTTCAGCGAACTTGATGGGCAGAGCGGTTTCCAGAACGATCATCGCCGTGCCAGCTTTGACTTTACCAGCCTTGATAACGTCACGCGCCACTTTCAAGCCGTCTGCGGTATGGGTATCAATCATCACCGCATGGTCTTTGTAGGTGCTGCGAATGGTGTTCAGGCGGTCACTGTGCGTGCTTTTGCCGCTCAAAAAGCCGTATTTCGTGGCAACTTCTTTGAAGGCGGGGTCTTGGCTCAAGTCAAATTGACCCGATTTAGCCAGCTGCGTGGTAAACAAATCTTTGGTCTTGACTGCATCGCGCCCCAGCAAATCGAACACAAAGCGCTCAAAGTTGGAGGCTTTGGAGATGTCCATCGACGGGCTGGAGGTCTCATGCGTGTCGCTGCTGCCCCGCACGCGGTACACGCCAGTGCGGAAAAACTCGTCCAACACGTCGTTTTCATTGGTGGCGACGACCAGTTTTTCGATTGGCAAACCCATCATCCGCGCGACATGACCGGCGCAGGCGTTGCCAAAATTGCCGCTAGGCACCGTGAAGTTGACCTTTGAAGTGTTCGAGCCAGTCGCTTGGAAATAACCTGCAAAGTAGTAAACGACCTGAGCCAGCAAACGGGCCCAGTTGATGCTGTTGACCGTGCCGATTTTGTACTTTTTCTTGAATTCGAGGTCATTCGACACGGCTTTGACCATGTCCTGGCAATCGTCAAACACGCCTTCAATGGCGATGTTGTGGATGTTCTCGTCCATCAGGCTGAACATCTGCGCCTGCTGGAAGGCGCTCATGCGACCTTGCGGGCTTGTCATGAAGACGCGCACGCCGCGTTTGCCACGCATGGCGTACTCTGCCGCACTGCCTGTGTCGCCACTGGTTGCGCCGAAAATGTTCAGCGTCTCGCCGCGTCGCGCCAGCTCGTACTCAAACAAATTACCCAGCAACTGCATCGCCATGTCCTTGAACGCCAGCGTCGGGCCGTTGGACAAGGCTTCTAAATACAGCTTGTCGTCCAGCTCCTTGAGCGGCACGATTTCCTTGGTGCCAAAAACTTCTTTGGTGTAGGTCTTGCGGCAAATAGCCTGCAAATGAGCGGCGGGAATGTCATCAATGTAGAGCGACAAAATCGCAAACGCCAAATCCGCGTAGCCGTGTTTGTCGTAAATGTCGCGCAATTTGCCCAAGGCAACGTCGTTGATCTGCGGATAGTTCGCAGGCAAATACAACCCGCCATCGGGTGCTAGGCCTTCGAGCAGGATTTCGCAGAATTTTCTAGGCGTTGAGTCGCCACGGGTCGATAAATAGTTCATTCTGGGGTGATTAACTTAACGTCAGGGAAATAGGTTCGGATGCGTTTTGGGTCGCGGGTGAGTAAGGGGTAGCCCATTGCGCTCGCGTGTGCGCCAATGAAAAAATCAGGGAGCGTGGCACTTCGAAGACCTCCTGCTTGCTTATACGATCGATGTGCTTGCGCTGCTAAATACGCAATATCATCAGAAATAGGAAGTAATTGGGCATTGAGTTCGTTCAAAAATAAATCTAACGCTTCCTTGCCGGTAAAGCTAAATGCAATCTCAGCATAAACGATAAAATTTATAGCAAATGCATCATGTCGACTAGCTTCAATCAGTGCATTTTTGCTCCAAGTCGTCCAAGCAGATTTGTCTTCAATAATGTCAATCAGAACGTTAGCATCTATCAAAATCATCGCATCGACTCTTCCCCGCGCGTCTCACGCATGATTTCTTCTGTGGTCAATTTTCGAACGCCAGTACCTCGCCACTTCTCAAGAACTTCTTCAATAGAAAGTTTTTTCGGTGAAATTGGCACAATCACAACGCGCCCATCCGCTAGCGTCGTGTAGTCAATCTCTCGACCTGGACCGATTCCCAATTGATTGCAAATTTGCAGCGGAATAGTGACTTGTCGTTTGCTGGTTAATGCGTATCCCATGATGGACTCCTGTATTACCTTAAAAGTAATACCTAATTTTATCATTACTTTTCTTATTTTGCATAAACCCATGAATTCAAACTACATTCAGATATGATTAAAACTCATTAAACAAAAATTCATCAAGGACTATGAATCTCTCAAAAATACCATTTACTCTTTCACTAATAGGGCTACTTGCTAGTTCAGCAGTCTATAGCCAAACACCGTATACAAAATCCCCAGGTCTTGCTTCAATTAGCGCTGAGCAAGTTGAAAAGTTAAAGAATGCTCTGGTGGCAAGCCTGCCTGATCCCGCAGTCATGCAAGCCATCAAGGAAGGTGTTCCAGCACTTTTTCCTTTTTTACGTATCGAGTCATGCATGATTTCAAGTGCAGGTGCATCGCAATTAAATGCATATGCTGCGCCAAATAAAAGCTTTGAATATTCCTATGGGAATGGGCCAATACCGAATATGCAATACCACGATAAAGGTGTTTGCGTCTCAGTGCTAAGAATTCAAGGTTGGCAAATGCCTGCTAAAAATGCACTTCGATTTGAAACAGTTTACACATCTGAAATTAGCGGAGAAACCGTGAAAAAGAAACATGAAATTGTCAAACAAGTAAGTGGTGAATGGTTATTTACAGAATGAAAACAACCATAATTCTTTGCGCCATTGCGGCGGTTGTATCCACTGGATGCAGCGATAAAAAAACAGCTTCAAAAGACAACTTCAAGCAGATCATTAATACGTATTTGGCAACTAATAAAATATGCAGTAAGGCTGATTTAATTGGTCTTAAACAAATAAAAATTGTAACCAAAGGATTTATGGCACCTACTGAGAAAGACGGCAAGGAGTTTGAGCGAATGAGAAATCAAATCGAATATTTGGACATTCTCACTTCTGAAGGTTTGTATGAATTAAACATTGTTGACAACACAAAACAAGCTCTCGGTCAAGCAAGAAACGAATATAACCTTACTGAAAAAGGCAAAAAAACGTTTACAGGTACTAAAAATGGAATTGATACTGCCTGTGCACTTTATCTTGAAGTTGATGAGGTAAAAAATTATACAGAACCAAGCAGTGCTATGGGTAAAACAATTTCTCAAGTAATGTACAGTTACCAAATAAAATCTGTAGAACCTTGGGTTGAGGTTGTCAGAAAAAAAATACCGACTTTTTTTATTTATGACAAGAAATCTTTTGACGCAAAAGCTGTACTTGTGCTGTTGAACGATGGGTGGGCTCACGAATCCGCATTGAGATAACTTAATCTAATCAAAAGAAAACCGCATCGAATGCGGTTTTTACGTCTCTTTTAATCGGCAAAAAGTCGCTTACGCCAACTCTTCCTTGCGGATACGCGT
>JAYUCJ010000080.1:0-4176 GCA_043740415.1 Polaromonas sp. | reverse complement strand
TTGGGTTTGCCCAGCGCTTTGAAGGGCTCGGCGCTTTGCCAGTCGGGTTGCGCGATGATGCCGACCCGGAAACCTTGGTTTTCCAGCATGCGGCCAATCACGGCCATGCCAAAGCTGGGGTGGTCAACGTAAGCGTCGCCCGTCACCAAAATGATGTCGCAGCTGTCCCAACCCAGCGCGGTCATCTCGGCGCGGCTCATTGGCAAAAACTTGGCCGTACCAAAGCGAGCTGCCCAGTGCTTTTTGTAACTGGATAGCGGCTTGGCGGCGCGGGCGAAGAGGGAGACGTCGACAGGGGCGTTCATATAGGGGGGTGGTTCTAACTGACTTGGGGTAACCCCCTAGTGTAAGGTTTAACGCTGTTTTCTGCTAATTTGTCTCTTAAATCCAGCGTGTGCGCTCAATTGACAGACTTTGCAAGGTTAAGATTGAAACATGTCTGCTGTATCTGAACCATCCCCCCGCACCGTCCCACGCCCCCAACCCACCTCGCTATCCGACCTGTTCTGGTCCATGACCTGGCTGGCTTTGCAAGGTTTTGGTGGTGTTTTGGCGGTGGTGCAGCGGGTGTTGGTCGATGAAAAAGGCTGGTTGACCAACGAAGAATTCATCGAGGATTGGGCGGTTGCGCAAATTCTGCCCGGTCCGAACGTGGTGAATCTGGCACTGATGATTGGCGACCGGTATTACGGTCTGCGCGGCGGGATGGCAGCGTTGGCCGGAATTTTGACCTTTCCGCTGTTGGTGGTTTTGGTGATTGCAGCTTTGTTTGCCAGTGTGGCCGATATGCCCATGGCGCAGGGCGCGCTCAAAGGCATGGGTGCCGTGTCTGCGGGCTTGATTGCGGCGGTGGGGCTGCGATTAATCACTGCTTTGAAGGCAAATGTGATGTCAGACGGCGTATGTATTGCCTTAGCAGCTATGACATTTATAGCAATTGCGATATTGCGCATTCCACTGGTTTGGGTGTTGCTGGGCTTGGGCAGCTTGGCCACGTTGTGGGCCTACCGTCAGTTGGGTCAAGTTGCGATGATCAGCAAGGAGCAACGACCATGATTTTGTCGCTGTCTGCAGCCGATTGGTTGGCTTTATTCACCCATTTTGCTACTTTGTCGCTCTTGGCCGTGGGCGGTGCTATCACAACCGCGCCGGACATGCATCGCTACTTAGTGAACGACCAGCATTGGCTCACCGAAGCGCAATTCACCTCCAGCATCGCCTTGGCGCAAGCTGCTCCGGGGCCAAACGTCATGTTTGTTGCCTTGATGGGCTGGAATGTCGGTTTAAACGCAGGCGGTGGCCTTGGCGCTGGTTGGGTGGGCTGGGTTTGCGCATTCGCAGGCGTCTTCATCGCCATGTTTGGCATCATGCTGCCCAGCAGCACGCTGACCTACATGGCTGCCCGCTGGGGTCATCAAAACCGCGAGCTGCGCATGGTCCGCGCTTTCAAGCAGGGCATGGCACCCATAGTTATCGCCTTGTTGATAGCGACGGGCTGGCTGTTGATTGCCGGTCACAACCAGCCAGCGAAGGACTGGCCACTGTGGTTGTTAGCGGTAATTTGTATGCTTTTAGTTTGGAAAACTAAAATTCATCTGCTGTGGCTGCTGGGCACAGGTGCGCTGCTGGGGGCGCTGGGTTTGGTCTAAAAGCCTGCAGTCGGCATCAGAATAGCATCAACCAGCTATTCTGATTTAGGCGAAGAGGCAAACTTTGCAATCGGATCTTCTTGTCCTGCTGCCGCTATTTTTTCCTTGTCATTGACGTCATAGTACGATGCGAAAACTTGTTTGGTCATGCGTGTTTCAGGCAAGACGTAAACGATGCCATCCGACTTTTTGAACGAAGGCAGCAGCGCCGTTTTAAAGAAATTCACAGGCACGTTGACGCAGCCAAAAGAAATTCGCCGCTCGCTGGGGAGCGGCGAGGCGAGGCGCTCAGCCCGGCGCTCAACAGGTGTGCCTTTGACAACGGCGTGCAAAGAGACCGAGCTCTCGTAATCAATCCAGACAATGTCTGAGCCTTTGATGTTTTTATCAGAGGCGGCTAAAAAACGACCAGCTGGCGTCGTTTTTTCCTCCGGTTTCACCATAGATAAAGGCTTGCTACCCACACCTGGAAAAGAATCATCACCCACCGTGATACCCAAAAGCACAGGCGCAGCACCCCGCAGGCCGCCATGCGCATGGAACACATAGACCTTGGCTTCTTTTTTATCGAGGATGACGAAGGGCATGTTTTTGTTGTCAGCCGAGTCAACCACCCAATCCGCCATTTGGCGGGCTTCCGGCGAGGCCGTTTCCTGCTTCAAATTCGCCCGTTTGACATATTTCCCTTGAATCGCACCCGGGCCAAAATCTTCAATCGCTGTTTTCGCTATTGACTGCTTCACCACTTTTGCAGTGGCAGCTTTGCTTTTAGCGACAGACGGCTTTTTCGCTGCAAAAGACGTCACAGCAAGGCTTGCAATCAGCAAACCCAAACAAAAGCGTAGCAAGGAAGTGCGGTGATTAGAAGTCATAAGCAGATTTTAATAGAAGTCAGTCGAGTGCGGCAATACATTTATAATCAACTAACTTTTAGGAGAGCCTAATTATGAGTTACGTTGAAGAGTTAGAAAGCAAGATTTTAGAACTACCAAAACAAGATTTTGCGCTTTTGCGTAACTGGTTGTTTGAGCTTGACGATTCGCAATGGGATAAGCAAATTGCTTCAGACCTTAAAACCGGCAAGTTAAACCAACTTATCAACAATGCCAAAGCCGAAATGTCTGCGGGTACGGCTGCCAAGTTATAAATCCAGCTTCTAGCAACTTGGAATACTACACATCATCAGATTTTTGGAAGTGCTTGAATGACTTGCCAAAACCTGTGCAAACGCTGGCACACAAAAACTTTGCCTTACTCATAGAAAACCCGCGTCACCCGTCATTACACTTAAAACGCATCGACGAACTCTGGTCAGTTCGTGTGGGTATCAATCACCGCGCTTTGGGGATTGATGCGCCAGATGGAGTCCAGTGGATTTGGGTTGGAAGTCATGCGGATTATGATAAGTTGATTGCTTAAATCCAGTAATTCCTTACCGTGGATTCTCAAAAAACACGTAATTCGTCGCGTAGTCGCTGATTTCGAAGTAGACTTTTTTCTCGCCTGGGTCAGCCAGCATGTTCAGGTTTTCATCCAACACGCCGTAACCGTAGCGGTAAGCGCGTGGTTTGCCGTCGTCAGTGCCTAGGGCTGTGCTGATTTTGTCGATTTTCAGGAAGCGGCGAACCACTTTGTCACCTGCGTAGATCTCTAAAACCCCGTTGGTCCCAGTGTAGTTTTGGATGTCGCGGCTGATTTTGTTTTGCTGCTCTTGCGTGCAGCTAGCCAGCGTGAATATTGCCAAGACTGCTATTAAAAGTGAAGCTATTTTCTTCATTGGTGATTCCTGTGTTGTTTTGAAGACTTCGACAAGCTCAGTCCGAACGGGGTAAAGTTTATATTAATTTTGCTTGAAAATGATTATTTGGAAGTCCGCTGCCGCATCGCCTCATACAAGCAAACGCCGCTAGCAACCGACACATTTAAGCTCTCGACCGCGCCCATCATGGGGATGCTGATCAGCTCGTCGCAGGTTTTGGCGGTCAGTTGGCGGATACCGTCGCCTTCCGCGCCTAAAACGAGGGCGACGGGGCCTTTCAGATCAGCTTGGTAGAGATTTTTTGTGGCTTGGTCGCTGGTGCCTATGATCCAGATGTTGCGTTCTTTCAGCTCGTTCAGCGTGCGCGCCAGGTTGGTGACCATGAAGTAGGGCACGGTTTCGGCCGCGCCGCTGGCGACCTTGGCGACCGTGGCGTTGATGCCGGCTGCGTTGTCTTTGGGAGCGATCACGGCATGCACGCCCGCGCCGTCGGCCACGCGCAGGCAGGCGCCCAGGTTGTGCGGGTCCGTCACGCTGTCGAGCACCAGCAGCAAGGGTTTTTCCACGCCTGCCGCCTCTAACTGTTCAAGCAGTTCATCGAGCGACCGGACAAGTTCTATCGCATTGACGCGGGCCACCACGCCCTGATGGCCGTGGCTGCCGCACATTTTCGACAGCCGCAGGCCGTCCGATTCGATCAGGCGCGCGCCAAATTCGGTAGCGCGCTGCAAAAACTGGCGCATGCGGGCGTCGCGGCGCGAGGCTTCG
>JAYUCJ010000079.1:0-11304 GCA_043740415.1 Polaromonas sp. | reverse complement strand
TCGAATTCAATCGATACCCGCTGTACTGCGCGCCATGGCCGATGTTTCGAACGAAGAGATCATGCGACTACTGGCATCTCCGTGCCTGCTCTACGTCGAGGGTGAAAGCGACGAGCGCATCATTCGCGCATGGGCCGCAGCTTGCGGCGCGCAACCGGTGATGGAGCGCATCTGTTTCAAGCCCATGGGGGGTGGAACCAAGAAGGAAATGCTGCGGGCAGCCAGTGAGCATTTCGATGCCGTCAAACAGATTATTCCAGACGTCAAACGCCTGATGTTGTTCGACCTCGACAACGACGAGGGCGCGTTTCACCCGGCAGCGAATAACCCCAGCCTGAGGGAGTGGCGCAGAAAGAACATCGAGAACTATTTGCTCGTTCCGGCACCTTGGCGGCGCGCAGCGTTGGCGCTGTTGCAATGCACCGACGACGACTTCTTTGCCCAAGGTGCAATACAGACCATCGACGGCTTTTTCACCGACCAAAACCTCACTTTGCCGGCGGGGCGCACTTGGCGCAACCTGACCGCCAGCATCTTCAGCGTGCTCGACGGCAAGCGCATCTTGTTCGAGAACGATGACTCACTTTTTCACAAGCTTCGCGGCGCTTCACTGCCGGTTGAAGTGCTGCGAGAGCGGGTGGCCGCGCTGATGACCGCCGACGAGATCCATGAGGACGTGCACCAGTTCTTCGCCAAGCTGATGTCCGCGTTTGGCCCCGTGATGGACAAGGGCAGCTGATTCAATCGACGCCAACACGGTCATCTTCCATTCTTCAGCGGCCCAGGAAAATGAAACCGAGAATCCGGAAATCTGCTTGTAAATCAATCGCTTGGGCGAAAGTTCATTATCCGGAACACGACCAACACACAGCTTGGATGAGCGCAGGGCAGCCCGACAAGCCCGCCCTGCGTCTGTCGCTCAAGCAGCTGCCTTGACCCTCAACCGCCAAGCATGCAGCAGCGGCTCGGTATAGCCACTGGGCTGCGCCAGGCCCTTGAAGACCAGATCGCTGGCGGCCTGGAAGGCGGCTGAAGTCTTGAGCCGGCCCGACATCGGGGTGTAGGCCGCATCGCCCTTGTTCTGGCCGTCCACCACCTTGGCCATGCGCTTGAGCGTGGCCTTGATCTGGGCCTTGTCCACCACCCCGTGCAGCAGCCAGTTGGCCATGTGCTGGCTGCTGATGCGCAGCGTGGCGCGGTCTTCCATCAGGCCGATGCCGTTGATGTCGGGCACCTTGCTGCAGCCCACGCCCTGGTCGATCCAGCGCACCACATAACCCAGGATGCCCTGGGCGTTGTTGTCCAGCTCCTGCTGGCGCTCGAGATCGCTCCACTTGGCCTTTTTGACCACCGGGATGGTCAGCAGGCCTTCAAGCAGGGCATCGCGCTCGGCCGCCTGGTCGGCGTGCGCATCGGCCTTCTCCATCGCCTTCTGCACGTCGGCCACCTTGACCTGGTGGTAGTGCAGCGCATGCAGCGTGGCGGCGGTGGGGCTGGGCACCCAGGCGGTGTTGGCGCCGGCCTTGGGGTGGCCGATCTTTTGCTCCAGCATCGCGGCCATTAGGTCGGGCATGGCCCACATGCCCTTGCCGATCTGAGCCCGGCCACGCAGGCCGCACTGCAGGCCGACCAGCACGTTGCTGCGCTCGTAGGCGGCAATCCATTGGCTGGACTTCATATCGCCCTTGCGCATCATCGGGCCGGCCAGCATCGAGGTGTGCATCTCGTCGCCGGTGCGGTCCAAAAAGCCGGTGTTGATGAAGGCGACGCGGCTCTTGGCGGCGGCGATGCAGGCTTTCAAATTGGTGCTGGTGCGGCGCTCTTCGTCCATGATGCCGAGCTTGACGGTGCTGTCTTTGAGGCCGAGCATTTTCTCGGTGCGCGCAAACAACTCGGCCGCAAAAGCGACTTCAGCCGGGCCGTGCATTTTGGGCTTGACGATGTAGATCGAACCGGTGCGTGAGTTGCCGATGGCTTGTGTTTTCGGGCGGTTCACGTCGTGCAGGGCGATCGCGGTGGTGACCACGGCGTCCAAAATACCTTCTGGGATTTCTTGGGTGTTGCCGGCGGCGTCGGTATACAAGATGGCGGGGTTGGTCATCAAATGGCCGACGTTGCGCAAAAACATCAGGCTGCGGCCATGCAAGCGGACTTGCTTTTTGGCGTCTTTGGCTGATGTGTACACGCGGTCTGGGTTCAGGCCCCGGGTGAAGGTTTTGCCGTCTTTGGCGACCGTCTCCGTCAACGTGCCTTTCAAAATGCCCAGCCAGTTGCTATAGGCCAAGACTTTGTCGTCCGCATCGACCACGGCGACCGAGTCTTCCAGGTCCATGATGGTTGAGAGCGCGGCTTCCAACACCAAATCACTGACGCCGGCGGGGTCGGTTTTGCCGATGGCGGTGCTGCGGTCGATCTGGATGTCGAGGTGCAAACCGTTGTTGATGAGTAAAACGCTAGTTGGGTCGCTGGCTTTGCCTTGGAAGCCTAGGAATTGTTTGTTGTTGTCGAGTCGGCTGGATTTGCCACTGGCCAATTTCACGACGAGCTCGCCAGATTTGACGTTGTAGCCGATGGCATCAACGTGTGAACCGTTTTTCAGCGGCGCGGTGCGGTCTAGCACGTGGCGGGCGTAGTTGATGACTTTGGCGCCACGAATCGGGTTGTAGCCTTTGCCTTTTTCAGCGCCGTCGTCTTCTGACAACACGTCTGTGCCGTACAGCGCGTCGTACAGGCTGCCCCAGCGCGCGTTAGCTGCGTTGAGTGCATAACGCGCGTTCAACACCGGCACGACCAGCTGCGGGCCGGCTTGTTTGGCGAGCTCGTCGTCGACATTAGAAGTCGTGGTCGTGACGTTTTTAGGCGCCGGGACGAGGTAGCCGATTTTCTCTAGGAAAGCGCGGTAGGCTTTCATATCTGAGATCGGGCCTGGATTGGCTTTGTGCCAAGCGTCTTGCGCGGTTTGCAGGCGGTCGCGTTCAGCCAGCAGGGCGATATTTTTCGGTGATAGATCAGCGACGATGGCGTCGAAGCCTTTCCAGAATTTGTCACTGGACACGCCGGTGCCGGGCAGCACTTGCTCATTGATAAACGTGTGCAAAACGGTGGCGACTTGCAGGTTGTGCGCTTGGGTGCGTGGCGTTGTTGAGGTGGACATGGGTTTCTCCAAATAAGGTAAAAATACGGTAAAACGATGAAAATAATGGCAAAATATGACTCTAGACGGCGTATTTATTGCCTAAAATGCTATTAAATATATAGCGCTCATCATGCAAGGGTGCCGGCAGACTGAAGCTCATTTTAGGGTTGTGATCACTATATCCAAGCTTTGAAGTTTATTAATCACGCAAAAGTTGTGTTATTTGTGACTTTTATACGCATAATCACGGCAATTAGCCCTTCCCTAAAGCTTTCGTTTATGGACAAATTCAAAGAAATCGAATCCTTCGTCTCCGTCGTCACACGCGGCAGCTTGACGGCTGCGGCGCTGGCGCAGAGCGTGGCACCCGCCATCATGGGCAGGCGGCTGGATGCGCTGGAGGAACGGCTGGGCGTCAAACTGCTGGTGCGCACGACGCGCAAGCTGACGCTGACCACGGAAGGCAGCGCATTTTTGGAAGATTGCCAGCGGGTGCTGGCCGATGTGGCGAACATGGAAGCCAGTGTTTCCGCCGGCGGCGTGAAAGCGAGCGGTCACTTACGCATCACGGCGCCGGCGGGCTTTGGGCGCAGGCACGTCGCGCCCTTGGTGCCGAAATTTCGCGCATTGCACAACGATGTGACGCTGTCGCTGAATTTGTCCGACCGTGTGACTGACATTGCCGGTGAGGGCTTTGACTGCGCGGTGCGGGTGGGCGACATGCCGGATTCCAGCTTGGTGAGTGTGCGGCTGGCGGACAACCGGCGGCTGTGCGTGGCGACACCGGCGTACCTGAAAACACACGGTACGCCGCTGCACCCCAGTGAACTGAGCAAGTTTGACTGCTTGACGCTGTCCAGCGATGCGTCGCAAACGCGGGGCTGGGCGTTCAACATGCCCAACAGCGCGGGTGACAAAGTAGTGCATTATTTGCGCCCTGCAGGGCCGCTGGATTGCTCGGACGGCCAAGTGCTGCATGATTGGTGTTTGGCGGGCTACGGCATCGCGTGGCGCAGCACCTGGGAGGTGGAGGCGGAAATTGCCAGCGGCAAACTAGCGGCACTGCTGGAAGACTTTGCCGCGCCGCCGAATGGGATTTACGCGGTTTTCCCGCAGCGCAAACATATGGCGCTGCGGGTACGGTTGTGGATTGACTTTTTGAAGGACAATTACAGGCAAGTTGGTTTTTTGAATAACTAAATGAACGAAGCTTATAAATTAAGCCAATAGTTAATCACTGCGTCTATATTTGAGTGAGTAATACAAAGTACAGCAAAGTACAAAGATAAAAAGAGAGCATAGTTTTGATAGCTTTAACTTTAATCAGCGCGGCTTTTGCGCTTTTGGCGTCTTTGCTGTTTATCCGCTGGGCGGGTGAGCATGCCAAGGCGTATGACGCTAACAAGCCACAGCGCTTTCACACCGGCGAAGTGCCGCGCTTGGGTGGCTTGGCCATCATGGTGGGTTTGTTTGTGGGTTGGATGGTGGCGGCCCTGTCTGACATCTTTGGTATTAATTTGAATGTGCAAAGCAATTGGACGCAGACTTGGCCGTGGTTTGTACTGACATTACCTGCGGTCTTGGGCGGCGCATTTGAGGATGTGACGCAGCGGCTGTCTGTCTTATATCGGCTGAGCTTGACCGCTTTGTCAGCCGCGCTGGCTTGTTATCTGCTGGGTATATCGCTGTCTCGCCTGGGTATTCCTGTTATCGACGGTATGTTATCAACCATGCCTTGGCTAGGTCTCGCGCTAGCCGTGTTTGCAATATGTGGTTTGCCGCATGCTTTTAATATTATTGATGGTTACAACGGCTTGGCGGGCACGGTGGCGGCGATGATTTGTTTGGCGATTGCGCATGTGGCTTTGCAGCTTGGTGATAGGCAATTGGCGGCGATTGTGGTTTGCCTCGCCGCAGCGACGGCTGGGTTTTTAGTCTGGAATTACCCACGGGGTTTGATATTTGCGGGTGATGGCGGCGCTTATTTGTGGGGCGTGGTGATTGCGGTGGCCAGCATTGTGCTGGTGCAACGCCACGAAACAGTATCTCCGTGGTTTCCCATGTTATTGCTGATATATCCGGTGTGGGAAACATTGTTTTCTATTTACCGCAAAACAGCGCGCGGGGTGTCGCCCGGTGTGGCGGATGCTTTGCATTTTCACCAATTGATTTATCGTCGCTTGGTGCGCGGCGTGTTTCATGACGATGCTTCACGCCGCATGCTGATGCGCAATAACCGCACCTCGCCGTGGTTATGGAGTTTCACATTATTAACGGTAGCGCCTGCCATATTGTTTTGGGATAACACGGTGGTATTGATGGCATTTTGCGCGGTCTTTGTTATCACCTATGTTGTCGCTTATATGATGCTGGTGCGTTTTAAAGTGCCTAAATGGCTGCGCCGATAAAGCCCCAAGTAAGCTAGTATTCATGTTTATGGGTAATTAATGCCGCTTCAAAGCTATTAATTTACCCGGCGTTGACATGAGTATCTGTTTTTATATTACATTAGCAGTTCTCTGTTTTTCTTTTTAATCACTCTTTTCTAATTACTCTTTCATTAATCACACAGAAAGCATCAATATGAGCAACCTAATTGACCTGCAAAGCCAAATCGAAAAATTGCAAAAGCAAGCTGCCGAATTAAAGTCAAAAGAATTCGCCAGCACGGTGGCTGATATTCGCGCCAAGATGGCTGCGTTTGGTATTACCGTGAAAGATTTGGGCGGCAAAGCCGGCGCGAAGAAAAGCAAAGCGGGTCGTCCAGCTAAAGTGGGCAAAGTGGCGAAAGTTCGCAAATCTAAAGCAGCTGGCGTGCCAGTGGCAGCTAAGTTCAAAGGCCCGAATGGCGAGGCTTGGAGCGGCCGTGGTTTGACACCAAAATGGTTAAAAGCTTTGGAAGCGCAAGGTCGAAACAAATCTGAGTTTGCCGTTTAAGTCACTGTTTAGTTGGTCTAATTTCTTGAGTTTTACCCCTTTTTAGGATCGTTAGTCGATGAATGAGCAGCCAGAGGCAAGCAAGCCGAACGTCAGTCCCGAAATAAAAGCCGACATACTCGCCCAAGCACTACCGTATATACGCAAATACCATGGCAAAACCATGGTGATTAAGTACGGTGGTAACGCGATGACGGATCCGGCCTTGCAGCAGGCTTTTGCCGAAGATGTGGTGTTGCTCAAACTCGTGGGCATCAATCCTGTCGTCGTTCACGGCGGTGGGCCGCAAATTGAAGCCGCTTTGAAACGTCTGGGTAAAAAAGGCGAATTCATCCAAGGCATGCGTGTGACCGACTCTGAAACCATGGAAGTGGTGGAATGGGTGCTGGCGGGCGAAGTGCAGCAAGACATTGTCGGTCTCATCAACCAAGCCGGCGGCAAGGCCGTGGGTTTGACCGGGCGTGACGGTGGCTTGATGCGTGCGAAAAAACTCAAACTCATCGATCTGAACGACGCCAACAAAGAACACGATGTGGGCCAGGTCGGCGACATTGAGTCGATAGACCCCAGCGTGGTCAAAGCCTTGCAAGACGATGCCTTCATCCCCGTGGTCAGCCCCATTGGCTTTGGCTTGCACAACGAAAGCTACAACATCAACGCCGACGTGGTTGCCAGCAAACTGGCGACCGTGTTGCAGGCTGAAAAGCTCTTGATGTTGACGAATATCTCAGGCGTGCTGGACAAAGAGAAAAACCTGCTCACCGAATTGAGCATCAAAGACATTGACGCTTTGATTGCCGACGGCACCATCAGCGGCGGTATGATTCCGAAAATCGCAGGCGCGATTGACGCCGTGAAAAGCGGTGTGAAAGCCGTTCACATCATCGACGGCCGCGTACCGCACGCGATGCTGTTAGAGATTTTGACCGAGCAAGCCTTTGGAACGATGATTCGTTCACATTAAATAGCCGCTGTTACTTCACTTTCACCGTGATCTCAATCGACGCGTACCATGCTGCAAGATCGTCAATCTCCTGATCGGTCAACGGTTTCGCAATCACGGCCATGACTTCATTGGGTCGTTTGCCGCTTCGGTAATTTTTCATTTGCTCGACCAAGTAAATCGCCGGCTGCCCCGCTAAGTGAGGTGCATTCGGCAATTGACTTAATCCTGTCGGGCCATGGCATGTGGCGCACATTCCCGCCTTTTCTTTGCCAGCACTTGCGTTTTGGGCAAGTACGGCAACTGGCGTTAAACATACCAGAAGCCACAGCAAGCGACTGAACCTATACTCCTTCTGCTTACCGTGCTTCATGGGTCATGCTCCGTTTCGATCTACTTATTCGGCATAGCTGATGCGATAAATCGCGCCAGCAAAATCGTCAGACACCAAGATCGAGCCATCAGGCAAATTGGCCACGTCGACGGGACGGCCGCTGTATTGGCGTGTTTCTGGGTTCAGCCAGCCATCTGCAAAGACTTCGGTTTTGTCAGCTGTACCATCTGCCTTCATGCTGGTGAACATGATGCGCGCGCCAATGGGGTTGGTGCGGTTCCACGAGCCATGTTGTGCCGAGAAGATGCCGCCTTGGTACTTGGCAGGGAACTTCTTACCGGTGTAGAAAGCCATCCCCAAATCGGCAGCATGCGCTTCCGTGTACACCTCTGGGTTGGTCACATTAGCGGGCAGCGGGTCTTTGTCGTAGCCGTGCTCAGTCATGCGGGTTTTGCCCTGAATCCATGGGTAGCCAAAAAACTGGCCCGCTTTGGTGATGCGGTTGATCTCGCCCGCCGGAATATCGTCCCCCATGCCGTCGGTTTGGTTGTCGGTAAACCACAGCGTGCCATCCTTGGGGTTAAAGTCATGGCCTACTGAGTTCCGGATGCCCGTGGCGTACACCTCACGTTTGCTGCCGTCAAAGGCATTCATGCGAACCATGCCGCCGATGCCGACCTTGTTGTAGACATCGATCTTGTCGCGCGGCTGCACGTTATGCGGCTGGCCTAACGACACATACAACATGCCATCAGCGCCAACCCGGCAAACCCGTGCACCGTGGTTGTAGCTCTCTTCTTCGACAGGAATCAGCTTGCCTTGACCCACCACCTCAATCACCGCTACGTCAGGCGTTTCGTAGAAGAACTCCGCTCCCGGAAAGTTCAGCACACGGTTATGCTCAACGACGATGAGAAACCCGTCCTTGGTCCAGCAAACGCCGTTCGGATTCGTGAACTTGAGCGAGGGCGCGAATGATTTCACCTCGGTCGCCATTTCGCCGCTGTTGCGGTTGGTGACGGACCAGACCGTGCTCTTGCGCGTGCCGACGAACAGCATGTTGGTCGACGGTGCCACCGCCATATGGCGTGCATCTGGCACGATGGCATACAAAGAAATTTTGAATCCGGGTGGTAGTTTGACTTTTTTAAGGTTGTTTTTAATCGCTTCTGCATTCGGTCCGGTTTGCGCGACGACTGGAATATTCAAATCCGTCGTCGCGACCTTCATTTGTTTCAGTTTGTCTATATTTGCTTGTGCGCTGGCCAGCCCCGCAACACCCAAAGTAACAGCGGCTAGCATGACGTTTCTTTTTAATTTTTTCACTGAAATCTCCTTATGGTCAAACAACAAACATCGATAACCGAACATGAACACTCAAGCCGCGATGTTGATTAACTTTAATCCTAGTTTTTTTTGAACAGCGTCGCCAATGTGACAAAATTCACATTTTTAGTCACCTTCGCGTCAGCTTTAGCCCGGTTTAATGCTCAAATATTGCAAACAAGGAGATGCTATGCCAACTATTAATTCACACCCAAAACTCCGCACGCCAATCAAATCAACATTGGCTTTGGCGGTTTTATCACTTGGCAGCTCGTACCTAGCTGCGCAAACTTTGGCGCCCGTCGTCGTTTCAGCATCGCGTTCTGAACAGCGCAGCTTTGATGCGCCAGCAGCTGTAGTGGCCATCGATGCGGAAACCATCCAAAACGCCGGGCCGCAGGTCAATTTATCCGAATCACTCAACCGTGTCCCTGGTTTGACGATTTTGAACCGCCAAAACTACGCGCAAGATTTGCAGGTGTCGATTCGTGGGTTTGGTGCCCGCTCTGCCTTTGGTATTCGCGGCATTCGACTGCTGGTGGACGGCATTCCGGCCACCACACCCGATGGCCAAGGCCAAGGGTCATCGATCAGCCTCACCTCGACCGAGCGGATTGAAGTATTGCGCGGCCCGCTGGCGCAACTTTACGGCAACTCGTCGGGCGGCGTGATTCAAGCTTTCACCCGCGAAGCACCCGCGCAGCCCGAAGTTGGCGCACAGCTTTATAGCGGCTCCTACGGGATGTTGCGCACCGACTGGCAATACGCCGGTAAGGTCGGCAACTATGGCATCGTGGCGGATTACAACACCTTCAGCGCCGATGGCTTCCGAGCCAACAGCGAAACCGAACGCAAACAATTCAACGGCAAGCTGAGTTTTGATGCCGGCGAAGCCACCAAAGTCAATGTGGTTTTCAACCGCTTTGACATGCCCTTGGCGCTAGACCCCACGGGTTTAACGGCAGCCCAACTCGCTGCCGACCCAACGCAGGCAGGAACCAATGCTATTGCGCGCAACGCCCGCAAAATTGTGCTGCAAAACCAGCTGGGCACGTCGATCAAACATAATTTTGACGCTGATCGTTCATTCACCGCGCGTTTGTATGCAGGTACGCGTGACAACACCCAATACCAAACGGGCGCCGCGACGGCTACGGGCGCGTGGGTAGGTCTAGAACGCAACTACTCTGGTGCGGGTTTGCAGTACAACGCCTTGTCAAAAATTGGCACAACACCCGTGACTTGGGTGGTCGGCTATGAATACGACCGCTCTAAGGAAACGCGCCAAGGCGGTGTGGCTGCCTTGGGTGAAAAAACCACCACCACCCGCAATGAAGACAACCAAGCCAGCAACAGCGACTTGTTTGTGCAAGCCACCGCTTTGGTGTCTGAGAAAATCTCCGTGGTTGGCGGCCTGCGCTACAGCGCTGTGCATTTTAAAAGCAGCGACAATTTTCTGAAGGATGGCGACGGCTCTGGCTCAACCAGCTACAAAGCCACCAACCCCGTGCTGGGCTTAACCTACCACGCCAATGACAGCTTGAACCTGTACGTCAACTACGGCAAAGGCTTTGAGAGCCCCACTTTGGCCGAAGTGGCCTACAAAGGCGCGGCGACACCTGCTTTCAACACCAGCATCAACGCTTCAAAAAGCAAGCATTATGAAATCGGTGCCAAGTGGTTGCCGAACGCCACGTCGCGCTTGGACATGACATTGTTCCAGATCGACTCCATCGACGAAATTGTGGTGGCCAGCAACACCGGCGGCAATTCCACCTTCAAAAATGCGCCTGGCACCAAACGCACAGGCTGGGAATTGTCAGGCAACACGCTGTTGATGCCAAATTTACGCGCCACCTTGGCGGCGTCACAAACCAATGCCCGGTTTTCACAAGCTTTTGTAACCGGCTCGAACAACATTGATGCAGGCAACAAAATACCCGGCATTCCACAAAGTTTTGTCTTTTCTGAACTGCTGTGGACCAGCAAAACCATGAGCGAGAGCGCGGCAAACCGCAATATCACCTCAAAGTTAGGCGCACAAGCCGGTATTGAACTGACCCGCGCTGGCCGACTCTATGCCAACGACACGAATATCGCGACAGCCGACGGCTACACCACCTTGGCGCTGAAAGCCAGCTACGGTTGGGCGATAGGCTCTGGCGTGTTAAGCGCCACTGCGCGGGTGGATAACGCGACCGATAAACGCTATGTGGGTTCCGTCATCGTCAACCAAGCGGCATCGCAGTTTTACGAGCCTGCACCAGGTCGCAATTGGACAGTAGGTTTGCGGTTTGTGATGCCTTTGTAGCCTAGTAATGCTATTTTTTTGATAGCTGCTCAGACAATAAATACGCCGGCTAACGCCCGATTTGTTGCTTAAATTTGACACGTTTAAGTACTTCTGCACGTCATTTACCGAAAATGAATACTAAATAACTACAAATCACAGCGCTTGAGCCTGAGGCGACATCTTGCGTATACATTAATGCAACAAATCACAACTTTTTTGCATGTAAACAAGGCTGTTTATGGGGTAAAAGTTAAAGCTTGTTACAAAACAGCTTAAACTTTTCTGAACTAAAAGGAGCATCATGTGGTCAGCACCCAGCACCCAGCACCCAGCAC
>JAYUCJ010000078.1:0-11397 GCA_043740415.1 Polaromonas sp. | reverse complement strand
GCGTCGATCACCAACTGCTTGGTCATCTGCTTATCCATCGCCCAACCAACGATCTCGCATGTGTATAAATCCTTGATCGCGGCCAGAAACAGCCAACCCTCATTGGTCGGAATGTAGGTGATGTCGGCGACCCACACCCGATTCGGGGCGGTGGGCGTGAACTGGCGGTTGAGCAGATTCTCAGCTATCGGCAACTGATGCTTTGAATCCGTGGTGACGCAGAATTTCTTCTTGTGCGTACAGCGGATGCCGTGGAGCTTGCGGAGTCGTTTGATGCGGTTAAGCCCGGCGGTAATGCCTTGCGTTGCCAACTCGGTCTGAATCTTCTTCGGGCCATAGATGCCGCGACCCCGTTGATGCGCGGCTTTGGTGGCAGCCAACAAGCGCGCATCCTCAAGCAGACGTGCGGGAATGAGTTTGCTACGGCTCCATGCTTGATAGCCGCTCTTGGCGACGTCCACGAGCTGACACAGCTTGTCTACAGGGTGGTTGTGACGCAGTTTATCGATCATGGCGTACCTCACTTCGACTCTTTCGCGAAGAACGCCGTCGCTTTTTTTAAGATGTCACGCTCCATCTTGGCGATGGCCAGTTCGCGCTCTAGCTCTCGAATGCGTTGCTGATCAACGGTGAGTTTGCTGATGCCTAGGCCGGCTTTGAGTTCACCGCGTTCATGTTGTTCTTTCCATTCACGCAGTGATTTGGTGGCTATATCAAGCTTCCGAGCTGCTTCGGCATGTGTCAAACCGTGCTCTGTGACTAGTTTGATGACTTCTAACTTAAATTCCGCTGTAAATATCCGTCGGGGGATGCGTTTCATGGATGCTCCTTGCAAGTTGTGAAATTATCTTCAACTTGCCCGTCCAGAAATTCGGGTACCGCTCAGTTAACACCTGAATCGCGTGTTATGGCAGCTTGAGCCGTCCGTAGCCGTTCATCCAGATAAGCCCCATAGAAATCTGACATCGAACCACCTTCTAATCGCGGCGCGACTTCCCGACCATTTTTTCCTAAAAACAGCACCGTGGGCGTTACCTTGATGGCCCAAATACGAATCAACTGCTCATGCGTGGTGCGCTTCCCCCAGGCATCGTCTATGGGCGTGGCGTGGTTGGTATTCACTTGAATCACGCTGATGGCCCGCTCAGCCATCAGCGGAATGAGGTAATTTTCGCGGGCGATTTTGCAAAATGGACAGTTGTCTAAACTGACCAACACGACCAACGGTTTTGAGGTTTTTAGCGCTGCATCAATATCGTTTTTTAAGGACGCCGATGACGGCAACACACGCGTTGCAGCATGTGCCGCTTTGCTCAGCACAACACTGAGCCAACTTGCAGAGAATGCTGCCAGTAAGTGTCGACGTTGAAAACTAAACATCACGAGACATCACTAAAAATCATGTATTGACCGATTAAATCACCACGCCAGGGTTGCCATCTAAGCCAAGCAGTTTCGGGTTGTACAGCTTGATAGGTGCAATGGTCCTTTTATCTTTCAGATAAGTTTCCACAACTTCCCAAGCAGGCGGGCCCGCATTTTTACTGGCTTCTTGCACGGGTGCCCAGCCGGCCACTTTATAGGTTTTACCCGCTTCCATCAACTGGCCGCCAAATCGCATGTCGCTGATGCGTGAACCTGCTTTTGCTGTTGGGTTGCAGGTGTACGTCATACCCCCCGTTCGCACCATGTCACCGCCTTGTTGGTAATACGGATCGGGGTTGAATAAATTGTCGCAAACATCTTCCAAAATGGTTTTGATCGTCTCGCCCGTCAAATCTGACACTGTCGTCCACGGGTAGGTAATAGCCGTTTGGTCCATGACGTGTTCACGCGTGATGGCTTGGCCCGACAACAGCGAAGTTCCCCAGCGGAAACCAGGCGAAAAGGCAATTTGCGCACCGCGCACGTTGATGAGCGCGTCGGTGATCAACTGGTCAAACGTGCCATTGAAATTGCCCCGGCGGTACAACAGGCCTTCGGTGACGGCTAATTTTTCGGTCAATTTAGACAGAAAAGGCGCACGAACTTTGTAGATCAAGGTGGCCATGTCTTTGTCTGCCGGCAAAAAATTGGCAAAGATAGGCAGCAACTTGTAGTTGATATTGACGACTTTTTTGTCCCGCACGTCTAAATCCAAAACACCTAAAAACTTGCCATTGCTGCCTGCGTTGGTCACCAAGGTTTGACCCATCGCGTTTTTAACCATGGTTGGTACAGGTACACCGTCATGCGTATGTCCACCCAAAATCACATCAATACCCGTCACCCGCGATGCCATTTTCAAGTCAACATCCATGCCGTTATGTGACAACAGCACGACGGCTTGCGCACCCTTGGCACGCGCTTCGTTCACCGTCTTTTGCATCTGTGCATCTTGAATGCCAAATGTCCAATTCGGCACCTGCCAGCCGGGGTTGGCAATCGGCGTGTACGGGAAAGCTTGGCCGACGATGGCTACCGTCACGCCGTTCATTTCTTTCAGCACATAGGGTTTGAAAACAGGGTCTTCAAAGTCTTTGGTTTTGACGTTTTGCGCCACAAAATCAATCTTGCCGGCGAAGTCTTTATCGATGATTTCCATCATGCGCGCTTCACCGTAGGTGAACTCCCAGTGCGCGGTCATCACGTTCACGCCCAGTAGTTTGCTGGCATCAACCATGTCTTGCGCGTTCGTCCACAAACTGGTGGCACTGCCCTGCCACGTGTCGCCGCCGTCTAAGAGCAAGGCACCGGGACGGCTGCCACGCAATTGCTTCACCAAGGTTGCCAAATGCGCAAAACCGCCCACTTTGCCGTATTGCTGCGCTGCGCGCTCAAAATCCAAATACGTGTGCGCGTAGGCCTGCGCGCTGCCCGCCTTCAAGCCAGCATACTTCAGCAAATGCTCGCCCACCAGGTGCGGCACATTGCCCGTCATGCCCGCAATCCCGATGTTGACATTGGGCTCGCGGAAATAAATGGGCAACAGCTGCGCGTGGCAATCGGTCATGTGCAAGATATGCACATTGCCCGTTTTGGGCACGTTGTAAAGCTGATCAGCCTCTTGTGCGCTGACCTGGCGACCTAAGGGAAAACCGGCGACGAGTGCCGCGGTGAGTACGGAGGAAAACTCACGCCTGCTCAAATTCATACGAGATATCGATCTATTTAAGCGGTCTATTTGTTGACGGGCGACTGCGGATCCAGCAGCAGCGCCATCACGTGCTTGACTTGCTGTTCGCTCAAAATACCGGCGTCGCCAAAGCGCGGCATATTGCTGCACAGGTTCACAGAATGTGTATTCCAGATCCGTGCCCAGGTGTATTTGACGATGGCTTCTGAATCCTTGGCAGCAGGGTCTTTCACGCCGCGCAAAGTACCGTATTTCATCAACGAGGGGCCTTGGTTGCCAAAACTGATTTCGGTCGGCGTCAACTGGTGGCAGGCGTAGCAATTGGCACCGTTGGGCACACCTGCGACGTCGCTGAACTGCAAGCCACGACCGTTTTGGGCGATTTTTTCACCCTCTCGCCAATCACCAGTGTACTTGCCGTCTGAGGGATAGGGAATGCTGGCGTAGAGGGCTTTCTCCATTTTTTCACGTGTGGCTTTTGGCACCTCTTTACCGCTGGCAAACGATTCAGAGCAGACTTTTTGAATCTCGGTTTGGTCCAAACGGTCTAGTTTGGCAATGCCGCGTTCCGCAAAGCTGCCTTTGATAGAGGCCAGCACCTCAGCCGCGCTGGGGCCTTGCATGGATGATGAAGCGCAGCTTGCCAACAAGGCAACCGCAGATACCACCATAGTGATTTTAGCTATATTTTTAATAGCAGAATAGGCAATTGATACGCCGGCTACAGGCTTATTTGTCATTATTTTTGCTCTTTATTTGTGGTATTCAACGTTTGATAGCCGGTGCTGCCATTTTGCCGCCATTGGCGTTCACCCCCATGAAGGTGATCAAATCTACCGAGGTCTGGCTCAAATATTGCAGCTCTGGGAAGCGCTGCTGTCTGAAACAATCGTACAGCCGCCACTGCATGGTGCGCACCGCCCCCTGGCTGACGCGATAGGCGGGCCACTGGCTGAACGCAGCTTGCGCGGGGCCGGGCTTGGTCAAATTGGGCAGTTCTTGCAAGCGTATGCGTTTGCCATCTTCGCCATGACAACTGGCGCAGCTGAAATCAAAGGGGCCGCCTTTGAAGTAGAAAGCCTGTTTACCGCGGGCATAAGCGGCTTTTTCAAGGGCATGCTCTTGAGGCACCTTGACAACCATCTCGCGCGATTCGTCATAAATATAGGCCACCAGGTCTTCAATCGCAGTGGCTTTTTGACCTTCACCGCTAAAAACAGTTCTAGCCGTGAAATCCGCTTTGTTGGCGCCTTGCAGCGTCACCATGCAATGCACCAAGCGGCTTTCTACATCCATGGTTTGGTTGGTGTCCGCAAAATATTTGGGCAACACGGTCACAGCGCCCTTCACCTTGCCCGCGCCCAAGCCCAAGTCGCAGGCTTCCAAGCTCGCATTTTTCGACCCACGTTTGGCTTTCCACAAAACCTCGCCACGTGCCGCATTTAAATCTGCGGGATTACCATCTTGCAAGCTGGCACGATAATCATCAATCGCATCTTTCGCTGATTTTTGCTGAGCCCCTGCGGGTAAAGATGACAAACCAGCGAGGCAACCCAAAGCTAGCAGTGACAGGGCAAATTTGTTCATAGTGTGTGTGGGTAATTGGCGGTACAGGTAAATTTACGAAATGGTCGCTTCGTCGGTGCGCTTGTCGCCCGTGTTATCAACCCAAGTCACCGCAACCTTGTCTCCCGCTTTTCCGCCGGCAAAGACAAACTGAATAAACGGATTCTTAGACACCGCCGTGCCCCATTGTGCATTCATCACCGTTTTACCATTGTGTGTCGCACTGATGGTTTGAATATACATCGCAGGTACAGTTTTACCGTCGGCCGTTTTACGTTGGCCAGTTTCCATTTCGTGGCTGACCAGCACACGCACGGTCACTTTGTCTGCAGCAGCTTGAGCGCGTATGCGCATCGGATCACTCATGTTGAACTCCTAAATTTCTGATGTCTTGAAAATTACTTGCGTAGATTTAACCGCCACAGCCACCGAGTGTGACTTTGACTTCTTTCACCGCATAAATAAACTTGTCGCCCACTTTGGCCAAGGCGTACACATTGCTAGATTGACCCATCTTCACATTGGTGGACATATTGGCCTCAGTGCCCTCAAGGACATCAAAACCAGCGGCCAAAGCAGCAGGATTTTTTTCGATCACCAAGCCCAGCCAGGTTGTCCCTGCCGTTGTGCTTTGTGCGCCCACGCGCACGACATTGCCATTTTCAGCAATTTCTGGTGCGCTCAAAACCACATCTTTGCTCTCAGTAGCTGTGCTTCCACCTAAAGCCTTCACCACATCCGCCAAGCTTTTTGCCTCGAAAGCAGCTTTGTTCCAAGTGCTTTGTGCTGAGGCTGTAACAGGAAACAGGCCCACACCAGCCACCAAGCCCAAGGCAGCCGCACCTGAAGTGGTTTGCACAAATTCACGACGCTTCATAACTCGCTCCATAACTGACTCCTAAAATAATCCATTATTGAAAATTATCACCTAATTTGCAGTGCTTCATAGCGGAATAACCCTATTTGGCTGCCCCTGAAGCAATCCACTGCGCAACTTTCTTTAATTCTGCCTCTCCCACGCTTTGCGGCGGCATGGGTATGCTGCCGTAAATGCCAGAACTTCCGTTTTTGATCTTCCCCATCAAATACGCCACAGCATCAGCTTGTTTGCCTTGTTTGGCCGCAATTTCTTTGAAGCTGGGCCCGACAATTTTGTTGTCTATGCCGTGGCAGGCGGTGCAGGCGTATTTGTTCAGCGTGGCATTCACATCCGCACTTTTAAGCGCTGCAGTCTCAGGAACAGGAATAGGAACAGACGTTTTTGCTACGTTTTTAGAAGCACCATTGGCAACAATTACGCCGGCTACAGCCGTATTTGCACCTCTAAATTGACCGTATTCTCGGTTTTGCTCTGCAATGTTTCCGTGCGCATTTCTGGCGTGGTCGGGCAGAAAACTGGCCACATTCACCTCGGTTTTGCATTGGCTCATGCAGTCCGACCCCTGTGTGTCAGGCTTAGTTGTACCGCCAAACTCTTTGCCCGGCCACAGGGCGTGCGCAGTCGTCATCCCCAGTCGATTCGGCAACTTCTTTTGCGTATCGCTTATGTTTGACTCACTCAAAGTGAAGTCATCAGCGACCACGTTGGCCAAGTTAAGCATGTAAGCCGTTACCGCGTAAACCTCATTCGCCGTTAACGATTTTGGCGCCGTCCACGGCATGGCACGGTTGATGTAATCCCACAGCGTGGACAGCTGCGACACTTTCATCATGGTGGTGCGGGTTGGCGTGGCGGCCTCTGGCTTCAGACTGGCAACACGGCCCGTTTCTACGTCTTGCTTTGTGGTGTAGCCTGCCAAGGGCGCGAAAACAGTGTTGTTCTCGCCAAAGCTGCCATGGCACGACGCGCACTGCGCTTCCCAAATTTTTTCACCTTGTTTGGCGCTGCCCATGCCTTTGGGCAAACCTTTGAAGTCTGGGCGCACGTCAATGTCCCAAGCTGCAACCTCATTGAGCGTTGCCACCCTTCCTACGCCATCGTATCGTCCTAATCCCTCGTACTTACCTTGTGAAATACCCATAGCCGGCGTAATGATTGCCAATATTGCTATTATTTTCGTAGTAAATTGCGATTTCAAAACGGATGAAAAATCAAGACAATTGAACATTTTTCACCTCACCAGATTCTTGCAGCCACCACGTTTGAATAGAGTTGTTGTGGTAAATGCTGCGGGTGCCGCGCACTTTGCGGTTTTCGGCGTAAGTGGGTTGGACATGACCGGTTTCATCCGTCGCACGGCTCATCAGCAAGGCCGGCTTGCCGTCCCAGGCCCAGTCGCAGTTAAAACGGGTGAGGCATTTGGATAGCACCGGCGTTTCTAAGCGTGCGGTTTTCCAGTTGCGCCCGCCATCCATGGACACATCGACTTTGCGGATTTTGCCGCGCCCGCTCCATGCCAAACCCGTGATATTTAAGAATCCTTTGTCCAAAATCACCTGACCACCGCTGGGTGTGGTGATGACAGATTTCACCTCTTGGGTGCTGCTGTATTGGCGGTGCAGGCCACTGGGCAGCAAATCGATGTAATGAATGGTTTCGTCTTTCGTGCCATACGCTTCATCGCCCAGCTCAATGCGGCGCAGGTACTTGACCCAACTCACGCCCTGCACACCCGGCACCACCAAGCGCAGCGGGTAGCCATTTTCGGGACGCAGCATTTCGCCATTCATTCCATAGGCCACCAAAACCTCATCGTTCAGGATAAGGCTCATGGCAATCGTGCGCGTCATGCTGGAGCCATCGGCGCCTTCAGCCAAGACGAACTTGCCGCGTTTGAAATCAGCGCCACACATTTCAAGCAGTAAACGCAAGGGCACACCTGTAAATTCGCTGCAGCTCAACATGCCATGCGTGTATTGCACCGTGGGAACAGCGGTGTTGCCCCACTCCATGCCCGTATTCGCGCCACATTCGATGAAGTGAAAGCGGCTGACAGAGGGCAAGCGCATCAAATCATCCATGGTGAAGACCATGGGCTTTTTGAGCATCTTTTCATCGCTGCCATTCACCATCAAACGGTGTTTATCGGGCTCAATGTCCCACCAACCCTGGTGGTGGCGTTCAAAATGCAAACCGCTGGGCGTGACGATGCCAAACAAACCCTGCAGCGGTGCAAAACTCACGCCTGATTGGGTAACGTTGGTCAGCCCCGGGCTTTCGCGGCGCTGCAGATTTTTCTCATGCACACTCGGCACGCCATACCCCAGTGCGGCCACGCCCTGCCCCAAGCCTTTGGTGTGCGCCGGCAAATTTACGATATTGGGATCGTCTTTTGAAGCGTTGGAAACACTGGTTTGCGCGCGTGCCGCCGTCGTTGCAGCCATCGCTGCAGCAAATGCGCCAGCCATGAAGCCGCGTCTGCCGGCATAAACAGATTTGATGTGCTCGCCGCCGAGAAAGCCCTCGGGAGCAGCTTGGATGAATCGATTACTTTTCATGGTGACGTTTCATTTGAATAAGTATATTGTTTTTAGCTATAAGCAATTGAGTCAAAAAAATCCCGATGAACTGAATCATCGGGAAATTTGTGTTTTCTCGCTTGGTTTTATGCCAAGGTATCCGCCCAAATGTTTTGCGCCCAACTCTCAGCGTAAGCACCTTCCAGCAGGGTGACTTCTGGCTTCAAATCAATCGACGACACACCGCCTGAGCCCGCCACCGTTTTGAACGTCTTCTCAGCCGCCACATACTCGTGCACACTGGCCACATGGATGCAGTTTTTCGCATCGACCATGCTGTAGCAGGTATTGGTCAGCATGGGGTTGGGGTTAACTTCCCAACCATTGAGCTGCGCGACGATGGCTGCCGCCGCCACTTTGGCTTGTGCATTGGCCATGTGGGCACTCTTAGGCATACCTGCTGCGATCTGGATGGAATCACCCAGCATGTGCACATCTTTGGCGGCGGTTGATTCAAAGGTGAGGTAGTTCACACCGCACCAGCGGCCATTCGCCATGTTGTTCAGGCCAGCGTTGACCGCAACCAAACCGGCGCGCATGTTGGGCAAGGCGTTGATGACGTTCGCTTTCACATCGTCTTGAATTTCAAACTTGATGCTGCCGGTTTTAGCATCAACCGCCGTCACTTTGTGGTCGCCACGGTACTCAACCATGCCGGCGTATTGACTTGCCCAGACTTTCTTGAACAGCGGGCCTTTGGACGTCACATCCGGGTTGCCGTCCAAAATCAAAATCTTGCTTTTTGGCTTGGCCACTTTGAAGTAGGACGCAATCTGGCTGGCCCGCTCGTACGGGCCGGGTGGGCAGCGGTAGGGTGCGACGGGGATGGTGATGGCGTACGTGCCGCCGTCTGGCATGGCTTCGAGTTGCTTGCGCAAAGCTGCCGTTTCGGCACCGGCTTTCCAAGCTTGCACAATGTGGCCACTGGCGCTCGCTGCAGCCAAACCTTCGATGCTGCCCATCATCAAATCAATCCCTGGTGAAACCACCAGTTTGTCATAGGCAATGCTGCCGCCGCGTGCCAACGTCACGGTTTTCTTCGCTGCATCTATGCTGCTGACCATGTCTTGCACCACCGTCACGCCATGCTTTTTAGACAACTGCTGGTAGGAGCTGGTGATGTCCGCCATCTGCTTGTGGCCACCCAGCACCATGTTGGATACGGGGCAAGAGATGAAAGCGGCGTTGGGCTCGATCAGCACCACGTCAATGTTGTACTGCGACAGCAAGCGCACGTATTTAGCCGCAGTCGCCCCACCGAAGCCACCACCTACGACGACGACTTTGGCCTTGGAAGGCATAGAAGTCGTCGCGCAACCCGCCAAGCCTAGCAAGCTGAGTGCGGCTGCAGATTGAAGAATTTCACGACGACGTAATGGGCGTTGCATGTTGTTTGAATTAGTCATGTCAGTCACATCCTTATTTTTTCTTATTTCTTTTGTACGGCGAAATACGTAGCAATGATGGCGATCTGCGCATCGCTGTAGCCCTTGCTGATTTGGTGCATCACCGTGGCGGGTCGCGTGCCCGCTTTGAAAGCCGCCATTTGCGCAACGATGTCATCTTTCGACAAACCGGCTAAAGACACCACTGCCGAGCCGTTGACTGCTTTGCCTTGCGTGCCGTGGCAGGCAGCGCATGTGGCAGCAACACCCGCCACATACAATTCGTCTTTACTTTGCGCCGAGGTTGTAACCCCTGAAAATGCAGCCAAGCCAGCTAGCAAAACTGTAGCAAATCTCATTTTCAATTGTGTCATTCTCATGCTGTTGCCTCTTTTATTCTTTATATGCTGTAAAAAGTATATAGTTATTCCTCTTGTCGCATATAACTATATCCGAAACTGCGTAAAAGTACGAGAAAATTTAGTACGTATAAACCCTAGGAATAAAAAGTAGGCGTCGGAAAATGCAAAAAAACCGCAATCAAGCGGGGGGTTTTTTACTTCTCGGATGCATTTACTGCGCCGTGATCCCTGCCGTTTTAATCACCTTCGTCCAGCGCACCAACTCGCTCGCCACAAACGCAGAATAGGCTTTGCCGTCTTGCGTGGGGATGACAAAACCTTGTGAATCCATGCGCTGTTTGATCGCTGGCGACTGCATGGCTTGTGTCATGGCGGCTTCCAGCTTATCAACCACCGCTTTCGGTGTGCCTTTTTGAATCGACATGCCAGACCATGACAAGGCTTCAAAACCTTTGTAGCCAGATTCAGCCACAGACGGCACTTCCGGATACAAAGAATTGCGTTCAATGCTTGACACCGCTATCGCGCGCAATTTGCCCGCTTTGACGTGTTGCAGCGCCACATCTTGGTTGATGAAAGCAATTTTGACCGTGCCGCCAATCAAGTCCGTCATCATCGGGCCGCCGCCGCGGTACGGAATACCCGTCAAAAAGACCCCTGCGGTTTGCTTGAACAACTCCATCGCCATGTGGCCAGACGCAGCGTGCGTGTAGCCATAGTCCATCTTGCCGGGATTCGCTTTGGCAAAATCAACCAGCTCTTTCAAGGTTTTGAATGGCAAGCTTGGGTGCACCAGTAGCACGTTAGGGCCAGAATGCACTTGCGTGAGATGGATGAAGTCCGTGTTGGAGTTGTACTTTAAGCCTGCATCTAAGCCGTGCGCTACCGCATTTTGACCCACCCCTGTTTGCACGATGGTGTAGCCATCAGGCGCAGATTTAGCGCCCTTTTATGTCCCGATCACACCACCCGCGCCGCCCACGTTTTCAACAATCACGGGTTGCTTCAAAATCTTGCCCAGCTCTTCCGCCATCATGCGGCCCATCACGTCACTGGTGCCCCCTGCTGGGAATGGCACGATGATTTTGAGGGGTTTGTTCGGAAAATCGCTTTGCGCCATCGCCGTGAACGACCCCAGCGCCAGCAAGCCGATGGCGGCGGTGCCAATGACTTTGAACCATGTTTTCTTCATCTCAGTCTCCTGTTTCATAAAACCAACTCTTTAACTTAATTTGCTCTGCTCTGCTCTGTATTTCAATCTACACCTAAAACCGTGGCTTGACGGTTGACCAATCGGGTCTGAACTTCTGCATCTGCGTCACATCATTACGTGTCCGAATGCGGCAGTTCAAAAATGCCTGGTGCAGCTCGGCCAGCTTGGCTTGGTCCAACTCTACACCCAAGCCCGGTTTGTCCGTCACTTGCACGCAGCCACCGACGATAGGCACTTTGCCTCCGACCAAAATCTCGTCGCTCTGCCACGGGTAATTTGCGCACGGCCCCGCCCAAC
>JAYUCJ010000077.1:0-11444 GCA_043740415.1 Polaromonas sp. | reverse complement strand
GTTTAGGTTTAATCATCGGCATCAGAATCTCTATTTGGCTATGCTAAAGTTACTAAGAGAAAATCCTCTTTAATTTAGTTTGCTTCCTAAGACCCTTGATTAAATTGATGGACTGTCACACAATTGACACAAAAACTACTTAAAGTACCTTCATTGTTCAACAACCTATGAGGTCTCTCAATGAAATTATCGTCTAAATTTACGCTTGTAGCTATCGCCGGCTTCAGTGCATTAACTTACTCTTTTGGGGTTTTTGCACAAGACGTCACGGGTGCTGGCGCATCATTTCCAGCGCCTTTGTATTCAAAGTGGGCATCGGATTACAACAAAGCAACCGGTGTCAAAATTAATTATCAATCAGTAGGTTCTGGTGCTGGCATCAAGCAAATTGAAGCTAAAACAGTTGATTTTGGTGCCTCGGACATGCCGTTGAAAGATGATGAGCTGAAAGCCAAGGGCTTGCTGCAATTCCCAACGGTTATCGGTGGTGTCGTGCCTGTCGTCAATATCAAAGGTATTGCACCAGGTCAGTTGAAGCTGAATGGCCAGGTTTTGGGTGATATTTTTTTGGGAAAAATTACAAAATGGGACGATGCGGCAATCAAGACGTTGAATCCTACACTTGCGTTACCGTCGGACGTTATTTCACCAGTGCGCCGTGCAGACGGTTCTGGCACCAGCTTTATTTTTACAAACTACTTGAGCAAAGTGAACCCTGAGTGGAAGTCTAAAGTAGGCGAGGGCACTGCAGTGAATTGGCCAGTTGGAGCGGGTGGCAAAGGCAATGAAGGCGTCGCAGCCTTTGTAAGCCGCTTGCCTAATTCCATTGGCTATGTTGAATATGCTTACGTGAAGCAAAATAAAATGACTTTCGCGGTTATGCAAAATGCTGCTGGTACCTTTGTATCGCCAGATGATTTGACATTTAAGGCGGCAGCTGCTGGCGCTGATTGGGCAAAAAGCTTCTATCAAATTTTGACAAACCAAGCTGGTAAAGATGCATGGCCTTTGACGGGCGCGACATTTATTTTGATGCATAAAGTACAAGACAAACCAGCGCAAGCATCGACTACACTTAAGTTTTTCGACTGGGCCTATAAAAATGGTGATAAAACCTCAGAAGATTTGGATTATTCACCCATGCCAGCCAGTGTTAAATCTGCGATTGAAAAATCTTGGGCTGACATTAAAGATAGTTCCGGTAAATCTATAGCGATTAAATAATTAGTTGCAACCAATTGCGGGTAAGGAAAAATAAGTGTCATCAACACTACCAGCCACTCATGTGCCGTTTGAAATGTCTGACGCGGTTCATAGCTTTGAACAGATAAAAACTGTCGCTAAACCACCCTCGAAGAACCCTAACAGTTGGGGGTGGTTGCCGGACAAATTATTCGGAATGGCTGCCAAAAGCGCTGCAATACTAACGCTTGCAATGCTCACCGGAATATTGCTGTCATTGGTAGTCGGTGCGTTACCAGCTATTCAAAAGTTTGGTTTTGGTTTTTTAACCAGTAGTACATGGGATCCCGTTAAGGAAGACTTTGGCGGTTTGGTGATGATTTATGGCACCTTGGCCACATCATTCATCGCTTTATTGATTGCAGTGCCAGTTAGTTTTGGAATTGCATTATTTCTAACTGAGCTCTCACCAGCTTGGCTTAAAAGGCCATTAGGTACAGCAATTGAACTGCTTGCTGCAGTGCCATCCATCGTTTATGGCATGTGGGGTTTATTAGTTTTTGGCCCTATTCTTGCAACCTACGTCCAACAACCTTTGCAATCACTATTGAAAGATGTTCCATTTTTAGGCGGTCTGGTTTCAGGTCCGCCAGTGGGGATCGGCATATTGTCTGCTGGCATTATTTTGGCAATCATGATCATTCCTTTTATTGCTTCCGTGATGCGTGATGTGTTTGAAGTCACACCGCCATTGCTCAAGGAATCTGCTTACGCGTTAGGGTCCACGACTTGGGAGGTGATGTCAAAAGTTGTCTTGCCGTACACAAAAGCAGGTGTTGTCGGTGGCATCATGTTGGGCCTTGGTCGTGCATTGGGCGAAACAATGGCGGTTACTTTCATCATCGGCAACACGAATCAATTGAATTCTTTAAGTGTTTTCGAGGCTGCGAATAGCATCACGTCTGCATTAGCAAACGAATTCGCAGAAGCTGGCGCTGGCTTGCATCAAGCCTCACTGTTTTACCTTGGCCTGGTTTTGTTTTTCATTACATTTGTAGTCTTAGCAATGTCTAAATTATTGCTTACTCAGCTTAAAAAGAGTGAGGGAGCCAAATCATGACGAGCATTGAAAAGCAGGCAAATGTTAAATCTGAAATGAGCTTGAGAGAGCAAAAATTTGCGCAAAGAAATCGTAAAAATAAAATTGCATTGGCTTTGTCTTTATTGGCGATGTGCTTTGGACTTTTTTGGTTGATTTGGATACTTTGGGAAACCATTCGCTTGGGTATTGGCGGGCTAACGATGGCAACGCTGACTGAAATGACGCCACCACCCAATGAGGCTGGTGGAATTGCAAATGCAATTTATGGTTCATTTTTGATGGTACTTTTAGCAACTTTTGTGGGAACACCTATCGGCATCATGGCCGGCATATACCTTGCCGAGTACGAAACAAAAAGTTGGTTGGCAAATACAACGCGGTTTGTGAATGATATTTTATTGTCAGCACCATCGATTGTCATTGGTCTGTTTGTCTATGCCGTTATCGTGACGCGCTTTAAATCTTTTTCAGGTTGGGCGGGTGTGATTGCGTTGGCAATGATCGCTATCCCCGTGGTTATTCGTACGACGGAGAACATGCTTCAGCTTGTTCCGGCGGGTTTGCGTGAGGCGGCATATGCGTTGGGTGCACCCAAATGGAAAGTGATTACGAAAATCACGCTGAGAGCCGCGCGAGCTGGTGTTGTTACTGGGCTATTACTTGCTGTTGCTCGGATATCTGGAGAAACAGCCCCACTGTTATTTACTGCTCTAAATAATCAATTTTGGACATCCAGTTTAACTGAGCCCATGGCAAGTTTGCCTGTTACTATTTTTAAATTTGCAATGAGCCCGTACGAAAACTGGCAGCAATTAGCTTGGGCAGGTGTTTTCCTTATTACGGCGGCGGTTCTCGGTTTGAACATATTGGCTCGTGTCATCACTCGCAGTAAAAATTAATTCAATTAGATGTTAAACAATACTCAAGTTTCAAAGTTATCGGTCCAAGATTTGCATTTTTATTATGGAAAATTCCATGCACTAAAAGGCATAAATCTTGAAATCCCTGAAAAGAAGGTCACTGCTTTTATTGGTCCTTCTGGATGCGGTAAATCAACATTGCTTCGCACTTTCAATCGCATGTTTGAGCTATACCCCGAGCAAAAAGCGACAGGAACTATCAAGCTTGATGGTCAGGATTTGCTAACCTCTAAAGAAGATGTCGCGTTGATTCGAGCAAAAATTGGCATGGTATTTCAAAAGCCAACGCCTTTTCCGATGTCAATTTATGACAATGTTGCCTTCGGTGTAAAGTTATTTGAAAATTTAAACGCCACTGATTTGGAAGAGCGTGTTGAGTGGGCTTTGCGAAAAGCTGCGTTGTGGGGCGAAGTCAAAGATAAGTTGAATCAGTCGGGGTCGGGGCTGTCTGGTGGACAGCAACAACGTTTGTGTATTGCGCGAGGAATCGCAATCAAGCCAGAAGTTTTGCTGTTGGATGAGCCTTGTTCTGCGCTTGATCCAATTTCCACATCCAAAATTGAAGAACTCATTACTGAGTTGAAATCTGACTACACGGTTCTCATTGTGACCCACAACATGCAACAAGCGGCGCGATGCAGTGACTATACCGCCTACATGTACTTGGGTGACTTGATTGAATTTGGTGCAACAGATGAACTCTTTTTTAAACCTAGCCGTAAAGAAACCGAAGATTACATCACTGGTCGTTTCGGTTAAATATACCCACATAGGAATAAAGCATGCCTGATAAACATTTATCAACTCAGTTTGACAGCGAGCTCAATGGCGTATCTTCAAAAGTCATGGAGATGGGTGGTTTGGTTGAAGAGCAGATCAGATTGGCCATTCAGTCGCTATCAACGTTTAGTGCCGAGTTGGCAGGTCAGGTTACCGATACGGAGACTCGCGTTAACTCGATGGAAGTTGAGATTGATCGAGATTTGTCTTCTATCATCGCTCGCAGACAACCGACAGCTAGAGATTTGCGCTTGCTGATTGCAATATCTAAAACGACAGCAAATTTAGAGCGGGCTGGTGATGAGGCCGCCAAAATCGCCAGGATGGTTAAATCGATTTTGCATAGCGGCGCAGCTCGCGCGCTTCCCTCTGCTGATTTGCGTTTGGCGGCTGATTTGGCCTCAAACCAGCTACGCAAGGCATTAGATAGCTTTGCGCGACTAGATACAGCCATGGCGGTCGGCATTTTGAAGGAAGACGACATCATTGACAAAGAGTTTGATGGTTTTGTTCGTAAACTCATTACTTATATGATGGAAGATCCTAGAACGATATCTGCAAGCCTAGATTTGTTGTTTGTCGCCAAAGCGATTGAGCGCATCGGTGATCATGCCAAAAATATTGCAGAGGTCGTGATATATATCGTCAAAGGTGCCGATGTGCGACATACCACCATGGCTGAAATTGAATCTGCAGTTAAATAATTGCGGATTGATATGAAAACGACGCCACGGATACTCATTGTCGAAGATGAACCAGCGATTGCTGAGTTGCTAACCATCAATCTTAAACATAACGGATTTGCACCAGTATGGTCCGGCGATGGTATTGCTGCACAGCGCGAACTTGATGCCGTTTTGCCGGATGCAATTTTGCTTGACTGGATGCTTCCTGGTCAAAGTGGTTTGAGCTTAGCGCGGAAATGGCGAGCAGATCCACGTACCAAAGATGTTCCCATTATTATGCTGACCGCGAAGGGCGATGAGCCAGACAAGGTTGCTGGTTTAGATTCGGGCGCTGATGATTACATTACAAAACCCTTTTCGATAAAAGAGCTGCTTGCTCGACTGCGCGCAGTTTTGCGCAGACGTGCTCCTGAATTAAGCAAGCAAACATTGGCTGTTGGTGCATTGATACTTGATAGCACGACGCATCGCGTAACTTATCAAGACACTGCCTTAAAACTAGGCCCAACTGAATTTAAGCTGCTGCAGCATTTGATGACTTACCCAGAACGCGTACATAGCCGCGGTCAATTGCTGGATAAAGTTTGGGGTGATCATGTTTATATTGAAGAAAGAACAGTAGATGTGCACGTTAAGCGGCTGCGTGAAGCGCTGGGGCTGGGCGGCGCACATATAGAAACAGTACGCGGAACTGGCTATCGAATGACTGCTCAGATTAGCAACATTTCAGCTGTCTAGCAGCAAGACTGCGACAACACAATATGTGGAGACTTATAGGCGCAATTGTTTGGCAAATGGCATGGGCTGCTGTTTTTTACTTTTTGGCTTTTCAGTTCAAATTGAATTTTGATTTAACCATGGCGGCGCTGATTGGAGCCATCTTTGGTGGATTTGTAGATTTAATTTTTAATTTCAGCCGTGGGCAGAAGTATTTAGATTGGTTGCGCGAAGGCGATATAACGCATACACCCAAGCTGAGGGGCGTTTGGGGCGAGGCTACTGACCGTGCGCGGCGACTGCTTAAAGCGCAAAGTCGTGATTTGCAAATAAGTAATCAGCGGCTAGATGATTTTCTTGCCGCTATTCAAGCTTCGCCGAATGGCGTTGTCTTACTTGATAAAAATGGGCAAATTGAGTGGTGCAATTTAACGGCCGCAAGTCATTTTGATTTAAATCCTACAAAAGATGTTTCTCAACATATAGCCAATTTAGTTCGTGACCCAGATTTCAAGGCGTATCTCGCAGCTGAAGACTTCGCCGATGAGGTGACGATTCCTGGCAAAAATGACACAAGCAGCCGAACTTCTAGGTTGGCGGTGCATATTCATCCTTATGGACAAGGTAAAAAATTGCTTTTGTCCAACGATGTAACGGCTATAGAAACTGCCGAATCAATGCGACGAGACTTTGTGGCTAATGTATCCCATGAAATTCGCACACCGTTGACTGTTTTGAGTGGTTTTGTAGAAACAATGCAGACACTCAATTTGAATGAAGCCGAACGCGTTAAATACTTGTACTTGATGGAGCAACAATCGTTACGGATGCAATCGCTGGTTAGCGATTTGTTGACGCTTTCAAAATTAGAGGGTAGTCCTGCACCTCTTGGGGATGTTTGGATACGTGCGGATACTTTGGCTGAAGCTTGCAAAGCAGAAGCTGTTGCATTGAAAAATGCGCTGCATGTAGATTTTCATATGGATGTTGGTAAAGCCTTAGAAAAAGCGGATTTGTTGTTTGAAATTCAACCCGAATTAGAGCTTGCAGGCTCTCAGCCCGAGTTGCTCAGTGCCATGTGTAATTTAGTCAACAACGCTATTCGGTACACACCTGCGGGCGGGAGAATTCGTGTTTCGCTTCAAGCGTTGGATCGTGGGGGCGCCGTTTTTTCAGTGAATGACACTGGAGCTGGCATTTCACGAGAGCATTTGCCACGGTTGACCGAGCGTTTTTATCGCGTGGATGCTAGTCGCTCTCGAGAGTCAGGCGGTACTGGCTTGGGTTTGGCTATCGTCAAGCACGTTGTACAACGCCACGGTGGGGAGTTAAAAATATCTAGCACACTTGGTAAAGGCTCAACTTTTTGCTTCATCTTGCCCGATTACAGAGTGCGGGTGCATAAAGCGTAGCCGCAAGTTCGGTGTAAGAACATAAATTTGGCAGCCAACACATTTGCTGGCACAATGGAGGGTGTTACCTAGGCCCTTCCTGCCACAGTCGCATCCGCTAACCGGTTAAGCCGTGTCGCGGAAGGTTATTAAAACTAAGCTTAAGTTTCCTGCAGGGAAACGGAGATCAGCGAAAATGAGTCAAATACCAACGACGCAGCCTAACGGCTCTGTCTATCAAGCCTATTCAGGCAATACCTTCCTTTTCGGCGGCAATGCACCCTATGTCGAAGAGATGTATGAAAATTATTTAGCCAATCCAGGTAGTGTGCCTGATAGCTGGCGAGATTATTTCGACGCTTTGCAATATGTACCTGCCGTAGACGGTAGCGATACAAAAGACGTACCTCACTTGCCGGTTATCAATGCCTTTGCTGACCGTGCCAAACAAGGCGGCACCAAAGTTGTCATGGGTAGCGCAGATGCTGAGATGGGGCGTAAGCGCACGTCAGTACAGCAGCTGATTGCTGCATACCGCAATGTGGGCGCACGTTGGGCTGATTTAGACCCACTCAAACGCACAGAGCGCGACAAAATTCCTGAGCTTGACCCTGCTTTCTATGGTTTTAGTGACGCAGACCAAGAAACGGTGTTTGACACAAGCAACACCTTTTTCGGCAAAAACAGCATGAGCTTGCGTGAGCTGATGAATGCTTTGCGCGAGACGTATTGCAGCAGCATCGGTGCGGAGTACATGTACATCACCGATCAAGCTAAAAAACGCTGGTGGCAACAAAAGCTGGAAAGTGTACGGAGTAAGCCGAGTTTGGCAGCTGACAAAAAACTGCACATTTTGGACAGGTTGACCGCGGCTGAGGGCTTAGAGCGCTTTTTGCACACCAAATACGTTGGTCAAAAACGCTTCTCATTAGAAGGCGGCGAGAGTTTCATCGTCTGTATGGATGAGCTCATTCAGCGTGGTGGCAGCATGGGATTGCAAGAAATTGTGATCGGTATGGCGCATCGCGGTCGTTTGAATGTGTTGGTGAATTCCTTGGGCAAAGTGCCGGCAGATCTGTTTGCGGAGTTTGATCACACTGCGCCTGAAGATTTGCCAAGCGGTGACGTGAAATACCACCAAGGCTTTAGCTCGGATGTGACCACGCCTGGTGGTCCAGTGCATTTGACCTTGGCTTTCAACCCATCGCACTTAGAAATCGTCAACCCAGTGGTTGAAGGCTCAGTTCGCGCACGTATGGACAGACGCGCAGACCCACAAGGCAAGCAAGTCTTGCCAGTGTTGGTGCACGGTGACGCTGCTTTTGCAGGCCAAGGTGTGGTGATGGAAACCTTGGCGTTGGCAGAAACGCGTGGTTATTTCACGGGTGGTACGGTACACATCGTCATCAACAACCAAATCGGCTTCACCACCAGCGACCCGCGCGACAGCCGCTCAACGCTGTACTGCTCAGACGTTGTGAAGATGATTGAAGCGCCAGTGTTGCACGTCAATGGCGATGATCCAGAAGCCGTGGTGCTGGCAACGCAATGGGCCTTGGAATACCGCATGGAATTCCAAAAAGACGTGGTGGTTGACATTATTTGCTTCCGTAAACTCGGTCATAACGAGCAAGATACACCAGCACTGACCCAGCCACTGATGTACAAGAAAATTGTTGCGCATCCAGGCACGCGCAAACTGTATGCTGACAAGTTGACCACCCAAGGCATGGGCGCAACTTTGGGTGACGACATGGTGAAATCCATGCGGGCTGCTTTGGATGCTGGTAAAAACACGTTTAACCCCGTTATTACCAACTTCAAAAACAAGTTTGCTGTCGATTGGTTACCGTATTTGAGTAAAAAGTGGACAGATGCTGGAGACACATCTATACCTATGGCTGAGTGGAAACGCTTGGCTGAGAAAATCACGACGATTCCCGACAGTGTTGCACCTCACCAGTTGGTGAAAAAAGTCTATGCAGACCGTGCCGCTATGGGTCGTGGTGATATTCCAGTCGATTGGGGCATGGGCGAGCACATGGCATTTGCCTCGTTGGTCGCCAGTGGTTATCCCGTGCGTTTGTCGGGTGAAGATTGTGGTCGTGGCACATTCACACACCGTCACGCTGTCATTCACGACCAAAATCGTGAAAAATTTGACGAAGGCACCTATACGCCACTGCAAAACGTATCACCAACGCAAGCACCGTTTGTCGTGATTGATTCGATTTTGTCTGAAGAAGCCGTGCTGGCTTTTGAATACGGTTATGCCTCTAATGACCCAAATACTTTTGTGATTTGGGAAGCGCAGTTCGGCGATTTTGCCAATGGTGCGCAGGTTGTGATTGACCAGTTTATCGCCAGCGGTGAAGTGAAGTGGGGTCGTGTCAACGGCATCACTTTGATGTTGCCGCACGGTTATGAAGGCCAAGGCCCAGAGCACAGCTCAGCACGTTTGGAGCGTTTCATGCAGTTGAGCGCCGACACCAACATGCAAGTGGTGCAGCCGACAACAGCGAGCCAGATTTTCCACATCTTGCGCCGCCAGATGGTGCGTAACTTGCGTAAGCCGTTGATCATCATGACCCCTAAGTCGCTTTTGCGCGCTAAGGATGCGGCATCGCCGCTGTCTGAGTTCACCAAAGGTATGTTCCAAACGGTTATTCCTGAGAACAAAGAACTCAAGGCTGACAAGGTGAAGCGCGTTGTGGCTTGCTCAGGCAAGGTGTATTACGACTTGGTCAAGCGCCGAGAAGAGTGCGGTCATGACGACACAGCCATCATCCGCGTTGAGCAGTTGTACCCGTTTCCACACAAAGCCTTTGCGACAGAGCTTAAAAAATACAGCAATGCAACAGAGGTGGTGTGGTGTCAAGATGAGCCACAAAACCAAGGCGCTTGGTTCTTTGTGCAGCATTACATCCATGAAAACATGACAGATGGGCAAAAGTTGGGCTACGCAGGTCGTGCCGCTTCTGCATCACCAGCAGTGGGCTATTCGCACCTGCACCAAGAGCAATTAAAAGCGCTCTTAGATGCAGCGTTTGGCAAGCTCAAAGGCTTTGTCCTTACAAAATAAATACTTATAAATCAAAGACATATTGAAAGAATACCATGGCTATCATTGAAGTAAAAGTTCCCCAATTATCAGAATCCGTGGCGGAAGCCACCATGTTGACTTGGAAGAAAAAAGCGGGTGAATACGTCGCTGTTGACGAAATTTTGATTGAAATTGAGACGGACAAAGTCGTTTTGGAAGTGCCTGCACCTAGCGCTGGTGTGTTGTCTGAAATCTTGGTAGGCGACGGTGCTACCGTTGCCGCAGAACAATTGATTGCGCGTATCGACACCGAAGGCAAAGCATGCGCAGCCGCGCCCGCGCCTGCGGCTCAAGCAGCCGTTGCTGCACCAGTCGCAACTGGCGGCTCCATGGCTGGCGTTGCTATGCCAGCCGCTGCTAAGTTGATGGCTGATAACCAGTTGGCCAGCGGTTCCGTTGCCGGTTCTGGTAAAGATGGCCGCGTCACCAAGGGTGATGTGTTGAGTGCTGTAGACTCAGGTTCTGCTGCTGCAAATGCTAGTAATAATATAGCAGTTAATGCTGTAAATACGCCGGCTACAGCCAAATTATTGCCTCAGGTGGCAGTTGCATCGGTAAATTTGGGTGATCGCCCAGAACAACGCGTACCTATGAGCCGCTTGCGAGCTCGTGTGGCTGAGCGTTTGTTGCAATCGCAATCTACCAACGCCATTTTGACCACGTTTAACGAAATCAATATGGCGCCAGTGTTGGACATGCGTAAACGTATGCAGGAGAAGTTTGAGAAAGAGCACGGCGTCAAGCTCGGCTTTATGAGCTTCTTCGTCAAAGCCGCTGTTCACGCGTTGAAGAAATTCCCAGTATTGAACGCCAGCGTCGATGGCACTGACATTGTGTACCATGGCTACTTTGACATCGGTATTGCAGTCGGTTCGCCGCGTGGCTTGGTGGTGCCAATTTTGCGCAATGCTGACCAAATGAGCTTTGCCGATATCGAGAAGAAAATCGCAGAATTCGGCGTCAAAGCGCGTGATGGCAAGCTGGGCATGGATGATATGACTGGTGGTACCTTCTCCATCAGCAATGGCGGCACGTTCGGTTCGATGTTGTCAACACCCATCATCAACCCGCCACAAAGCGCCATCTTGGGCATTCATGCCACCAAGGACCGCGCCGTGGTTGAAAACGGCCAGGTCGTGGTTCGCCCCATGAACTACTTTGCCATGAGCTACGACCACCGCATCATCGATGGCCGCGAAGCCGTGCTTGGCTTGGTTGCCATCAAAGATGCGATGGAAGACCCAGCGCGTTTGTTGTTTGACATCTAAATTGCAAGGAATTAAAAATGTCTAAACAATTTGATGTCGTCGTTATCGGCGGCGGTCCTGGTGGCTATATTGCGGCTATTCGTGCGGCGCAATTGGGTTTTAACGTGGCATGTATCGATGAGTGGAAAAACGCCAAAGGGGGTCCTGCTTTAGGTGGTACTTGCACCAATGTGGGCTGTATTCCTTCCAAGGCTTTGCTGCAATCGTCCGAGCATTTTGACCATGCCAGCCACCACTTTGCCGATCATGGCATTGAGGTGAAAGGACTGAGCTTTGACTTGGCAAAAATGGTGGC
>JAYUCJ010000076.1:0-4238 GCA_043740415.1 Polaromonas sp. | reverse complement strand
GACAGCGTCACCCTGCCCGACTCCACAGTCACCCAAGCCCAATTAGAAACCATCACCAACGCCATTCGCCTGCAAGACAGTGTGTACAAGCAAGCCGGTTCTGTGCATAGCTGTGCGCTGTTTTCCGCGCTGCCAGAGAGCCCTGAAACTGCCGAACAGTTGATGTTCGTCGAAGACGTCGGCCGCCACAACGCCATCGACACCATCGCCGGCTGGATGTGGCTGCAAGACCCCGCCAGCGTGCAGGGCGCCAACAAAGTGTTCTACACCACGGGTCGTTTAACCAGCGAAATGGTCATGAAATCCGCCCAAATGGGCATCCCCGTCGTCGTCTCTCGCAGCGGCATGACGGAAATGGGCTTGGCCTTAGCGCAAAAACTCAGCCTATGCGCCATTGGCCGCGCCACGAACAAACGCTTTCTCTGCTTTTCAGCGCCTGAGCGGGTGGTTTGGCAGACGGCTAAAGTTGAATAAATAATCAATTTTAGCGCATAATTGCTATATTTTTAATAGCAGTTAAGGCAATAAATACGCCGGCTATATTCATTTTTAGGCATGTTATTAGAGCGCAATCGGATAACTCGTTTGTGCGAATGCGTACAGGGTAATCTGCGTTAAGCTATGCGCATGCCTTTGTCCTGGAACGAAATCAAATCCCGCGCCCTCGCCTTCAGCCGCACCTGGGCCGACGCCGCCAACGAAGACTCGCAGGCCAAACCCTTCTGGATAGATTTTTTCGAAATCTTCGGCATCACCGACAAGCGCGTCGCCACCTTTGAGCATGCCGTCAAGAAGCTGCTGGGCGACAAAGCCAAGGTGGACGGTTTTGTGGACCTGTTCTGGCCTGGCATGCTGTTGGTGGAGCAAAAGTCGCGTGGCAAAAACCTCGACACTGCTTTGACACAGGCTTTGAGCTACTTCCCCGGCATTGCCGAGCGTGATTTGCCGCAGATCATCATCGTCTGCGACTTTGCGCGTTTTCGCGTCCATCGGCTGGCGACGGGGGAGAACGTCGAGTTCAAGCTCGCCGATCTGCACAAAAACATCAAGCTCTTTGGCTTCATCGCCGGCTACAAAGCGCAGCTGATTCAGCCGCAAAACCCCGTCAACATCAAAGCCGCCGAGCGCATGGGCAAGCTGCACGACGCGCTCAAAGCCAGCGGCTACACCGACCACCCGCTGGAAGTGCTGCTGGTGCGGCTGCTGTTTTGCCTGTTTGCGGACGATACCGGCATCTTCCAGCCCGCCGCCGCCTTTCGCAGCTACATCGAAGAGCGCACCACCAAAGACGGCTCAGACCTCGGGCCGCTGCTGGCACGGCTGTTTCAGGTGCTCAATACCGACGAAGCCAAGCGCAGCAAGGCGCTGGACGAGCAGCTCGCCGCCTTCCCCTACGTCAACGGCAAGCTGTTTGACGAGCCGTTGCCGATGGCTGATTTCACCAGTGCCATGCGCGAGGCCCTGCTCGACGCCTGCGCGCTGGACTGGTCCGCCATCAGCCCCGCGATCTTCGGCAGTTTGTTTCAAAGCATCATGGACGACAAGGCGCGCCGCAACCTGGGCGCGCATTACACCAGTGAGGAAAACATCCTCAAGCTCATCAAACCGCTGTTTTTGGACGAGCTGTGGGCCGAGTTTGAGAAGGTCAAAAACAACCGCAACAAGTTGTTTGAATTTCACAAAAAACTGCGCAGTTTGACGTTTTTTGACCCGGCATGTGGTTGTGGCAATTTTTTGGTCATCAGCTACCGCGAGTTGCGGGAGCTGGAGTTGGCGGTGTTACGCGCCAGCGCCGAGAAAACCAACGCCAGCGGGCAGCTCAGTGTGGACGTGCATACGCTCTTGGGCGTGAATGTCGATCAGTTTTACGGCATCGAGATTGAGGAGTTCCCCGCCCAGATCGCCCAGGTTGCCCTGTGGTTGATGGACCACCAGGTCAACCTGCGCGTCAGCGAAGAGTTCGGCCAGTATTTCGCCCGCATCCCCCTGCGCACCACGCCGCATGTGGTGCATGGCAACGCGCTGCAGCTGGATTGGGAAACGGTGCTGCCGGCGGCGAATTGCAGTTTTGTATTGGGGAATCCGCCGTTTTTGGGGAAATCTTACCAATCGAAAAATCAAAAAATCGATCTGGAAACCGTGATGCAAGGCGTGAGAGGCGCTGGCGATTTGGATTTTGTCGCTGCTTGGTACGTGAAAGCAGCGGGCTACATACGTTCGGTGCCCAGGAAGGGACTCGAACCTACACGCTGTGCGTTTGTATCGACCAATTCCATCACCCAAGGCGAACAAGTGGGCGTTCTGTGGGGTTGGCTGCTTTCCCAAGGCATTCATATCAACTTTGCACACCGCACGTTTAGCTGGAGCAACGAAGCCAAAGGCAACGCTGCAGTGCATTGCGTGATTATTGGTTTTGGACTTGAAAACAGGCCAAATAAGGTTATTTTTGAGTATGAGGACATCAAAGGAGAACCGCATCCCGTAGCGGCAAACAACATCAACCCGTATTTGATAGATGCAGCTGACATAGCTTTAAGTAAACGCACTTCGCCAATTTGTACGGTTTCTGGACTAATAAATGGCAGTAAACCGACGGATGGCGGTCATCTAATTCTTTCAACTGAAGAAAAAGCTGTATTGATACACGCCGAACCCGCTGCCGAACAATGGATTCGACCCTTTTTGGGAGCCGATGAGTTCATCAACAACATGGAGCGCTGGTGTTTGTGGCTTACTGACTGCCCACCTAATTTACTGACCAAAATGCCTCGCGTTTTGGAACGTGTTAGCGCCGTGCGCAAATTTCGACTAGCCAGTACGAAGGCTGCAACCCGAGAAAACGCGAATTTTCCTGCTCATTTTGCAGAAAAACGCCAACCGTTAAACAATTACCTGCTCGTTCCCAGCGTCTCGTCTGAGCGTCGCAACTATGTCCCCATCGGCTTCATTGATTCGCAAGTCATTGTCAGCAATCTCGTTTATTGCCTGCCCGACGCCACCTTGTTCCATTTCGGTATCCTGAGCAGCGCCATGCACAACGCCTGGATGCGCTTCACCTGCGGCAGACTGAAAAGTGATTACCGCTACTCCAACACAATCGTCTACAACAACTTCCCCTGGCCAGACCTGCAAAAAAACACGTCAAATAAGGCTCTAGCCGGCGTATCTATTGCCTACACAGCTATAGAAAACGCAGCAAAAACCGTGCTGGACGAGCGTGCAAAGCACCAAACCGGCGCCAACCCAGCCAGCCTGGCCGACCTGTACGACCCGCTCACCATGCCCCCCGCGCTCCTGAAAGCCCACCAAAAACTAGACGCCGCCGTGGACAAAGCCTACGAGAGCCAAGGCGGCAAAAAAGCCTACAAATCCGACGCCGAACGCGTCGCCTTCCTGTTCGACCTGTACCAGCGGCTGACGAGTTTGCTGCCAGCGGATGCGGTGAAGGCGAAGCGGCGGGTGAAATAAATCCGTCATTCCCGCCTGCGCGGGAATGACGGCATGGGAAAGCGGGATTGAGAGAAATTTACCCGAATTTACTATACTTTTAATAGCGCCTTAGACAATAAATACGCCGGCTAGAGTCATATTTGGCACCTTTTTGTCTTGGATACCCGGATTTAAGGTGCAAAACGTCATATTCGACTAGATTTTTCACCAAATACCCTCACTTCCTAGTCAGTCTAGCTGCCCTTTGCAGGCAATTTAGGCACTTCTAAGTTAAGGTACAGCATGAACACAGCATTTTACGTATTGGGGTGGCGGTCGCTTTGGCGGGACTTGCGGGCGGGGGAACTGCGGTTGCTGGTTTTGGCTGTCGCGCTAGCAGTGGCGGCGCTGACGGCGGTGGGGTTTTTTGCGGATAGGCTGAACGGTGGGCTGCAGCGGGATGCGCGCCAGCTGTTGGGGGGCGACGCGGTCATTTCTAGCGACAACCCCACGCCACAGGTATTTATCGATAAAGCCAAGCAACTAGGGCTGCAGACGGCGTTTACGCTGGGGTTTCCGACCATGGCCAGAGCACCATCCACCCCACAGGCGGTTGGACAAACCGACCCCATGACCAAACTTGTCGCGCTGAAAGCGGTGAGCGAGGCTTACCCGCTGCGGGGGAGTTTGCAAATCACATCAAAACAAGGCGCCGAATCCGCTAAAACACGCGCTGTGCCCGCAGTTGGCGAAGCTTGGGTAGATGCCGCATTGCTGGATGGCATAGGTTTGCAGGTCGGCGACAAGCT
>JAYUCJ010000075.1:0-32471 GCA_043740415.1 Polaromonas sp. | reverse complement strand
TGACCATGCCGACATCAACCACCTCTAGTCCAGCAGCTGCCAAGCCACGAATCAAAGCGGCAGCCAATGACGGGCCGCTCAAACGACCATCACGACCGACGCTGACGGAAGTTTCGCCTTCCAAGCGGGCAATCGTGCCAAAAGCTTTGCCGATGCCTTCAGCGGTTTGCTCAGTGACGGTGGCGGGGACGATGCCACGAATGTCGTAGGCTTTGAAGATGGAGGATGCGACTTGCATGGTGTGTTTCCTTATTTTTTAAAAATTCTTTTGGTATTCTTTTTATATTCTGTGAATTATCTAATTTTTTGCAGCACTTTTTACAGCTTTATTTGATTTGCTTCGTTTGCAAAGCTACTTGATAAAGAGCTAAATACTCTTTAGCCGCATCGTCCCACGAAAAGCTCTGCACCATGCCGCGCAGGACGATTTGGTTCCAAAGCTTGGTATTCGCAAACGTTTTGATGGCTTGCCCCATAGCAGCAGCGAGTGCAGCGGGGGTGGCTGGGCCGAACATAAAGCCAGTAGCTTTGTCTTGCTGTAAGGCATCTGCCGTGGCATCCACCACCGTATCCACCAAGCCGCCCACGCTTCTGACCAAGGGCACAGTACCGTAGCGCAAGGCATAGAGTTGCGTCAGACCGCAAGGCTCAAAGCGCGAAGGAACGAACATGAGGTCACAACCGGCCATCATATGGTGGGCAAAGGCCTCGTCATAGCCCAAACGAACGGCGACGCGGCCAGGATGGGCTGCAGTTGCTGCTACAAAAGCAGCTTCTAAATCAGCATCGCCACTGCCCTGCACCGCCAGCTGAGCGCCATCTGCTAGCAAGGCGGGCAAAGCGGCCAATACGAGATCCAGCCCTTTTTGCGACGTTAAACGACTCACCACGCCGAAAAGTGGCGCTTTGGGGTCAATTTTCAATCCCAAAGATTTTTGCAAGGCTGCTTTGCATGTCAGCTTGCCCGCTAAGTTCCTAGCCGTGTATCTGACAGCAATTTCTTTGTCTGTTGCGGGGTCCCAAATCGCACCATCAACGCCATTCAAAATACCAGACACGTCCGCGCCACGCGCTTTGACCAAACCATCCAAACCGCAGCCAAATTCTGGCGTTGCCATCTCTGTCGCATAAGTGGGGCTAACCGTGGTGACGCGGTTGGCATAGGTCAAACCCGCTTTCATAAAAGAAAACTGGCCGTGAAACTCTAAGCCTGTGGGTGCCAACAAACGTGCTGGTAGACCCATCAGATGGAAATCACGCTCGTCAAACAAGCCTTGGTAAGCCAAATTATGAACGGTGAAAACAGTCTTCGTTGAGGTATATGGATGCATCGCCAAGTAGGCGCAGGCCATGGCGGCATGCCAGTCGTGCACATGCAACACATCGGGGCACCAAGCGCCATCCAACTCACCCGCAGCCAAATGCGCCGCCACCCAGCCTAGCAAAGCAAAGCGTTGCGCATTGTCTGGCCACTCGCTACCGTCAGCGGTTTGATACGGGTTGCCAACGCGGTCGTAAAGATACGGTGCATCGATGACGTAGGCTTGAACATTGCTTCCTGGTTCGGAATTTGGCATGCTGCCAAGCCACAAAGAAACCTTACCTGCACCAAAAACCGCACCAATATCGGAAACCAATTTTTGCTTTAAAACGCCCTTTTTGATAGCTGGGAAGCCAGGTAAAACCATGCGTGCATCCACACCAGCTTTGACCAAAGCCTGTGGCAAAGCGCCCAATACATCGGCTAAACCACCCGTTTTTACCAGCGGAAAAACTTCTGCCGCTGCGTGTAATACCTTCATGCGGCAAGTTTTGCCAGCATTTCCGCTGTCACTAATGTGATACCGTTTTCGCTGCGATGAAAGCGCTCAGCATCCAGTGCTGCATCTTCACCAATGACCATACCGTCAGGAATGTGGCATCCGCGGTCAATCACGGCGCGCGTCAACCGTGCACTACGGCCAATTTGAACTTCAGGCAATAAAACAGACCAATTAACCTCCGCATACGAGTGAACCCGCACACTAGAAAATAAGACCGTGCGAAACACTTTGCCAGAGACAATACAACCGCCTGACACGACGGACTCAATCGCCATGCCACGTCTGTCTTCTTGGTTATGCACAAATTTAGCTGGCGGTAGCTGGGCTTGATAGGTCCAAATTGGCCATTTTTTGTCATACAAATTGAGTTTTGGCTCGGTCGCTGTTAAGTCAATATTGGCATCCCAATAAGCATCAATCGTGCCCACATCGCGCCAATAGGGTTCCTCATTCTCGTCGCTTGTGACCGCGCTGATTGAGAATGGATGCGCCGCTGCATCGCCATTGCGCACTGCGCGCGGAATGATGTCTTTGCCAAAGTCGTGGTCGGAATCAGGATCGGCCATATCGCGCTCTAGCTCTTTGTACAGATATTCTGCGTTAAAGATGTAGATGCCCATACTGGCCAGCGACATATCAGTACTGCCAGGCATCAAAGGCGGATCAGCTGGTTTTTCTAAAAAATCGGTGATCAAGCTGTTCTCATCGACCGCCATGACACCGAATGCTGTAGCTTCCGCCCTAGGCACTGCCAAGCAACCCACTGTGCATTGACGACCTTTGGCGACATGGTCCGCCAACATTAAAGCGTAGTTCATTTTGTAAATATGGTCGCCAGCTAGAACAACAATGTATTTAGCGCCATAGCTTTCCAAAATGTCATGGTTTTGGTAGACGGCGTCTGCCGTGCCTCGGTACCAGCTTTCGTCGTCATTGCGTTGCTGGGCTGGCAACAAGTCGACAAATTCATTCATCTCCGTCTTCAGAAACGCCCAGCCACGCTGCAAATGGCGCAGCAAGCTGTGCGATTTGTATTGCGTGATCACACCAATGCGACGAATACCAGAGTTCAAACAATTGGACAAGGCGAAGTCAATGATGCGGAATTTGCCGCCAAAGTACACCGCAGGTTTGGCGCGTCTGTCGGTTAGATTCATCAGCCGGCTGCCACGACCTCCGGCCAAAACCAAGGCTACGGCGCTTTTGGGTAAATCCAGACTCTGTGCTAGTTGCGTAGTTTCCATGCTGTCTCCTGGGTGGTTGTCGTTTGAATCCTGAATGTCTTGGATTTTTACAACATCTTAAACCTAAACTTTATACCAAATGTTTGCTTACATCCAGCCAAACAACCTGATAGGCAGTCAACGTTAACCCTTGGCGCAGCGGCAGTGTTACCAAGCTGTTACCTAATAGATCTTTCGCTTCACTGGGCATGGCCGAGAATATTTCGGGTGCGCAATGCTGCTCAAATTCGCTGAAATTTGCCAACACCAGCACCTTGGTGCCATCCGTACCACGCTGGTAACCTAGAACACTTGGATTGCCCGTTCTAAAACCCGTCAAATGACCACCAGCGAACGCAGCGCTGGCGGATCGCTGCGTGATCATGTGCCTTAGTCCTGCGTAAATTTTCCCCGCAATGGTGCTTTGATCGTGACGATCTGCGTATAACGATTTGACACGTTCGCTACGGTGCACCCAACGACTGTCATCCGCTTTTGCTGGGTCTTTTTGGTAGTTGAGGTCGTTTAAGGTACCCACTTCATCGCCCAAATAGATCAAAGGAATGCCGCCGCTGCTCAAAATCACACTGTGCAAAAGCAATATTCTTTTAACCGCCAGTGGGTCGCCTTGTGCTACGCCGGCTAATGACGCGCACGTACCACTGATTCGACAATCCCCAGTCGCAGGATTGTCTTGAAACGGTACGCCACGTGCAAAACTAGTGTCAAAGCGGTTCACGTAAAAGCGATTTAAAAACTGCCTGTGGTCGTAGCCATTGATACCGAATTTAATCGCATCTTCGTCCGCAAACGTCCAGCCAATATCGTCATGGCTGCGAACATAGTTGACCCAAACTGTATCTGGGTGCAAATTGTGACGCTCTTCAAGCGCTTGTTGCAATAAATTGACCTCGCGCGTGGCCAGCGTGTTCCACAACAAGGCCATTTGTAGTGGGTTGTACGCCACTTGGCATTCTTCGGGTGAAATGTACTTAACAACATCGTCCGGGTGAACGATAGCTTCCGACTTAAACAACATTGCAGGCGCGGCAATGCGCACCAAAGCGCTAAACGCCCGAATCAAACCATGCGCCTCGGGCAAGTTTTCGCATGACGTGCCTAATTGTTTCCAAACAAAGGCGACAGCATCCATACGCAAAAATTCAGCGCCAATATTGGCAATCGCCAACATTTCACCGGCCATGGCCGTGAACACGGCAGGGTTGCTGTAATTCAAATCCCATTGGAACGAATTAAAAGTAGTCCAAACCCAGCGACCATCGGCCAGCTGCGAAAACGAGCCAGCATGTGCATCTGGGAAGATTTCACGCAAAGTTTTGTCATAAGCATCGGGCATGCTTCTATCGGGGAACAAGTAATAAAAATCGTTGTATTGCGGTTTTCCGGTAAATGCACCTACCGCCCATTCGTGTTCATCAGACGTATGGTTAAAAATAAAATCTAGCACCAAGCTGATGCCCTCTTTGCGCAAAGCAGCGGCAAAATCGCGCAAATCAGCCATGGTCCCCAGTTTTGGGTTTACTTCTCGATAGATGCTCACCGCATAACCACCATCACTGTTAGGGACAGGGCACTTGTAAGGCGGCATCAAGTGCAGATACGTCAACCCGAGCTCTTTGAAATACGGAATTTGCGCTTGTAAGCCGCGTAAATCACCGGCAAACAAATCGATGTAACAAACGCCACCCAGCATTTTTTGTGATTGAAACCAACGAGGATTGCGCTCTCTTTGGGTGTCCAGGGCTTTTAAATCTGCGGGACGGGCTTGGAAGGATTGATACGCCACATGTATCAAATCAACCAAAAAATCGCTAAAACCTGTTTGCTGACCGTACAGTGCATTCAATTCTTCAAACAATCGAGGGGCAAATCTGTCGAATCGATTGCTGAATTCAACCCAACTTTGACCGCGAACTTCAACGCCTGAGATTAAAGATACTTGTTTTTTTACAGCACTTAACAAACTAGTGGTTTCTAAATTCGGGGTTAGCATTCGCTAGCAATCGTTATAAATTGGTTAGATAGGTCGAAGTCATCGTCTAAAACTAAAAATACGGACAAAATAGAAAAAATACCCAATATTCCCAAATCATATAGAACATAGCGCAAAAAACAGTTACCAAGCTGTTACCGCATGCGAAAATATTTTCACGGTATTTTGTAAAAATTATTCGAAGGATTATCAAGTGTCTCAAAGCCTCACAAACAACAGTACACAAACCAGCACAAACATCGCAGCTCAAATTGAAGAGCATTTGTTGAAAACTGTTGGCGTCGCGTCAAGTGAAGCCACGCGTACGGATCTCATGCAAGCGGTTTCACAGGTTGCGCGGGAACAACTCTCAAGACGTTGGGTTGAAACCCAAGCACGCGAACAAGCAGCCAAATCGAGACGTGTGGTTTACTTGTCGATGGAATTTTTGATGGGTCGTACGCTGTCAAATGCGATGGCAGCATTGAATTTGACGGAAGAAGCGTCAAAAGGCCTTGCACAGTATGCGCAAAAGATGGAAGACGTTGCTGCTCGCGAACCTGATGCCGCCTTGGGAAATGGCGGCCTGGGTCGCTTGGCAGCATGCTTCTTGGATTCGATGGCGACCGTGGGTTTGCCGTCATTTGGCTATGGCATCCGCTACGAATACGGCATGTTCGCGCAAGATATTCAAGCAGGTTGCCAGACCGAATACCCAGACCCTTGGCTACAAAACGGCACACCTTGGGAATTCCCACGAGCAGACATCACTTACCCTGTGCGGTTTGGCGGTTGGGTAGAGCACGTGAATGGCCAAGCTGTGTGGCGCAACGCCGGCGAAGTCGCCGCAAAAGCGTATGACATGGTGATTCCAGGACATGGCACAGAAAAAGTCAGCACTTTGCGTTTATGGAAGGCTGTTGCGCCTGCGCATATCGACTTGAACGCGTTCAACACGGGTGACTATGCACGCGCAGCCAGCGCGAAAAACGAGTACGAAAACATTTCTTGGGTGCTTTATCCCAACGACAGCACACCAGCAGGCCGTGAACTTCGATTGAAGCAAGAGTACTTCTTTGTCTCAGCCTCCATTCAAGATTTGATTCATCGTCATTTAAAAGAGCATCCAAGCCTTGCTAATTTAGCGGATAAAGTTGCGATTCATCTGAACGACACCCACCCTGCGATTGGCGTGGCGGAGTTGATGCGTGTGTTATGTGATGAGCACACCATGGCTTGGGACACAGCTTGGGCATTGTGTTGCAAGACTTTTTCCTACACCAACCACACCTTGATGCCAGAGGCTTTGGAGACTTGGCCTGTGGCGCTGATGCAGCATGTGCTGCCGCGTCATTTGGAGATTATTTTCCAGATTAACAAAGAATTCCTTGAGATGGCCGCGCGCCATCGCCCCAACGATGATGCCTTTTTATCACGTCTGTCACTGATTGATGAGAACGGCGAACGACGTGTACGCATGGCGAATTTGTCTATCGTTGGCAGTCACAAAGTCAATGGTGTTTCCGCCTTGCATTCAGATTTACTCGTGCAAACCATTTTTGCTGACTTCGCCAGCATCTGGCCAGAGCGTTTCACCAATATGACCAATGGCGTCACGCCGCGTCGTTGGTTGGCACAAGCCAATCCAGAGCTTTCAAGCCTGCTCGACAGCACACTGGGCAAGTCATGGCGATTAAATCTTGACCAGCTTCAAGGCTTAAAAGCGCTCAAGAGTGATGCCGTATTTCAAAAGTCATTCATGGCGATTAAACGGGCTAACAAAGTACGATTGGCAGCATATATTGAGCGAACTGCTGGCGTCAAGGTCAATCCAGACAGTCTGTTTGACGTTCAAGTCAAGCGCATTCATGAGTACAAACGCCAATTGTTGAATGTTTTGCACGTGATCACACGGTATCAAGCGATCCTTGCCAACCCAGATGCCGCTTGGGTGCCGAGAACCGTAATTTTCGCAGGCAAAGCCGCATCAAGCTACCACACGGCAAAGTCTATTATTCGGCTGATTCATGATGTGGGTAGCGTGATTAACAACGACCCACGTGTGGGAGATAAACTCAAGTTGGTATTTATTCCTAACTATGGTGTGTCTGTCGCAGAAATCATCATGCCGGGCGCGGATTTGTCAGAGCAAATTTCTACCGCTGGTACTGAAGCTTCGGGTACAGGCAACATGAAACTCGCACTCAATGGCGCTTTAACCATTGGTACAGACGATGGTGCGAACATTGAAATCAGGCAAAACGTTGGGGATGAAAATATCTTCATCTTCGGTTTGAAAACACCTGAAGTGCAAGCCTTGCGTCAAAGCGGTTATATCTCAAGACACTATTACGACAGTTTGCCAGCGTTGAAGTCGGTCTTGGACGCTGTAGCTGGCGGCCTATTTTCGCCCGAAGAACCCAACCGATATGGCCCGTTGGTGGATTCATTGATCGGTGGTGGTGATCACTACATGCTGCTGGCTGACTATGCATCGTATGTAGAGGCACAGTTGCGGGTGGATGACCTTTCTCGCACACCGGCCCAGTGGTGCGAGCGCGCTATTGCCAACGTCGCGGGCATGGGTGTTTTCTCTTCTGACCGAACGATTCGGGAATATGCTCGCCAGATCTGGCATATTGAAGCAGATACGCTATAAACAAAACATCAAAACTGCCATACTGAGTCGTCAACCATTCCATGAAGTAAGGTCAATCCATGCAAAATCCCAAGGATGATACTGGCCATATGTCGCCATTGTTAAGCGATCTTGATGTCTGGCTACTTGCCGAGGGTACGCATTTGCGCCCGTATGAAGTCTTGGGCGCTCATCCCTTTGTGCTGGATGGCGTGCAGGGAACGCGCTTTGCCGTCTGGGCACCAAATGCTTCGCGTGTGAGCGTGGTTGGTGACTTTAACCACTGGGATGGTCGGCAAAACCCTATGCGATTGCGACCAGAATGCGGTGTTTGGGAATTGTTTTTGCCAAACATTTCAGAAGGCGCGCTGTATAAGTTCGAACTTGCAGCAAGCGACGGCACGCTTTTGCCTGCAAGGGCAGACCCTTACGCAAGACAGTCCGAATTGCGTCCCGCTACGGCCAGTGTCGTTGCTGCGTTGCCCAGCATGGTTGCGCCCTCACCCGTTCGTCAAAAAGCCAATGCGCTGGACGCTCCCATTAGTATTTACGAAGTGCACCTGGGTTCATGGCGACGCGAATCCGATGGCTCAAACAATGGCGCAGGCCGCTGGTTGAACTGGGACGAACTCGGTGACAGCTTGGTGCCCTATACCAAAGACATGGGCTTCACCCACTTAGAGTTGCTTCCTATCAGCGAACATCCATTTGATGGCTCTTGGGGTTACCAGCCTGTCGGGCTTTATTCACCGACCTCCCGTTACGGTGATGCGCAGGGGTTTGTGCGTTTTGTAGCGCGTTGCCATGCGGAAGGCATAGGCTTGATTTTGGACTGGGTGCCTGCTCATTTCCCAACCGACTCGCATGGTTTGGGTAATTTTGATGGCACGCACCTCTATGAGTATGCTGACCCACGCGAGGGCTTCCACAACGACTGGAGTACGCTCATCTACAACTTGGGGCGCACGGAGGTCAGTAACTTTTTAATCGGTAATGCTCTTTATTGGTTAGAACGCTATGGCGTTGATGGCTTGCGGGTTGATGCTGTAGCTTCCATGTTGTACCGCGATTACAGCCGCAAAGCCGGTGAATGGATACCGAATAAAAACGGTGGTCGCGAAAACCTTGAAACAATAGCTTTCCTCAAACGCATGAACGAAGTGGTGGGCACAGAGCGACCGCAAGCTGTTACGCTGGCAGAAGAATCCACGGCATTCCCAGCCGTTTCTCGCCCAACCTATGCAGGCGGACTTGGTTTTCACTACAAATGGAATATGGGCTGGATGAACGATACGCTGGCCTACATGGCGCGTGACCCTGTTCACCGTAAGCACCATCATGGCGAAATAACATTCAGCTTGGTGTACGCTTTCAATGAAAACTTTGTGCTGCCGATTTCACACGATGAAGTGGTGCACGGCAAAGGCTCATTGCTTAACAAAATGCCTGGTGACACGTGGCAAAAGTTTGCCAATCTGCGTGCCTATTATGGGTTCATGTTTGGCCATCCAGGCAAAAAACTGCTCTTCATGGGTTGCGAATTTGGGCAAGAACGTGAGTGGAACCATGACCAAAGCCTAGATTGGCATTTACTGGACTGCCCCATGCATGCTGGCGTGCAACGCCTCATGCGCGACTTAAATCATCTCTACAAAGAGACGCCAGCACTCTACCAACAAGATTTCGTGCCTGCAGGTTTTGAGTGGATTGAGCACAACGATGCTGAGCGATCCGTCATCAGCTTTATCCGTCGTGGGCGTGACGACAGCACCTACATGGTGGTGGTCACTAATTTCACGCCTATCGCGCAAAAAGGTTATCGCTTAGGTGTGCCAGAAGCTGGCTCGTACCGTGAACGCCTCAACACTGACTCTGCCCACTATGGTGGTAGCAATGTGGGCACGCCTTTAGGCATAGCGACTGCGCAACAGATTGCATGGCATGGGAAATCTCACTCCATCCTGCTCGACCTACCACCACTCGCCACTGTGATGCTTGAATGGAAAGCATAGGAATGCGTTAATGAATGGATTAGAAGCAGATGTTTTAGAAACAGGGAAGCCGTGGCCACTGGGTGCGCATTGGGATGGTAAAGGCGTTAATTTCGCGGTATTTTCAGCACATGCGCAAAGCATAGAACTTTGTTTGTTCGACGCATCGGGCACGCAAGAAATGGCACGTTACCCGTTGCCCTGCCATACCAGCGATGTTTGGCATGGTTATTTGCCGCACGCCGCGGCTGGCTTGGTTTATGGTTTGCGCGCCCATGGCACATGGCGACCTGAGCGCGGTTATCGTTTTAATGCCGCTAAGCTCCTACTCGACCCTTACGCTCGCGAAGTCGTCGGCACGTTTGATTGGCGAAATGAGCATTTTGGCCATGATCTAAGTCTTCCCATCCACCCCGACACGCGCGACAACGCAGACTTTGCATTCAAAGCACGTTTACCGCATGAGGGCTTTGATTGGGAACAAGACAAACTTTTACAACACCCATTAGCCAGCACGGTGATTTATGAAGTTCACGTCAAAGGCTTTTCTCAGCAAAACTTGCTTGTTCCTGAGGCGCTTCGTGGCACATACGCTGGCTTGGCGCATGCCGCTTCCATCAAGCACCTTCAACGACTGGGTGTCACCTCAGTCAGTCTACTTCCCGTGCATTTAGCTGTTGATGAGGAGCGTTTGAGTAAACTGGGTTTGCATAATTATTGGGCGTACAACACACTGGGCTTTTTTTGTGCGGATCCACGTTTGGCGAGCCAAAGCACAGGGCTGACGCCACGAGACGAATTTCGCACCATGGTCAAAGCCTTGCACAACGCAGGTATTGAAGTTTTGCTGGATGTTGTGTTCAACCACACAGCAGAATCTGACGAAACGGGTCCTACCCTCAGCTTTCGCGGCTTGGACAACGCCAGCTACTACCGTCTACCAACTGAATCTCTTTCGCACTATGAAAACTATAGCGGCTGCGGCAACACTTTAGATATTCGCCAGCCCCGCGTGCTCCAATTGGTGCTCGATAGTTTGCGCTATTGGGTCAACGACATGCATGTCGATGGGTTTCGCTTCGATTTAGCACCCGTGCTGGGCAGAGGTGACCATGGTTTTAGCCGCGATGGTGCATTTTTCACCGCAGTCGCGCAAGACCCCGTACTATCACGCGTCAAAATGATCGCCGAACCTTGGGACATTGGGTCTGGTGGTTACCAGTCCGGCGGTTTCCCGCGCGGTTGGTTGGAGTGGAATGACCATTTCCGTGATGCCATGCGCAGCTTTTGGATACATGGTGCCCCAAGCAATGCATCACATGCCCGAAACACGCGTGGCGACTTTGCCCTGCGATTGTGTGGTTCATCAGATATTTACCAGCCACGTAACCGTGCACCAGCTGAGTCGGTCAACTACGTCGTTTCGCATGACGGATTCACGCTTCTAGATTTGCTCAGCTACAACCAACGCCACAACTTGGCCAATGGTGAAAACAACCGCGACGGACATGGGCACAATTTGAACTTCAACTGCGGTGTTGAGGGAGCTACCGATGACTTAGAAGTTAACGCTCTGCGCAGTCGCTTGCAGCGCGCTCTGCTCGCCACCACCCTGCTCGCCCAAGGCACGCCCATGTTGTGCGCAGGCGATGAGCTGGGTCACACCCAGCAAGGCAACAACAACCCCTATTGCCAAGACAACGTCACCACTTGGATAGATTGGGCTGCTGCAGACGATGATCTCATTGCCTTCACCGCCCGTGTGCTTGCCCTGCGCCGCCAACTCCTGCCTTTGGGTAATCACTGGTACAGTGGCATCGTCAATGCGGCGGGTTTGCACGATTTAGCTTGGCTGCAAAGCGATGGCACACCGCTACAAGGCGATGACTGGCAAGACGCTACGAGCCAAGTGATGGGTTGTTTGATTGGTGAACCTGGTTTATCAATCACACCTGTGCTGATATTGATCAACGCAGAGCATGTAGATCATTCTTTCACCCTGCCCAAAGGCAACTGGCAAACGCTGCTAGACACCACACAACCATGTGGAAAAATAAGTTGGTCTAGCCAAGGCGAACACGCTTACCCGCTGGCAGCACACAGTCTGGCTCTTCTTCAAAAAATTTAACAATGAAACTACCCCGCCAAAGCGGCATTTTGCTGCACCCCACCAGCTTGCCAGGGCCGCATGGTTCGGGCGATTTGGGGGCTTCGGCCTACCATTTTGTAGATTGGCTGGTCAAAGCGGGGCAAAAGCTCTGGCAAATTTTACCCTTAGGCGGCATAGGTCCAGGCAACTCGCCCTATATGAGCAGCTCTGCCTTTGCGGGCAACCTGCTGTTGATCGATTTGAACGAGTTGGTAGTGCGCGGCTGGTTGGACGCTGCTGATGTGGTGCCTAACAGCGTTACAGCAGCCGCATTTTCAGATGAGCGGCTTAACTTCAGCGCCGTCGTCCCTTGGCGCATGGCGCGTTTAGAGCTAGCTGCAAAACGCTTTTCAACAATAGCCTCTGAGCGAGAACGGGTCGATTTAGCGCAGTTTGAAGCATCGCAAGCCGATTGGCTGCCTGATTACGCCTTGTTCATGACCTTGAACGATGCATTAAAAGATGTAAATGGCTGGCGGGATTGGAGCGACTGGCCTGCGGAACTCGCACAACGCCAACCACACGCTTTGCAGGCTGCCCGCGCCCAATATGCAAATCAAGTGGCTTTTTGGACGTTCTGCCAATGGTGCTTTTTCAGGCAATGGCACAAACTCAAAACCTATGCCAACCAGCACGGTGTTCGCATCGTAGGCGATGCTCCTATTTTTATCGCCTACCAAAGCGCAGAAGTGTGGGCACGGCAAGATTTGTTTGAACTAGATAGCCACGGCAAAGCACAAGTCGTCGCCGGTGTGCCACCTGACTTCTTCAGCGCCACAGGGCAGCGCTGGGGCAACCCGCTGTACCGTTGGAGCGCGCACCAAGCTGACGGGTTTGCATGGTGGGTGCAGCGTGTGTGGCGCACGTTTGAACTGGTCGATATGGTGCGGATTGACCACTTTCGCGGATTTGCGGACTATTGGGAAATACCAGCAGACAAGCCCACCGCCATTCATGGCCGTTGGAAAGCGGGTCCTGGTGCGGCGCTGTTCGAAGCGATTCACGCACAGCTGGGCGATTTACCCATCATTGCCGAAGACTTGGGCATCATCACGCCTGAAGTCGACCACTTTCGCCGTCAGTTCAACTTGCCGGGAATGCGTATATTGCATTTCGCCTTTGGTGGTGACACCTTTGACAACGGCAACGCCTACCTGCCGCATAACTACGAAGCCAACACCGCCGTCTACACCGGCACGCACGACAACAACACGACTCAGGGCTGGTGGCAAGAAGCATCAAATTTAGAGCGTCAACATGTCCGTGAATATCTGCGACTCAGCGCTGAAAATGAGTCAAATATCCACTGGCAGTTGATCGCCGCTGCCTGCGCTAGCGTGGCTGACACGGCTATTCACCCCTTGCAAGACGTGCTGGGGCTGAGCGGCGCTTGCCGTATGAACCTCCCCGGCATGGGCGAAGGTTACTGGGAGTGGCGTTTCAACTGGAGTCAGGTCCAGCCGCCGCATGCACAGCAATTGGCTGATCTGTGCCAACTCTACCGTCGTTAATTCCTAAAAATTTCTATTAGTCGCTCCGCTTTACATATCCCATACATAGGCTATATTGCAGTTATGAGCCACAAAAACCCATTGAATATGACAACAGAAAACAACAAACCAAAGCCTTTCTCGATGATTCGTGAATTTGCGTTGGCCGACTGGTTCACACTCGGTAATGCGGTGTGCGGCACAGGGGCGTTGTTTTCAACGATGAGCTACCTTGAGACGCAGGAAGAAATTCATATTTTGTTTGCCTGCGCTTTGGTTCTGGCGGCGTTGATTTTTGATATCTTCGACGGACGCATTGCACGCTGGCGGCAAAAGTCTTCGGCTCTGGGGCGTGAATTGGATTCTTTGGCCGATATTATTTCATTCGGTGTCGCACCCGCCATCATCGCCTACGGTTGCGGCATGCAGGGCTTGTATGACCGGGTGATTTTGGTGTTTTTCGTCGCTTGCGGCGTCTCGCGGCTGGCGCGGTTTAACGTCACAGCAGAAGGTTTTGCTGACGAATCTGGCAAAGTCAAGTTTTTTGAGGGCACGCCGATTCCGACCTCTATCGTGCTGGTCGCCATCATGGCTTTAGCAACTTGGTACGGCGCGGTGCGAGAAGACATGTGGTTTGGCGAATACCTGATCGCCGGCTTCAAGTTTCACCCGCTGGTGCTGATGTTTGCCATCTCAGGCTCGTTGATGATCAGCCGCATTCGGGTGCCGAAGCCTTAAATTTGCGTTTGCTTTGCAGTGTTTAAGGGAGTCGTAAACCATTTTTTGCCAAACTGCTGCGTCCTGCTTCACTGCCAAAAGCGTTTGCGAGCGATTTGGTAGCGTCTGACGAAGCGCTGGCGACCCAAGAGCTGTAGCGTGTCGCCAGTTCGAACTCTTTCGGGAAGGCACCGAGCAACAGCTTAGGCTGCGATTGCACGATTTCACTCACTTGGGTGATGCCCACATCCGCCTCGCCCACCGCCACCAAGCGCATGGTTACAATGCCGTCTTTGGCCTTGGTTGATTTAGCCAATACCTCGTCGCGCATGCCCAGTTTGTCAATCACGTTCATAAAATGCACACCCACAGTTGCGCCGCGCGCAGGGTCAGAAAAGGCGATGCGTTTGGCTGCTATCAGCGCCAGCTTGAGCTTGTCCGAGGTGTCGATGCTGATGTTTGGGTTCGCTAGCGCAAAGCTGGCTGACATCGCCGCACCAGCCAATGTATCACCTACAACCAATATATTACCTGCCTGAAGTGCTCCTGCATCTGTAGCGGGTGCTTTGCTGGATTTGTTGATGCGGACTTCGGTGGTGATCAAAATGCCATTTTTACCCGCTGCCACAAACTTCTCTTCTGCTGCACCCGCCGTGTCATATAAACGCACAACGGTGTGTCCGGTTGCTCGCTCAAACGCAGCAATAATCTCCTCCGCAGGTGCTTTGACGCCAGCTGCGGCGTAAAAATTGATGGCTTCAGCCTGCGCATTGCAGACCAACATCGTTAGTAAAACCAGCAAATATTTGAAGTGAACCATGGTTGCCTAGTTGCGTTGAATTGATAATGTTGCAACTATAACAACAAGAATGATCTGAGCCATGCGACCCAGCTGCCCCACTTGCCTGCGAGCCAAAACGGGCTGCATTTGCCATTTGATAACAAAAGTTGATACTGACATCGAGGTTTTGATACTGCAACATCCGCTGGAAGTTGCTGAGACCAAGGGCACCGCGCGGTTATTGCATTTGTGTTTGCCGAATAGTCAATTATTAATGGGCGAAGTATTTGATGAAACACAGTTATTATCGTCAAAAAAATCAATACTGCTTTATCCGATTACCCCTGAAGATCATTCACTCGGTATTGCACCACCACCCGAGTTAAATACGACAGACTTGACAAGTTTAAATAATATTCGTTTGATTATTATTGATGGTACTTGGAGGAAAAGCCGCAAGATACTCTGCAAAAACCCGTATTTACAAACCTTGCCAAGATTGAAATTGGCTGATCTGCCAGCCGGACAATACACCATCCGCAAAGCCCGAAAACCGCATCAGCTATCGACTTTAGAAGCTGCTTGTGCGGCGCTGGCGCAGTTGGAAGCAAACACGCATAAGTTTGAGCCAATGACACAAGCTTTCATTGGTTTCAACGCATTCATTGCACAGCAGATACATCGCACTTAAAGCCATGATGAACGTCTTGCAAAGCAACTATACAGACTAAAAAATGACTCTAGCCGGCATATTTATTGCTTAAGGTGCTATAAAAATAATAAAATTATTTGCAGAAAAAAACTTCAAACGCCTTGATAACTGTATGTATGATGGCTCGGTAGCGTACAGGAATCTTAAGGCGTCGTGCAAGTGAACGGTGGACCGAATGGCACATTGCTGAACTTTTCGATCGACAGTGTGAACGAAATAAGCGACTGACTCAGTGGGTTTAAGGCATGTAGCGCCTAACCTGAAGCGGTCTCAAACAGTGCATTCAACACGAACGCCACACTGTCCATCGCCTCGCCATTTTGATGGCCAGTGTTGGTACCCTGCTCACTTCCCGCTCACGCGCCAGTTAAGGCGAGCGTTAAACCAAGTCAAACACCGCAATCGATTCCACGTGCGCGGTGTGCGGAAACATGTTCACCACACCTGCTGCCGTGCAGGTGTAACCCGCTTCGTTGACCAGCAGTCCCGCATCCCGCGCCAAGGTGGCGGGGTTGCAGCTGACGTAGACAATGCGTTTGGGGGGCTGCCAGCTTTTCACAGCGTCTGATGCGGTGTCCAAACCCTCAGTTTGCGTCACCAGTTCAACCAACGCTTTGACCAGTGCAAACGCGCCTTCACGCGGTGGGTCCATCAGCCATTTTTCAGCGCCGCCATCGGCAGCAAGCACGGCTCCGTTGATTTCAAAGAGGTTTCTTACTACAAAATTAGTAGCTGATAAGGTATTAGATACGCCGGCTGGATGCTTATTCAGTAGGTAATTTTGACGCGACCTAGCCACCAGCTCCTCACTCCCCTCGACGCCCAGTACGTCCCGCGCCTGCGTCGCCAGCGGCAGCGTGAAGTTACCCAAGCCGCAAAACCAGTCAATCACCCGCTCGGACTTTTGCACGTCCAACAAACGCAGCGCCCGCGCCACCAGCACCTGGTTGATGTGCGGGTTGACCTGCGTGAAATCTGTCGGTTTGAAGGGCATGGTGATACCAAACTGTGGCAAAGCGTAAAACAGCGTGCTGACTTTGCCGAGCTTCTCGTCCATCAAATGCACGGTATCCAAGCCTTTGGGTTGCAGCCACCATTGCACGGCAGGATGCTCAACCGTGAAGGCGCGCAATTTGTCCATGTCGCCCTCGCTCAAAGGTTCCATATGGCGAATCACCATGGCAATCACGTCGTCCCCGACGGCCAGTTCAAGCTGGGGAATCGTCTCTTTGGCGTCCATACTGCCAATCAGCGCACGCAGCGGCATGAGCAGGTCGCTGACGTGCTTGGGCAAGACATGGCACACCTTCATATCAGCCACGTAGCGGCTTTTGCGCTCGTGGAAGCCGACCAACACCTCGCCTTTTTTGCGCACAAAACGCACTGAAATGCGGGCACGGTAGCGGTAGCCCCAGGCTGGGCCTTCTATCGGGCGCATCACGTTGCCGGCTTTGAGCTTGCCCAAATGCCACAAACCATCCTCCAAAGCACGTTGCTTCACCGCCACCTGCGCCGCCACATGCAAATGCTGCATCTTGCAGCCGCCACACGCGCCTTCGTGCATGCCAAAGTGCGGGCAGCCGGGGGTGACGCGCTGGGACGATTCGTGCTGGATCGCCGTCAGCGTCGCTTTCTCCCAGTTGTCCTTTTTGCGATTGGTGTTGGCGCTGACCACCTCAAACGGCAGCGCGCCGTCGATAAACACCACTTTGCCGTCGGCTTTGTGGGCGACGCCTTGGGCTTCGATGTCCAAGGATTCGACGTTCAGCCACTCAACGGGGCGTTCGGTCCAGACTTTGTCAGCTAATTTATCAGTGGCTTTGTCAGCTAGTTTCGCAATTTTCGGAGATTCAATTTTTTCAGTCATAACCCCTATTGTCTCAGAGCTGACCCGCCAACAATTGCGCCACATGAATCGCTTGGCGCTGCTGCGAGCCTTTCGTGCCATCGTGGATCTGGTGGCGGCAACTGGTGCCATCGGCGACCACGATAGCGTCGGGCTGCTTGCGGATGGTCGGCAGCAGGCTGAGTTCGGCCATTTGCATGCTCACGTCGTAGTGGCTGGCCTCGTAGCCAAAGCTGCCCGCCATGCCACAACAACTGCTCTCAATGAGCTCAGGTTTTGCACAGGGGATGAGTTTGATGACATCCATGATGGGGATGACCGCATCAAAGGCTTTTTGGTGGCAATGGCCGTGCAGCAAAATCGGCTGGTTGACGGGTTTGAGCTTGGCTGCCAAAACGTCCAATTTTCCGGTTTTAGCCTCATTCGCCAAAAACTCTTCCAACAAGAAAGCGTGCCGGCTCACCAACTTGGCGTCTTCACCCAAGCCCATCACCAGGGCTTCGTCGCGCAGCGTCAGCAGGCAGCTGGGCTCCAAGCCGACGATGGCGATGCCTTTTTGGGCATATGGCAGCAAAGCGGCGACCAGCTCGCGCAACTTCTCACGCGCCTCGTCCACCATGCCGCTGGCCAAGTAGGTACGACCGCAGCATAAGGCACTACTAGAGGCACTATTTTTTGCTACTGTTTTAGTAGCTACACCGACAGTATATTCGCCGGCTATAAGCACTTTTAAGGCGGAAATAGCGTTGTTGGACTCAAAAAATGCATTGAATGTATCGACAAACAAGACAACTGGTTTTTTAGCCCCTAAAACTTCTTCTTTGGAGGCGAATACGGGCGCTGAATTCCAGAACGTCTTGCTTTGCCACTGCGGCAACGTGCGCTTTTCTGAGAAACCCAGCAGCTTTTCACTGAGCTTGGCCAAACCCGGTACTTTGTCGCGCAGGTTCAGCAGCGGTGCGAATCTTGCCCCCCAAGGCGCGTAGTCGGGCAGCCTGGCGATGAGTTTGTCTTTGAGGGTGTAGCCGTTCTTGGCCTTGTAGTGGTGCAAAAACTCGACCTTCATCTTGGCCATGTCCACGCCCGTGGGGCAATCGCGCTTGCAGCCTTTGCAGCCGACGCATAAATCCATGGCTTCGTGCACTTCTTCGCTGGCCAGCCCGTCCGTGCCCAGTTGCCCGCTTAAAGCCAAGCGCAAGGTGTTGGCGCGGCCGCGTGTCAGGTGCTTTTCGTCGCGGGTGACGCGGTAGCTGGGGCACATGGTGCCGGCGTCAAACTTGCGGCAGTGGCCATTGTTGTTGCACATCTCTGCCGCTTTGGCAAAGCCTTCAGCGGGGTCGCCGCCGGTTCCGGGGGCGGTGGTTTGCTCTGTGACGGGGTCGTTTTGTACATTCCAAGCGCTCCAGTCGAGCGCGGGCTTGAGCGGGATGACGCGGTAGGGTTTGTCGTCGGCGGCGCCGGATGAAAAGCGCATCAGGCGCGAGTCGTCCATCTTGGGCACAGGCTGCTCTGGCATGCTGACCATGCGGCCTGGGCATAGCAAGTTGATGGGGTCTAAATGCTGCTTGATGGCTTTGAAGGCTTCGTTGATTTTTGGGCCAAACTGCCACTCAATCCATTCGCCGCGGCACAGACCATCACCATGCTCGCCGCTGTACGCGCCTTTGAATTTGCGCACCAGGGCGCTGGCTTCTTCGGCAATCTCGCGCATTTTGGCCGCGCCACCGTCCGCCCCGCCCCGGCGCATGTCCAGGATCGGCCGTACATGCAGCGTGCCCACGCTGGCGTGGGCGTACCAGGTGCCGCGCGAGCCGTGTTTGCGAAACACCTCGGTCAAACCATCGGTGTATTCGGCCAAGTGCTCCAGCGGCACGGCGCAATCTTCAATAAAACTGACGGGTTTGCCATCGCCTTTGAGGCTCATCATGATGTTCAGCCCAGCTTTGCGCACTTCCCACAGGTTTTTCTGCGGGGCATCGTCCGTCATTTCCACCACGCAGCCTGGCAGCCCCAGATCGCCCATCAGCTCGGTCAATTGGCGCAACTTAGGTAGCAAATCAGCTTTGTTTGCACCTGCGAACTCAACCAACAAAACCGCTTCGGGCGTGGGAGCATCAGGTTTGACGAGTGCGGTGCGGATCGTGGGCGCGAAAGCGGGATTCTGCAATGCCAAATCCAGCATTGTGCGGTCGACCAGTTCCACCGCGGTCAACAAGCCATCAACACCCAGCTTGACAATGTGCTGCGCCGAATCCATCGCTTTATGGAAACTGTTGAAATTGACCACGCCCAGCACCTTGGTCTTGGGCAGCTCGCAAAGTTTGAGCGTGAGCGCTTGCGTGATACCCAGCGTGCCTTCGCTGCCGACAAACAGATGCGCCAGATTGACCGAGCCGTCTGACGTGTAAGGCTTCTCATTCTGATTGTTGAAAATATCGAGGTTGTAGCCTCCCACGCGGCGCATGACTTTGGGCCAGTTTGCCGTGATGTCAGGCTGCAAAGCATGCGCCAATGATTTGACATGGTCGCCCAATTCGCGCTCTATGCCACTACTATTTTGATAGCTGCTTAGGCTTATTTTACGCCGGCTTGATAGCAAAATATCTACCCCCAGCACGTTGTGCACCATGTTGCCATAGGCGATGCTGCGCGAGCCGCAGGAATTGTTGCCGGCCATGCCGCCCAGCGTCGCCTGCGCGCTGGTGGACACATCCACCGGATACCACAGGCCGTGCGGCTTGAGCTGCGCATTGAGGTGGTCCAGCACAATGCCGGGCTCGACTTTGACGCTGCGTTCTGCCACATTCAAGTCCAAAACCCGGCGCATGTGCTTGCTGTGGTCGATGACCAAGCCCGCGCCCACGGTCTGCCCGCACTGGCTGGTGCCACCGCCGCGCGCCACGATGGGGACATGCAAATCACGGCAGATATCGAGCGCCAATTCAACATCTTGTGATGTTTTGGGTACAAAAGCGCCCACCGGGATGACTTGATAAATCGACGCATCGGTGGCGTAGCGGCCACGGTCTGCGGGGCTGAAGAGTACTTCGCCCTGCGTTTCTGTGCCGAGGCGTTGCGCGAGGATGTTGCCTGCGGCTAGGGGTGGTCTTGCGCTCATGCGGATACTTTCTCGGCTTTTTTAGCTGTATTAGAGGACGCTTTAAGGGATGCTTCAGCGCGGATTTGCTCAATCACCACGTCGCGTTTATGGTGCAGATGCTGCACCAGCACAGCTTTCAAAGCTGCGCCGTCGCGTCTGGTCAAGGCCTCGATCATCTGCCCATGCTCGGCCACTGCGCGCGACCATTTGGCTTCGTCCTGGTTCGAGCGGAAACGCAGCGCCTGCAGTCTTGCATTAACTTGGCTGTAGGTCGTTGTCAATACGTCATTGTTTGCTGCGGTATTGATGGCGCGGTGAATCTGCGCGTTGATGCGGTAATAGGTCGACAAATCGCGCCGTGCGTGGGCCGCCAGCATCTCAAAGTGCAGGGCTTTGATTTCGGTCAACTGCGCCTCAGAAATCCGTTGCGCCGCCAGTTCGCCTGACATCCCCTCCAAGCCCGCCATCACCTCAAAGGTGTTGCGCACGCCCTGCTCGTTCAAGCTGACAGCCACCGCACCCCGATTCGGCAGCAATTCGACCAAGCCTTCAGCCGCCAGCATTTTGATCGCCTCGCGCAAGGGTGTTCTTGAAACGTTCAATTGCAGGGCCAATTCGCGTTCGTTGAGCTTGGCACCGGGTGCAATCGCGCCTTCGACCAGTAATTCGCGCAATCGGTAAGCCACTTGCTCATGCAGCGCTGCGCGGGGAATGGAGATAATTTGTGCAGTCATTTTTGTATTTTGTATGCAAATTATTATTACGTCAATAAAATTTATCAAAGGTAATATTTGCTTTAAAGGTAAACTTTAGGTTGACAATTATATTTTGTATGCAAAAATTGCAATGGATAGTTAGCAAGATAGATCAATCATTGACAGGAACTTTGAACGTGTTGAATTTAGACTTTCACCCCACAGGCCGCCACTTTTTACAAATCCCCGGCCCCTCACCCGTGCCTGACCGTATTCTGCGCGCCATGAGCTACCCGACCATCGACCACCGTGGCCCCGAGTTTGGCGCGCTGGGTTTGCAGGTGCTGGGTAAGATCAAGCAAATTTTTAAAACCCAGCAACCCGTCATCATCTACCCCGCCTCCGGTACGGGCGCTTGGGAAGGCGCTTTGGTCAATGTTTGCAGCCCGGGCGACCATGTCTTGATGTACGAAACCGGGCATTTTGCGTGGCTATGGCAAAAACTGGCGGCGCGCTTGGGCTTGAACGCTGAAATCATCACCATGGCGGGCACAGACGCCAGCACCGGCTTGCCCAACGCCTACCGCCACGGCGTGCAAGCCGAGATGATAGAAGCGCGGCTCAAAGCCGACACCGCGCACAGCATCAAAGCCGTCTGCGTCGTGCACAACGAAACGTCTACCGGTGTCACCAGCAATATCGCCGCGGTACGCAAAGCCATCGACGCAGCAAAACACCCTGCCCTGTTGCTGGTGGATACCATCAGCGGCTTGGCATCTGCTGACTATGACCATGATGCCTGCGGGGCAGACGTCAGCATCAGCGGCAGCCAAAAGGGCTTGATGATGCCGCCTGGCATCAGCTTCAACGCGCTGTCACCCAAGGCGATTGCGACCAGCAAACTGGCCACCATGTCCAAGTCTTACTGGGCGTGGGACGAGATTATTGAGATGAATAAAACCGGTTTTTGGCCAACCACGCCCAACACCAACTTGCTCTACGGCTTGGATGCCGCTTGCGACATGTTGCTCGATACCCGCTTTGGCGGCCTGCCAGCCACCTTTGCGCGCCACCTGCGCTGGGCTGAGGGCGTGCGCGCAGCGGTGCGGGCCTGGGGTTTGGAGGTTTTGTGCCTGGACGCAGCGGTGTACTCCCCCATCCTCACCGGTGTGGTCACGCCAGAAGGTGTTGATGCCGATAAAGTGCGCAAAATCATCCAAGAGCGCTTTGATTGCTCGCTCGGCACCGGTTTGGGCAAGCTCAAAGGTCGCATGTTCCGCATTGGGCATCTGGGTGATTGCAATGATTTGACCTTGATTGCCGCTCTGGGTGGCTGTGAAATGGGGCTGAAACTGGCCGGTGTTAAATTGACAGGGAGTGGCGTGCAAGCGGCGATGGATTATTTCAGCGCCAATCTAGCGCCTACGGCATAAAAATACGACATATAACTACGGCATAAATTTTTTAGATTCAGGAGACAAATCATGCAACGCAGAACTTTGATATCCGCAGCCGCTGCGGGTGCAGCCGCCTTGGCTTCGCCGATGCTGCGCGCCCAGAACCAGAACCTGCCGACCGGCCCGATCAAAATCATCGTCGGCTTTCCACCCGGCGGCGGCACCGATGCGCTGGCCCGCGTGATTGGTCAAAAGCTGCAGGTGATGTGGGGCAACCCGGTGGTGATTGAAAACAAGGCTGGAGCGGCCGGTGTGATTGCTGCAGACTTTGTCAGCAAGCAAGCACCTGATGGCAACACCTTGTTGATGGCGCATATCAACAGCCACGCGCTGGCACCGGCTCTGAACGCGGCAGGTTCAGGCAACAAGTTGAACTACGACGCCATCAAAGACTTTGCCCCTATCAGCATGGTCGGCATCACGCCGAATCTGCTGATTTGCAACACCAACCAGACCGCCCGCACTGTGCAAGACGTGGTCGCGTTGTGCAAAGCCAACCCTGGCCAGATCAGTTTTGCCAGCGCGGGGGGCGGCTCAGCGCAGCACTTTGCGCTTGAAATATTCAAGCTGCAGGCCAAAGTATTTGCCCTGCACATCCCCTACCGTGGCTCCGGCCCCGCGCTGGTGGATTTGATCGGCGGCCAGGTCAATTACTGCTTTGAAACCATGACATCGGCTATACCGCACGTCAAAGGCGGCAAAGCCATTGCAATCGCACAAACGCGCCTAAAACGCGCTAAAAGCCTCCCCAATGTACCCACCATGGCCGAATCTGGCTTCCCTGGCTTTGAGGCGACCGTGTGGTACGGTTTGGTAGGGCCCGGCAAGATGCCACAAGCCATGGCGCAACGCATGAACGAGGACATCAACAAAGTGCTGGCCATGCCGGATGTGCAGGAGAAAATGGAACTCTACGGCGCGGAAGACGGCGGCGGCAGCATCCAAAAGTTTGCCGATTTCATCAAGGCTGAACAACAAAAATGGACCATCGTTGCCAGAGCTGCGAACGTCAAGGCTGATTCATAAAAGCTGATTTGTCGGGCGAGTTCTTTAGGATTAAACTAAAGGCATGACTTTGCCCACACCGCACACTTCCCGCTACCCCGCCCCCGAACTTAAAGACCTGCCTGACGACATTCGCGCCAAGGTGCTGGAAGTCCAGAAAAAAGCCGGTTTTGTGCCGAATGTCTTCTTGGCCTTTGCGCGCCGGCCAGCCGAATGGCGGGCCTTTTTTGCCTACCACGATGCGCTGATGGTGCCTGAGTCGGTCGGTCGCACCAGCAACCTGAGCAAGGGTGACAGGGAGATGATCGTCACCACCACCAGCGCGGCGAACAGCTGCCTGTATTGCGTGGTCGCGCACGGGGCAATTTTGCGGATTGTCGAGAAAAAGCCATTGGTGGCCGACCAAGTGGCGGTGAACTACAAAAAAGCAGATATCAGCCTACGCCAGCACGCCATGCTGGACTTTGCGATGAAGATTTGCAACCACTCGGCGGATGTGGAAGACATCGATTTCGACATCTTGAACGCCCACGGTTTTGACGACGAAGACATTTGGGACATTGCCGCCATCACCGCGTTTTTCGGCCTGTCCAACCGCATGGCCAGTTTCAGCGGCATGATGCCGAATCCGGAGTTTTATTTGATGGGACGCGTACCTAAACAAAAGTAAATGTAGTGCTGAAGTCGCTATTCATCCCGTCGTTCAAGGCTGTACTTGATCATCACTTTTGACGCCTAGGGCAACATTGGCCATGCCGCGCAAACGATGCGCTTGTCCCATCATTTCGCGCATGCCACCATGCGATGCCAGTGATGACAACTGATCTGCATAGGCGATGCAAGCTTGCGTGTCACCATTCGCCAGTGCCGATTCAGCGAGAACCTCCAGACAACGTACCGTCATCCAGACTTCATCGTGATCTTGCGCGTACTGCAGAGCCGATTGCAACGCGGTTTGATTATGTGGAAGCCCCAACCGCAATTGTGCTGACACCAGATTGGCTTGCAATCTGGGTTGCCAGTAGACGAGTCCAGCATCGTGCGCGAGTTTCAGGCCGTTTTCAAAATTTTCTACTGCTCGATCTGGCTGATTGAGAGCTAGGAACAGGCCACCTAAAGCGTCCTGCGCCATGATCTGGTACCGAACCAGCTTCAACACCTCCAGGCGGGGTAACGCCTCATTTAAATCGGCCCAGGCTTTGTCAAATTCACCCAGCGCTATTTGTACATTGGCACGTCCGATCAGCGTAGGGCCCAGATGCCATTGCAGGTCAGCGTTGCGTGCGATGACCAAGGCTGCGTCGAAGTGCGAGAGCGCACGTGGGTAGTCGGCCAGTCCCATATGACCTGTGCAGGCCCATCCGATCATCATCAAGTTCTCTGATTCATAACTCCTATCGCCAATACCGCGTGCCAATTCCAGCGAACGCGAGAAACAAACGATCGCCGCAGTCGGCTCGCCTTTGGCAAAATACGCTTCACCACGACCATGAAAAGCCTGCACCGCCACAATGTCGGTCAACAGCAGACGCTCGCAGATGTCCACGGCCTGCTGGTGGTAGCGGATCGCCAAATCATTGCGGCCATTGCTCCATGCTACTGTGCCCAGGTGGTACAAGGTATCAGCGGCATGCCGCTCATCACCCATGGCCAGCGATATCTCGAGCGCCTCATCCAGGCAGACAATGGCTTGTTCGTAGGCGTCAGCACGTCGATGTGCCATCCCCAGTTGAATCAAAACATCCCGCGCGTGCTCGTTTTCGCCGGCTGCGCGCGCTGCCTCAATCACCCGCTGAAAGTCGCTCACCGCCCCTTCAGTCTGGCCAGCTTGCACACGCGCCGCACCACGTTGCTCGATGACGGCTAGCTGCTGCGACTGTGATGCCGCATCGGGATGCGCTTGCAGCAGGGCGATGGCGCGATCAAACCATTGCAATGATTCGCGCATAGCAAACAGTTTCTGAGAGTGGTCAGCGGCCAAACTCAGGTAATGCACAGCCTTAGCCCACACGTGGCCGCGCTCAAAGTGCTCGGCAAGGCGGGCATCGCGCTCATGCCCTGGGTTGCCCGTTTGCAGCTCCAACATCTCGGCCACCGCACGATGCAGCAACACGCGCCGCGCGCTGCCAATGTCGCGGTACACCACTTCGCGCACTTTGTCGTGGCTAAAATCATAGACACCCCATTCGGGATCCTCAATCAGCAGTCTGCGCTTCACCAACGACTCCATGGTGTGCAAAAAACGCGCCTCCGGCAACCGGGTCAGCGCCAACAGCATCTCAAAGTCGAAACGATGTCCCAGCACCGCCGCCAGATCTAGCAAAGGTCGATCTTCAGCGGGTACGCGAGCCAGGCGCACGCGCACCGAGTCACGCAGCGCATCGGGCAAAGGCAGATTTTTGTCCTTGATTGAGCCGTTTTCGTCTTCACTCAGTGAATGGATGATCGACCACAAGAAGAACGGATTGCCATCCGTTTCACTATGAAGCCGCGTCGCGAGATCAGGTGACTTCAGTTTTGGGTCATTTACCAGTGTCAGCAAAATTTCGGTGTCGGCTGGCCTGAGTCGCGCCAGTGTCATGTGCTGTGTATGCGGTTCACGCCGCAGACTTTCGACCAGACTGACCAAAGCTGAATTGCTCGCGAGTTCCTCATCCCGGTAGGCGCAGGCAACGAGAATCGGCACGTTGGCAACTTGGCGCGCCAGAAAATGCAAGAACTGCAGGCTGGCCTCGTCGGCCCATTGCATATCGTCGATCATGACAATCAGCTGTCGACCCTGCGCCAGCGCGTCGAAAAGTTGCATCAGCGCCTGAAACAGGCGTGCCTGCCGCGCCTCGGGATAGTCTGCAGACAAAGGCTGCAGGCGACTTGCACGCTCAGCCATGGCCGGCACCAAGGCTGCAATCTCCGCCACAAGGGTAGGTGCGATCTTGTGCAAGAGCTCAACCGGCGCGCTCAAGCAAGCCTGTGTGGCAAGGTCAATAACGGGCTGATACGCGATGGCACGCTCAATTTCATAACAACGCGTATTCAGCAAATACAAACCCTGTTGCCGTGCATAAGCCGACACTTCAGCCAGAAGGCGGCTTTTGCCGATGCCAGCCTCGCCCTGAATGAATACCACCTGCCCACAGCCCGTCGTGAGTCGTGCGATCAGCCCTAGGAATTCCCCATATTCGTTGTTACGCCCGACAAAGGGAAATGCCTGATCGCCTTGTGGAGGCGGGTTTCCTGCATCACCCACCCTAGACATATCTGAGCTGCTGAGCGATGTGATGGGCTGTCTAGCCCCTTGGAATCGATCAGAAATCTGCAGCGACCGGGCAGCTTCCAAAAAGGCCAGCCGTTCCTGTGCAGGAACAATCAGTTGCTCGGCCAGGCGCAATGCCAAGGCTTTGGAAGGACGACGCTCTTCTGCTTCAATTTTTTTGATCGCCGCCTGCGAGCAGCAAACTTTTTGGGCAAGCGCGTCTTGGGTCAGGTCGAGCGCCTTGCGTCGCCGTCGCAACCAATAGCCAAAAGAGTTGCCCTGCTCATTCATCTTCGGTGCCTGTTCTGAATGCCCTATCAGAGCATCTTATCCCAGCAACTTGCATTTGTCCCCCTTTTTGTCACCCCAACTGTCTATTTTTGGGAGACCCAGAGGTCCGGCATCGGGTGTTCAATACCTTTACGTGTTCCGAAACAGGAAATGCGTTTCATGACAGTGAAATCAACGAAAACCTGAACACCAAAGGAGTTTTTTATGACTACGACACTTTATCAACGACTGGGGGAAAACGAAGGCATTGCGCATCTTGTGGACGATGTCGTTGCCGCACATTTGGTGAACCCTTATGTCAAGACGCGATTCGAAAAAATCGAAGACATGGTACATACCAAGCAGCTGATTGGCGAATTTTTAACAAATGGCTCAGGTACGCCCCCCACTTACACAGGCAAGGGCATGCTCGGTGCGCATGAAGATGTGGGTGTCACTGAGCAGGAGTTCTTGGCAGCGATGGACGACATCGTCGGCGTGATGACCAAGAATGGCATAGACGAGGACACGAAGAACGAAGTACTCGTCGTTCTCTGATCGCTTGCAAACAAGCACCCTTTGCCAGCGCCTGGGTGAGGCGCAAGGCATCGCGCCCCCGCAGCAAATAATTCAACAAGTCAACTTCTAGGAGAAACTACCATGAAAATCGCCAAAGACAACGTAGCCGTCAAGATGCAGATACCCGGTGCCGTGATCCGTCAGCAAACGGATTTCGGCGATGCAACAGGTCTGGGGAAGATCAGCGGCGAGTACTTCAGCCTCTCGGCCGGCGTCGATACCACGCCGCTGTTTCAGGGACTGGAGGGCAATATGTGCCAATGCCCACACTGGGGCTACGTCTTGCGCGGGCAACTCACCACCACCGACGCGAACGGCACCCAGGAGACGGTCAACGCCAGTGACTTGTTTTACTGGCCGCCGGGGCACAACGTGAAGGTCGATGCCGACGCCGAGATCATCATGTTCAGCCCACAGAACCAGCACAGCCATGTCATCAATCACATGATCGAGAAGGTGAAGGGCTAAGGCCTTTCACGACGTGAGAAAACCATTCTTCAGGAGTACATTCATGGAAACTCTTATGCAACCTACTATCACCCCACCCGTCGCCGATTTTGTTGCCGTCAAGCAAAAGCAGCAGGCCGCCTGGTCCACAGGCGACTATGCTGTGATTGGCACCACTTTGCAGATCGTCGGTGAAAATCTGTGCGAAGCGCTCGATTTACGCGCAGGCCAGCGGGTGCTTGATGTTGCCGCCGGCAATGGCAACGCGACGTTGGCAGCGGCGCGACGCTGGTGCGACGTTGTCTCGACCGATTATGTGGGTGCGCTGTTAGAACGTGGCCGAGCCAGGGCGAGTGCCGAGGGTTTGGCCGTGCGATTTGAAGAAGCAGATGCCGAGAACCTCCCCTATCCCGACGCATCGTTTGACATCGTACTGTCCACGTTTGGTGTGATGTTCACGCCCGATCAGGAACGGGCGGCCGGTGAACTCGCCCGGGTGTGCAAGCCTGGCGGCAAAATAGGCTTGGCAAACTGGACACCGACCAGCTTCATCGGTGAGTTGTTCAGGCTGATTGGCCGCTATATCCCACCCGCCGCAGGTATCAAGTCACCCTCGCTTTGGGGTACGGAAGAACACCTGCGTGTGCTGTTTGGTAAGCGTATCGATAGGCTTGAGACGGAGCGGAAGAATTTCGTGTTTCGCTACCGTTCGCCGCAGCACTGGTTCGACACGTTCCGCACCTACTACGGTCCGATGCAAAAGGCGTTCATGGCGGTTGGCGCAGACAAACAGGCGTCATTTTCTGCCGATGTGTTCAAACTCGTGCAACATTTCAACCGCGCAACCGATGGGTCGATGGTGGTACCCAGTGAGTATCTTGAAGTGGTACTCAAGATTCGATGACTGAGAACGTCATGCCATCGTGTAATGCCAGTTTCAGCGGCCTGACTCCAAACCCTAAGTTTTACATGATGGCAGAGAACCCAGAGCGCCCAAAGCCAAATAAAGATATAGTTTGGGGATGATTGACAACAGCCCCCAGCTCACCGTCCGCAAGCTTGAAATCGACATCGAAAGCGGCTTTGACCGCCATTGGCACGGTGGCAATGCGTTTTTGAGCCAGTATTACAACGCGCTTTCCATGAGCTTCCCCGTGGGTGAGCAAAGCTTTATCGACGCGGTGCGCGACTGCGCCAAGCTGCTGCCCGATACGGCCGAATACGTGCAACTGCGCGCCACCGTGGCGCAATTCATAGGCCAAGAAGCCACGCACCGACGCATCCACAACTTGTACAACGAGCACTTGGCGACGCAAGGCTTGGTCAACCGCTGGGAACATTGGGCGACCAAACGGCTGGATTTTGCACGCCAACAAAACATCAAACCCATCCACATGCTGGCGGTGACCGCCGCTTTTGAGCACTGCACCGCCGTGTTTGCCGACGGCACGCTGCGCTACGAATCATGGTTTGCGGGGGCGGACGAGAAAATGACGACCCTGTGGCGCTGGCACGCGGCGGAGGAAACCGAGCACAAAGCCGTCGCCTTTGACGTCTACCAAGCCATAGGCGGCAACTACGTTTGGCGCATCCGCTGGTACCTCTACGTGCTGGTGCTGTTCAGCTATGACACAGCTCGGCAAACCACGCTGAACCTGTGGCACGACGGCAGCCTGTTCCAACCCAGCACGTGGTGGGGCGCGGCGAAGTTTTTGATCGGTAAAAACGGTTTTCTCTGGCGCTGTACCCTGCCACTGCTGGCCTACTTCAAACGCGATTTCCACCCCAACCACGACCCGTTTGGCGATAACCAGCAGCTGGCGGCGAAGTGGCTAGAAACCCACGCAAACAATTGGCGGGCGGTTCGCTGAATTCAGCTTAAATTCAAAATTACTATACTTTTGATAGCACCTTAGGCAATAAATACGCCGGCTAGAGGCATATTTTGAATTTTATTTTGAAGGCTTTACGGGTTTTGTCTCAATCCACTGTCACGATCTGCCGCATCCAATCCGGCAGGTCATGCGCCTTCTGTTTCGGGAAATTCACCCAAATCGTCGTTGCGCCACCAGCGGCGTAAATCACACCGGGTTGATCCGCCCGCTCCATCGTTCCCCAAGTTTCAAACGTGGTTCTGGCGGGGTCGCTGACGTACATTTTGACGACCACATCGCCCGGGTATTCCAGCTGTTTATAGAAGTTGCAAAATGCATTGACGATGACCGGGCCATCGCCGTTCGGGTCGGGCAAAGCGCCAATCGAGCTCATCCAGTCGATGCGGCAGGTCTCCAAATAGCGGAAGTAAATGGTGTTGTTGACGTGCCCCATGGCGTCCATGTCGCCCCAACGGATGGGCATGGACATTTCATAAATGAGTTTTTTCTTTTCTGGAATGATGAATTTCATGGCATTCATTCTAACGACGATATTCAGGCCTCTCTACCCCCTAAAATAGCTTCATTCCGACTGGTTCAACCAAGAAATTTAGAAAGCACCCCATGACCCCACAAGAGATCCTCGCCACATACGGCCCGCGCGAATCCATGGAATACGACGTCGTCGTTGTCGGTGGCGGCCCCGGTGGTCTGGCGACCGCCATCCGCTTGAAGCAGCTCGCAGCGGAAAAAGGCACCGATGTCTCCGTCGTTGTCTTGGAAAAAGGTTCTGAGCCGGGCGCGCACATCTTGTCGGGCGCGATCATGGATCCGATTGCGTTGAACGAGCTGATTCCGAACTGGAAAGAACTGGGCGCCCCGCTGAACCAGCCGGTGACGGAAGACGCCATCATGTTCCTCAGCGAAAAGTCTGGCACCCGCGTGCCAAACATGCTGCTGCCCCCCATCTACCAAAACCACGGCAACTACATCATCAGCCTGGGTGCGTTTACCAAGTGGCTGGGCGAGCAGGCTGAGGCGTTGGGCGTGGAGATCTTCCCCGGCTTCACGGGCGCTGAGGTGTTGTACAACGAGAACGGTTCGGTCAAAGGCGTCGCCACCGGCAACATGGGCATTGGCAAAGACGGCGAGCCGATGGTGAGTTTCCAACTCGGCATGGAGCTGCACGCCAAATACACGGTGTTTGCCGAAGGCGCGCGCGGTCATCTGGGCTTGCAGTTGATTGAAAAGTTCAAACTCGACGAAGGCCGCGACCCGCAAAGCTGGGGCTTGGGCATCAAAGAGCTGTGGGAAATCGACCCTGCCCGCCACAAACCCGGCTTTGTGATGCACACCGCCGGCTGGCCTATGGATGCTGACACCTACGGCGGCTCGTTTTTATACCATATGGAGGGCAACAAAGTCGCGCTCGGCTTTGTCACCGGCTTGGGCTACAGCAACCCGTATTTGAGTCCGTTTGAAGAATTCCAGCGCTGGAAAACCCACCCGAATGTGCGCTATTACCTTGAAAACGACCAAGGCGAGGTCACGGCCAAGCGCCTGGGCTACGGCGCACGCGCCATCAACGCCAGCGGCATCAACGCCCTGCCGAAAACCGTGTTCCCAGGTGGCGCATTGATCGGTTGCAACGCCGGCTACCTCAACGTAGGCCGCATCAAAGGCAGCCACGCTGCCATCAAAACCGGCATGCAGGCCGCCGAAGCCGCCTATGACGCGATTGTGGCTGGCCGCCAGCACGATGAACTCAGCGCCTACCCCGAAGCCTTCGAGAAAAGCTGGCTGCACACCGAGCTGAACAAAGACCGCAACTTCAAAAACTGGTTCAAACACGGCCTGACCGTGGCCACCTTGATGAACGGCTTCGAGCAGTTCGTCCTGCGCGGCCACATCCCCTGGACCCTGCGCCGCGACAAGCCGGACCACGCCTACTTGAAGCCCGCAGCAGAATGCAAACCCATCGTCTACCCCAAACCAGATGGCAAGCTGACCTTTGACCGCCTGAGCAGCGTCTTCATCAGCAACACCAACCACGAAGAACAACAACCCGCGCATTTGACTTTGAGAGACGCCTCCGTCCCAGTAGCTATCAACCTGGCCAAATACGCCGGCCCCGAAGCCCGCTACTGCCCCGCCGGTGTCTACGAGTTCGTCAAAAACGAAGACAACACCGACCGACTGCAGATCAACGCCCAAAACTGCGTCCACTGCAAAACCTGCGACATCAAAGACCCGACGCAGAACATCGTCTGGGTGACCCCTGAAGGTGGTGGTGGGCCGAATTATGCGGGGATGTAGGGGAAATAAGGCATAAATCGTGACTTCTAAATCGAAGCGCGACAGCGCGGATCGAGATTGAATAATACCTCAACAGGGGTTTTAAAACCTAAACATTCGCGTGGTCTGTTGT
>JAYUCJ010000074.1:0-4252 GCA_043740415.1 Polaromonas sp. | reverse complement strand
GTTTAGGTGGCGATTGGGGGCAGGCTTTTGGCACCTTGGGTGCGCAGCTTGACTTTGACGCCATCATTCAGCGCGCTATGCCTCGTTAATTAACACTTTAGCAACTAACTACACCGTAATTCCCATGTCCGATATCATCCTGCACCATTACCCAAATTCTCCTTTTTCTGAAAAGATAAGGCTTATTTTTGGCTACAAGGGTTTGAACTGGCAGTCCGTCATCATTCCGCCCGTCATGCCCAAACCTGATGTGATCGCCTTGACGGGCGGTTATCGTAAAACGCCTTTCATGCAGATTGGTGCGGATATCTATTGCGACAGCGCCTTGATTTGTGACGTGCTGGAGAAAATACAACCGAACCCGACGCTGTACCCGGAGCATCAAAAAGGCGCTGCGCGAATCATTGCCCAATGGGGGGACACGACATTGTTCTGGGCAGCCATGGGCTACAACTTTAGCCCAGCCGGCGCTGCACAAATGTTTGGCATTGACAGCCCGCAAGCGACCGAGGCCATCGAGAATGCAAAAATATTTGCGGAAGATCGCGCAAAGATGCGCTCTGGCATGCCGCGTTTACCAACTGCTGATGCTGCTGCCAGCTACAAATCTTACTTGCGACGCATCTCAAGTATGTTGGATGAACATCCATTCTTAATGGGTGACAAGCCCTGCATCGCAGACTTTGCCGTTTACCACCCGCTGTGGTTTACACGGCATCGCACGTCTGTCATGGCGGGTATTTTCGGCGCGACGCCGAATGTGCTGAGCTGGATGGACCGCATGGCAGCGATCGGCCATGCACAGAGTGGCAAATTAAGTGCTATAGATTCGATAGCTATCTGTGCAAATAATACGCCGGTTGGCATTGAAAATGATGATGTACATTCAAGTTTCCAGGATGAGCACGGCATACCACTGGGTAGCGCGGTCACCATAGCCAGCGAATCCTTCGGGCCTGAGCCGACACAAGGTGAACTGATCGCCGCAACACGCATGCACTACACCTTACGCAGGCATGATGAGCGCGCTGGCGAAGTCCATGTCCATTTTCCGCGCATGGGCTTTATCCTCAAAAAAGTCGAAAATTGATAAGAGAAAGTTCAAGATGATCACAAATTTCAAGCATAAAACCGCCGTCTTGACAGGCGCAGGCTCTGGATTTGGTTTGGAATGCGCCCGCATTGCAGTCAAACTTGGTATGAATATTGTTTTGATAGATGTGCAAGAAGATGCGCTATATAAAGCAACGGCCGAAATCAGCGAAGCATCTAGAAAGCATGGTGAGGGCGGGAAAGTCATGTCTTATTGCTTGGATATTTCTAAAGCAGATCAGGTTGAAGCCATGGGACAAGATGTGCTTACTAACCTGGGTGCGCCCCACTTCGTATTCAATAACGCAGGCGTAGGCGCGGGCGGTTTGATCTGGGAAACCACGCTGAAAGACTGGGAATGGGTCATCGGTGTCAACCTCATGGGTGTGGCGCATGGTGTGCGCGTCTTCACACCGATGATGCTGGATGCCGCCAAAAAAGACCCCACCTATCAGGGTCACATTGTCAACACCGCCAGCATGGCCGGTTTGCTCAACGCCCCCAACATGGGCGTCTACAACGTCAGCAAACATGCCGTTGTTGCCTTGACGGAGACACTCTACCAAGATTTGAAACTGGTGACCGACCAGATCAGCGCCTCCGTGCTGTGCCCCTTCTTTGTCGCGACAGGCATTGCGCAAAGCCACCGCAACAAGCCGAGTGAATTTACCAGCAGCGATGCCAAACCGACCAAGAGTCAGCTCATCGGTCAGGCCATGAGTGACAAGGCGGTGGGTTCTGGCAAAGTCAGCGCGGCAGATATGGCGCAAAAGGTGTTTGATGCCATTGCAAATGACCAGTTCTACATCTACAGCCACCCCAAAGCCCTGGCATCTGTGCAAACACGCATGGAAGATGTGGTGCAAATCCGCAACCCGACCAACCCGTTTGCCGGCAAACCTGAAATTGGTGAAACACTCAAGGCAGCACTGCGGGCAGATTAGCAAGCAAACCCTTAAAATGGTCATATGACCACTGAGATTGCATCCGTCACCATTCGCGGCGCTTGTCCGCACGATTGCCCCGATACCTGCGCATTGGTGACTACGGTGGTGGGCGGTATCGCAGTCAAAGTGCAGGGCAACCCCGCACATATGCAAACCGATGGCGTACTCTGCACCAAAGTATCGCGTTACACCGAGCGTACCTACCACCCCGAGCGCATTCTGACACCATTAAAACGTGTTGGTCCCAAAGGGCTGGGACGTTTTGAGCCCGTGTCTTGGGATGCCGCACTGTCGGATATCGCTACAAAACTAAGATCGATTGCAGCACACTACCCGCAAGCCATCGTCCCCTACAGCTACGCAGGCACCATGGGCTTGGTGCAGGGCGAGGCCATGGCGGCTCGGTTTTTCAACAAACTGGGCGCTTCCAAACTGCACCGCTCGATTTGCTCTATGGCTGGTGGAGAGGGTTTGGCCTATACGTTGGGTGGCAAAGTCGGTATGAAGGTCGAGTTTTTTGCGCAGTCCCAGCTCATCATCATCTGGGGCAGCAACTCGATTGGCAGCAACTTGCACTTTTGGCGTTATGCCCAAGCGGCTAAACGCGATGGTGCCAAACTCATTTGCATCGACCCGCGTAAAACCGAAACGGCAGACAAATGCCATGAGCACATTGCCCTCTTGCCAGGCACTGATGCTGCGTTGGCTTTGGCCATCATGCACGATTTGATCGTCAATGACTGGTTAGACCACGACTACATTGACAAACATACCGTAGGCTGGCCAGCCTTGAAAGCGCGTGCACTGCTCTGGCATCCAGAGCGTGCCGCCAAGGTCTGCGGTATTCCTATTGAACAAATCAAATCTTTGGCGTTTGATTACGGCCAGTGCTACGTCAAGCAATCACCCGCCGCGATCCGTCTGAACTACGGTATGCAACGCGTGCGCGGTGGTGGTAATGCAACGCGAGCGGTAGCTTGTTTGCCAGCTTTGATAGGTGCTTGGAGGCATCCAGCTGGCGGCCTGTTGCTGTCCAGCTCGGGCATGTTTCCCGTGGACAAGGCGGCCTTGCAGCGACCAGATTTAGAGAAAAATGCAGTGCGCACCATCAACATGGTGACGATTGGCGACGACTTGCAAAAACCAAGTTCTACCGACTTCGGTCCCAAAATTGAAGCGCTGATCGTCTACAACAGCAACCCCGTAGCGGTCGCGCCCGATTCCAGCCAAGTGGTCAAAGGTTTTGCCCGTGAAGACCTGTTCACTGTGGTGCTGGAACATTTCCAAACCGACACTGCCGACTATGCCGACTACATCCTGCCCGCCACCACGCAGCTGGAGCATTGGGACATCCACACCACCTACGGCCATACCGATGTGATGCTGAACCGCCCCGCCATTGCACCCGTGGGCGAGTCCAAAACCAACACCCAAATTTTCCGCGAACTTGCCGCCCGCATGGGTTATAGCGATGCCTGTTTCGCTGAAGATGACGAAACCTTGTGCAAACAGGCTTTTGGCGACAAAGTAAATTTCGACACCTTGCTGGACCAAGGCTTTTCGACGCTTCCCGTAGCCGATGCACCGTTCGCCAACGGCAACTTCCCCACATCGTCGGGCAAGTGCGAATTTTTCAGCGAAAGCTTGGCTGAACAGGGCTTGGACGGTTTGCCAGATCACTTGGAAAATTACGAGTTGGTGGGCTCATCAAACGTTTATCCGCTGGCCATGATCTCTCCGCCAGCGCGCAATTTTCTCAACTCCACCTTCGTCAACGTCACCAGCTTGCGTGATATTGAGGCCGAACCTGTCTTAGAAATCCATGCGGATGATGCTCACAGTCGTGGCATCGCTTCGGGTGATGTGGTCAATGTATTCAACCAACGCGGCAGTTACCAGTGCAAAGCGGTGATCTCCAAGCGCGCGCGTCCTGGTGTGGTGAATGGTTTGGGTATTTGGTGGCGCAAGCTGGGCTTGAACGGCACCAATGTGAATGAAGTGACCAGTCAAAAGCTCACCGATTTGGGTCAAGGCCCGGTGTTTTACGATTGCTTGGTTGAGGTGACGCGGTGCGACTGATCGTTAAGTGGCTGATTTTGCCGTTGCTACTGTGTCTCAGCAGCTGTGCCGATTTGGGTTATTACTGGCAGTCTGTGGAAGGCCATATCTCTCTGATAAGGGCGGCGCGTCCGGTCGATGATTGGCTTGCAGAT
>JAYUCJ010000073.1:0-1719 GCA_043740415.1 Polaromonas sp. | reverse complement strand
TCTTCATCATGGACGATGCCGAGGCGCTGCTGCCAGCCTACCTGCGCTTCGTCAAAGGCGTGGTCGATTCCAACGACCTGCCGCTGAACGTCAGCCGCGAGCTGCTGCAGGAAAGCCGCGACGTCAAAGCCATCCGCGAAGGCTGCACCAAACGCGTGCTGGGCATGCTGGAAGATTTGGCAAAACACAACGCTTTGCCGCCGAAAGGCTCGCCCGACATGGTGGAAGATGTGCTGACAGCTGAAGAAAAAGCCGAGCAAGAGGCCGGATTGGGCAAATTTGATGCGTTTTATGCCGAGTTTGGCGCGGTCCTCAAAGAGGGTTTGGGCGAAGACTTTGCCAACAAAGACCGCCTGGCCAAGCTGATGCGCTTTGCGAGCACACAAACCCCCGTTCGTCCTGAGCCTGTCGAAGGGCAAGAGGCTTCGACAAGCTCAGCCCGAACGGGTTGGATGGTCAGCTTTGCCGACTACAAAGCCCGCATGAAGGAAGGCCAGGAGGCGATCTACTACATCACCGCCGACAACGCCGCCGCCGCCAAAAACAGCCCGCAGCTGGAAGTCTTCAAGAAAAAAGGCATTGAAGTGCTCTTGATGACCGACCGCGTGGACGAGTGGGCGCTGAACTATGTGAACGACTTTGACGGCACCCCGCTGCAAAGCGTGGCCAAAGGCGCGGTCGATTTGGGCAAACTGCAGGACGACGATGAGAAGAAAGCCGCAGAAGAAGCCGCCGAAACCTTCAAACCCCTGCTCGCCAAACTCAAAGAAGCCCTGAAAGACAAAGCCGAAGACGTGCGCGTGACCACCCGTTTGGTTGACTCACCCGCCTGCCTGGTCGTGCAAGACCACGGCATGAGCACCCAACTGGCGCGCATGCTCAAACAAGCCGGCCAAACCGCCCCTGAAGTCAAACCCGTGCTGGAAGTCAACGCCGAGCACCCGCTGGTCAAAAAACTCGAAGGCTCGGTCCATTTCAACGACCTGGCGCACATCTTGTTTGACCAAGCGCTGCTGGCCGAGGGTGGCATGCCGAGTGATCCGGCGGCGTATGTGCGGCGGGTGAATGCGTTGTTGGTTTAATACCTCGCTTTCGCGTCAAAATGAGAAAACTAAAGGATATATCTGTATGAAGTTTCTGTTAGTTTTTTTGATTTCATTATGTGGATTTTCGATAGTTCAAGCAAGACCAGTATTGACTCTCGATGTCGCTCGTGGTTTGGCGCTGGCATCTGCATCGACACTTGAAGAAGTAGATGATGTGTTGGGCGAAATGAAAAAACTCGGTAGTAGCAAACCTCTTAAAACTTACAGAGATAAGATAATTGAGTTACATAACGATTGGTTAGCTGTGAATTTGACTGAAAGTGAAAAAACTCACTTATCAAAATACAGTAGCTGTAGTGCTGCTGTCGGTGCGATGAGAACGTTTACAACGCAAGTTTTGAGTCCTGAGCGTACAGATACTGTAGCAATTCAAAGAGATTTAGCTAAACATCAAAAGTTATGCGAAAAGCAATTGAAAAAATAATCAAAAGGTGATACGGGAGCGCAGGCCTTGCCTTTTGCCTATTAAACACGAAAACCACTCCATTCAGCATCAAATATGACACTAGCCGGCGTATTTAGTCGCCCCTGCAAAACCCCCACACCCCGCGTAAAAACTAGCATTTTTGCATAAACTACGTCCACCAAATCCCTCAAGAAACGTTATTAATAG
>JAYUCJ010000072.1:0-11560 GCA_043740415.1 Polaromonas sp. | reverse complement strand
CTTTGGCGACAAGTTTGGTTGAAAAGCTGCATTTAAGGTTTGACGGCGACGCCATCATGCTGAACGGTGAGGATGTGAGCCATGATATTCGCTCAGAGACTGGCGGTATGCATGCCTCCCAAGTGTCCGTTTTGCCACTGGTACGGCAGGCATTGGTGAAGCTGCAACACAGCTTCAGAACCCTGCCTGGTTTGGTCGCCGATGGTCGCGATATGGGCACAGTCATCTTCCCAGATGCCCCATTAAAGGTGTTTTTGACGGCAAGCGCAGAAAAACGCGCTTTGCGGCGTCATAAGCAGTTGATTTCAAAGGGAATTTCAGCTATACTCGACGTTCTTCGTGCAGACCTAGAAGCGCGTGACAAACGGGATTCATCCCGCAGCGTTGCACCTTTGAAGCCTGCGCAAGATGCCAAGCTCTTGGACAACTCGGATTTGTCGATTGAAGAATCGGTCGATGCGGTGTTGGACTGGTGGCAAAGCAAACAGGGTTTTTAAACTCTCCTCGCTTACTCTTTGCATGCAGCAAGCGCATGGTTTAAAAACATTTCATAAAACTTAACCCGCCCTAACCGGCAGAAAATATCCGTCTTTAGCTATAGAAACAGGAGCAATCGTGCTGCTGTACATAATACTTTGGATGGCATAGGAAATTAAATGTCAGAATCTTTTGCAGCCCTATTTGAAGAATCCCAGAAAAGCTCCGAAACACGCATTGGTGAAGTTGTCACCGCTGAAGTGATTCGTATTGAGCACAGCTTCGTTGTTGTCAACGCAGGCCTGAAATCAGAAGCCTACGTTCCCCTCTCAGAATTCAAAAGTGACAATGGTGAAATCGAATGCCAAGTTGGCGAATTCGTATCCGTCGCCATTGTTCAAATGGAAAACGGCTACGGCGACACCATCGTCAGCCGCGACACCGCTAAGCGCCTCGCATCATGGATGAGCCTAGAGAAATCACTGGAATCTGGTGAGTTCGTCACTGGCGTTACCTCTGGCAAAGTCAAAGGTGGCTTGACGGTTTTGGTCAATGGCATCCGCGCATTCTTGCCAGGCTCGCTCATCGAAGCGCGTCCTATCAAAGACTTGTCTCCCTACGAAAACAAGACTTTGCAATTCAAAGTTATCAAGCTTGACCGCAAGCGTAACAACGTGGTGCTGAGCCACCGCGCAGTGTTGGAAGTATCTCAAGGTGCAGAGCGCGCCAAGATGATGGAAACATTGAAAGAAGGCGCAGTTGTTCACGGTGTGGTTAAAAACATCACTGAATACGGTGCATTCGTTGACTTGGGCGGCATTGATGGCTTATTGCACATCACCGACATGGCATGGCGCCGTGTTCGCCACCCATCAGAAGTGGTCACTGCGGGTCAAGAAATCACAGCAAAAATTCTCAAGTTTGATACAGAGAAAAACCGCGTTTCCTTGGGTCTCAAGCAAATGGGTGATGATCCTTGGATGGGCGTCAACCGTCGCTACCCACAAGACACGCGCTTGTTTGGCAAGATCACCAACATCGCTGATTACGGCGCATTTGTGGAACTCGAGCCAGGAATTGAAGGTTTGGTACACGTGTCTGAAATGGACTGGACCAACAAGAACATCGCGCCTTCTAAGTTAGTCACTTTGGGTGACGAAGTTGAAGTCATGGTCTTGGAAATCGACGAAGACAAACGCCGTATTTCTTTGGGCATGAAACAATGCAAAGCCAACCCATGGCAAGATTTCGCGCAAAACACCAAGCGTGGCGACCGCGTCAAAGGCCCGATCAAATCCATCACCGACTTCGGTGTGTTCGTTGGTTTGGCAGCTGGCATCGACGGCTTGGTTCACCTCTCCGATCTGTCATGGAACGAAGCTGGCGAAGCCGCTGTACGCAACTACAAAAAGGGCCAAGAAGTTGAAGCTTTGGTCTTGGCGATTGATGTCGACCGCGAGCGTATCTCTTTGGGTATCAAGCAACTCGACTCTGACCCGTTCACCACCTTTGCCGCTATCAACGACAAAGGCCAAGTGGTTACAGGTAAGGTCAAGACTGTTGACGCTAAGGGCGCTGAAATCGACCTCGGCGAAGACATCCTGGGCTACTTGCGCGCTTCAGAAATCAGCCGCGATCGCGTTGAAGACGCACGCAACGTGCTCAAAGAAGGCGACGAAGTTACAGCCGTTGTGGTCAACATCGACCGCAAAACACGTAACATCCAGTTGTCCATCAAGGCCAAAGATGCAGCTGACCAAGGCGAAGCCATGGCAGCTCTGAGCCAAGCCTCTTCGCGTGAAAACGCCGGAACGACCAGCTTGGGTGCGTTGTTGCGCGCTAAGTTGGACAACGGTGGTGACAAAGAGTAATCAGTCTTTTTTAGACTCTCTTAGACCAAGCAAGACGCCACGTCTGATTGGAATGATCTCTCTATATGAGAATGTTCCCATTGTTCGTGGCGTCTTTGCGTGACGTCTACCATTTTTGTAAGCATAAACTAGGGTGTAGAGCGACATGACACGTTCTGATTTGGTAGAAGAGCTAGCAGCCCGATTTGGCCAGCTGACCCACAAAGACGCAGAGTCTGCCGTGAAAGCTTTGGTTGATGCCATGAGCAACGCTTTGGTGCGTGGCCACCGCATTGAGATTCGCGGCTTTGGCAGCTTCTCAGTCAGCTACCGTGCACCACGCATTGGTCGCAACCCGCGCTCTGGCGAAAGTGTTGCGATTCCTGAAAAGCGTGTGCCGCATTTCAAAACTGGCAAAGCGCTGCGCGAAGCTGTCGATGTACAAACTAAAAAATCACTTTGATTTAATTTTTTTCGCAAAAATTTATATAAATTTTTAATTCAAAATATTTAATACATGAACAAACTAACGTGGTTGCTTAAGTGGGTACTTAAAGCAGCCATTTTTTTTACGCTATTTGCGTTTGCCCTAAATAACCAACAAGAAATAACCGTTCATTTCTTTTTTGGTACGGAGTGGAAAACATCACTGGTCATCGTCGTTTTGGCCGTTTTTGCTTGCGGCCTGATGGTCGGCATTTTAGGCATGGTGCCGCGCTGGTGGCAGCACCGGCGTGTCGCGATGAAAGCTAAAAAAACAAGCTCAATTGTCTGAGACTATATAAAACCGTATGAATTTTGATTTGAGTTGGATTTTGCTGGGTTTGCCACTGGCTTTTGTGCTGGGCTGGATGGCGTCAAGCTTTGATTTACGCCAGCTGCGCATGGAAAACCGCCAAGCGCCTAAGGCTTATTTCAAAGGACTCAATTTTTTATTGAATGAGCAGCAAGACAAAGCGATTGATGCTTTTGTAGAAGCGGTTCAAAGCGACCCTGACACCTCTGAGCTGCATTTTGCACTCGGAAATTTGTTCCGTAGGCGTGGTGAATATGACCGCGCTGTGCGCGTGCATGAGCATCTGTTGTCTCGGGGTGATTTGAGTCAGGCAGAAAGCGAACGCGCGCAGCATGCCTTGGCCTTGGATTTTTTAAAAGCAGGATTGCTAGACCGTGCTGAAGATGCTTTACGCAAGTTAAACAACACGCCCTATGAGGCGCAATCCCTGCTGTCCTTGCTCGCCATTTATGAGCGTTCGCGTGATTGGGAACATGCCTCTGAGATTGCCGAGAAACTGCAAGCCGCTGGCCATGGCAGCTTCAGCAGTCGCCAAGCCCATTATTTGTGCGAACAAGCCTCGGTCAAAGCCAAGTTGGGTGAGCTTGGCCGTGCGAAAGTTTTGTTAGACCAGGCCATCGCTGCCGCGCCTCAAGCACCGCGTCCGCCTATTGATTTAGCCAATATCCTAAAAAGCATGGGTGACGCATTGGCTGCTTATCAAATGTTGAGTGCCTTGATTGTGCAAGACAGCTTGATTATTCCCCTGATTGCAAAACAGTTCGCGGCTTTGGCCAAAGAATGCCAGCGCACCGATCAAGCTTTGGTGTTGCTTCAAACCAGCTACAAAAAAAATGCGTCCTTAGATGTGCTTGATGCCATTGTCCAATTAGATGCCCTCACACCATCAGGCAACTCAGCCCGTGATTGGTACGTTAAACATTTAGAAAATGAACCGTCATTGATCGCGGCTGCGCAGTGGATTTCTGGTGAAAAGCTTGAACATGAACAATTCCATCCACAAGTGCAGCGCGCGCTTGATCATGCGGTAACACCACTGCGTCGCTACCGCTGCGCGGCTTGTGGCTTTGATGCGATCCAGCACTATTGGAACTGCCCAGGTTGCCAAACGTGGGACAGCTACCCTGCCAAACGCATTGAAGAACTTTAAAATCTCTTATATTTGTACACGACCCTTCCTAAGATGATTTTTAAGACCATTTCTAAAGAAGTTATTGCCAAAGCCAAGGTATTGGTAGTCGGCGATGCCATGCTTGATCGCTATTGGTATGGCTCTGTGGATCGTATTTCGCCAGAAGCACCCGTGCCTGTGGTGCGTATCACACGTGAAGAAGACCGCATTGGTGCCGCAGCGAATGTGGCCTACAACGTCGTGACCATGGGTGCACAAGCGTCCTTGCTGACCGTTGTGGGTGATGATGAAGCCAGCCACAAACTCGAAGCTTTGGTTGCCACAACCGGCATTACCCCTTATTTTGGGCGTGATGTGGACTTAAAAACCACCGTTAAATTACGCATCATTGGCCGGCAGCAGCAGCTCTTGCGTGTTGATTTTGAGAACACGCCCAAAACCGAGGTGCTGACCTCGCAAACGTCCGCTTTTTCAAATCACTTGAGCGCACACGATGTTGTTCTGTTTTCCGACTACGCCAAAGGTTGCCTAGCGCATGTGTTGGATATGATTGCGTTGGCTCGCGCTGCTGGTAAAACCGTGTTGGTTGACCCCAAAGGCTCTGACTATGCCCGCTATGCGGGAGCAACCGTCATCACGCCGAACAAAAGCGAAATGCAAGCTGTTGTAGGCTCTTGGAAAGACGATGCCGAGCTTGCCGTCAAAGCACAAAATTTACGCACTCAGCTCAAGTTAGAGGCTGTTTTAGTCACGCGTAGCGAAGAAGGCATGTCATTGTTTGACGCCAACGGTTCATTGCATGTGCCAACCCATGCCCTTGAAGTGTTTGATGTCACGGGAGCAGGCGATACCGTGATCGCCACTTTAGCAACCCTGATGGCAGCCGGCTTGACCTTGCGCGAAGCCATGCCTTTTGCCAACAAAGCAGGCGGCATTGTGGTGGGCAAATTTGGCACGGCTACTGCGTCATTTAAGGAGATGTTTGAATGATTCATAAAACACCTTGTGTTGTCGTGACCGGCGCTGCTGGCTTCATTGGTTCCAACATCATCAAAGGCTTGAATGCACGCGGCATCACCAACATCATCGCGGTGGACGATTTGACCCAAAGCGACAAGTTTTTAAACTTGGTAGATCTCAGCATTGCAAATTATGTGGATGCCAAGGTTTTCTACGAAAAATTTGCAGCCAGTAGCTACGGCAAAGTTGAAGCTGTTTTCCATGAAGGTGCTTGCAGCGACACCATGGAGCAAAACGGCCAATACATGATGGACAACAACTACCGCGTGTCCTGCGATTTGTTCAGCGCCTGCCAAGCACAGGGCACTCGGCTGCTGTATGCGTCGTCCGCAGCTACTTATGGTGGCAGCGACACCTTCATTGAAGCGCCAGCCTACGAGCACCCATTGAATGTTTACGGCTACTCCAAGCTGCTTTTTGACCAACGCTTGCGTCACCTTCTAGGCAACAAGTTCGAAAAGGCCACGAACCAAGTCGTCGGGTTTCGTTATTTCAACATTTACGGCAACAGAGAACAGCACAAAGGCCGCATGGCCAGCGTCGCTTTTCACCAGTTCAACCAATTCAAAGAGCATGGCCATGTGAAGCTGTTTGGCGAATACGGCGGTTATGCACCCGGCATGCAACAGCGCGATTTTGTCTACATCGACGACGTTGTCGCCGTGAATCTTTGGTTTTATGACAACCCTGCTGCTTCGGGCTTGTTCAACTTAGGTACTGGCCGCGCCCAACCATTCAACGATATTGCGGTATCAGTCGTCAATAACCTCCAAAGCCATCAAAACAATGCAGCCAACCATATTGCACAATCTTTAGATCAATTGGTTAACCAGCAATTGATTCAATACATTCCCTTCCCTGCAGCTTTGGTGGGCAAATACCAATGCCATACGCAGGCCGATTTAACCGCTTTGCGCGCAACAGGCTGTGACCATGTTTTTGCTGATGTGACTCAAGGCGTTTCGTCCTATGTTCGCCAACTGGCTGCCAAAAAAGTATAAATTGGCTGAAAACCACGATAAATCGACGTATTCACACACATTAAGCGTGATTTATGCTGTTTTTTCAGTTCCAGTCAACCCTGCGTCATAAACACCCGTTATAGTTCTGCCCAGCCAAAAGCACTAAAAGCGTCTATCAACGTTGAAACAGAACTGGTTGGCAACAGCTGAGGTGTGTTTACTGAGACGTGTTTTTGAGTTAGTTTTTTTGATAGCTTTTCGTTAGTTTCTTTGTCTTTTTTTATAAACCTAGGAGTTTCTATATGTTGAAAAAAATTCTGGCCACTTTGGTCATGATGTACGCTGCTGTATCTTTCGCTGCGGTTGATGTGAACAAAGCCACAGCGGCTGAGCTCGACGCCATCAAAGGTATTGGCCCTGCGATTTCTGCCAAAATTTTGGACGAAAAGAAAAAAGGCGGCAACTTTAAAGATTGGAACGATTTGGTCACTCGCGTTAATGGCGTGGGCGAAGCAAATGCTGCCAAATTCTCAGCTGAAGGCCTGACCGTTGGTGGCGCAAGCTTCAAAGGCGTTGCTGCTGCTCCTGCAAAAGCGGCTGAAAAGCCAGCTGCTGCAAAAGACGCTAAAGATGGCAAGCCAGCTGCAACAACAGAGAAAAAAGCCGATGTAAAAGCAGATGCTAAGCCAGCCGCTGCTCCTGCTGCTGATAAAAAAGCAGAAGCAAAAGCTGACATGAAAGCTGACCCAAAAGCCGAAGCTAAAGCTAAAAAAGAAGCTGATGCAAAAACCAAGGCCGACGCTAAGAAAGCCAAAGCTGACGAAGCCAAAGCCAAGAAAGAAGCTGCTGCTAAAGCAAAAGCTGACGAGAAAGCCGCTAAAGCTGCAAAAGACGCTAAGCCAGTTGCTGCAGAGCCAGCTAAGAAGTAATTCTTATCAAGGTATTGCAGGAAACTGCGATCCTCAAAAAACCCGCTGTACTAAAGTGCAGCGGGTTTTTTTTATTGCCTGAAATATTGCACGTAGAATCCAAATCATCTATTCATAAGCTGCAACACAATAACCATGCTCACCCTTGCCGCCATTTGTATCGGTGCCAGTGCCGGCGCTCTCGCCCGTTGGCAATTGGGGCTCTGGCTAAATCCCAGCAACCTAGCTGTTGGATCGCTTAGCTTGCCTTGGGGAACTTTAGCGGCCAACTTGATTGGTGGCTATCTGGTGGGCGTATGTGTTGCTGTGTTTCAAGCCGTACCCAACCTTGACCCCATATGGCGCTTGGCTTTGGTGACGGGCTTTTTAGGTGCGCTCACCACCTTTTCTAGCTTTTCAGCCGAAGTTGTCACCATGCTGAATCAAGGGCGATATGCACTGGCCTTGCTGACGGCTGGTCTGCATTTGTTTGGCTCGTTGGCTTTAACGATTATTGGCATCAAGTCAGCTACATATGTTATAAATTGAGGGTAAAACAACAAGCAGAGCTGTAGAGACAACAGCTACTAGACTATAAGAGGTCAAAATGACACCAGTCGATGCAAGATTGAATCACATAGCCATTGCGCGTCACACCATTTTGGCAAGTGGCGGCGCAGCAAATGCTGGTTACCTGGATGGTTGGATTGAGCGTTCCTGGAAACGCTGTTTGTCCATAGGCTACCAGCCTCAAACAGCTGTTGAATTCGCTCAAATCAGCACCCAAGACTTGCGCCGTGTCGACGTTGAAAACCATGAACTGGTTCACGCCGCTAAACCATTGATGGAAAAGCTAGGCCGCGCCATTGCCAGCACCCAATATTTCGCTATTTTGACCAATGCACAAGGCATCGTTATCGACTCCAACGGCCCGATTGACCAAATCGACAAACGTGCAAAGTTAATCAGCCGTATTGGTGTCGATTTGTCTGAAAAAGCCGTCGGTACCACAGCTATAGGCGCTGTTTTGAAGGAGTTACAACCTGTTTGGTTGCACCGTGGCGAGCATTTTTTCAATGACAATACCGCCTTCAGCTGCGCCGGCTCACCCCTGTTTGGATCACGCGGTCAATGCATAGGCATGCTGGACCTCACCGGCATCATGGTACCAGAGCGCCCAGAGTTGAAACATTTAACCAGCTTGACGGCGCGTGCCATTGAAAACGCCCTCTTGCTGCAACAACCGCATAAATTGCTTTTACGTATCAATTGGCCAGGCCAACCGCTGGGTGATGATACCGATGGTTTGATCGCTTTAAACAGCGACGGCTGCATTCTGGGTGCCAACCAAACGGCGCGACTGATGTTGCCACAATTGGCGCAACTGAGCAGCTTTAACATGCATGCCAGTGATTTGTTTGCCATGCCGTTCACGATGTTGTTTGACAGCTCGCGCCGTGCGCACGTTGTTATTGAAGTGCCCTTGTGGTCAGGACTGCGACTCATCGCTCTGGCTTTGCGCCCAGAAAACGAGCGAACCAACAGGCATATTCGCACCGATTCTGCCCATGCCAGTCATGCGCTGCGCGACGTTGAAGCTGAAATGATCAAACAAGCTGTCGACCAAGCCCGAGGCAACATCGCCCAAGCCGCGCGCGACCTAGGCATCAGCCGTGCCACGCTGTATCGGAAGTTAGTGACAGGTAAATTAGACAAAGCACGAAAGCTTTTGAATTAATTTAGCTATATTTTTAATAGCAGTATAGGCAATAAATACGCCGGCTAGATGCATATTTATTTAGGCACTTAAAAACACGATTCTAAGCCGTTTCACCTTTTAAGAACGCATCTGCCGCAGGCGACACGGCGCGCAGCTTTTCAGCATCAAAAAAATCATCTACTGGCAAATACGCCAGCAGCTTGCCATGCTCCAAATACGCCACATGCGTCGCAAGCCGTTTGACTTGGCCTAAATTATGGCTTGAAAATACCAGCGTCATGTTTTGTGCGGCAAAGTCATGCATCAGCGCCTCCACCTCGCGCTTGGCGTGCGGGTCCATGCTGGCGGTGGGCTCGTCTAGCATCAGCACATTTTGCAGGGCTGGGTCAGACAAACACACCCAAGCCCGCGCCAACGCCACACGCTGCTGCTGGCCTTGCGACAGCGTTTTGGCGGATCTCAAAGCCTCGTTTTGCAGCCCAACCCGCGCCAGTGCCTCCAAAGCACGCGTTTTAGCTTCTGCCCAGCGCACGCCGCCTAGCCACAAACCCATAGCCACATTGGCCAGCACGCTCGTGCGCAGCATGTGTGGCCGCTGAAACAACATGGCTTGCCTTAGCTTGGCATCCGTCTGCAAGGTTCCCAACATGTGTCCTGATTTTTGACTGCTTTTAGGCGTAATCAAGCCATTCAGCACCCGCAGCAAGGTGCTTTTGCCACTGCCATTCGAGCCAATCAGCGCCAAACGCTGTCCTTGCAGCACTTGTAAATCGACGTTTTTCAAAGCTTCAGTACGTCCAAAACGCACAGAAACTGCTTGTAAATCAAAGAGTTGGATATGGGAAGCCAACAAAATGGTTGAAGCGGTCATTGATGGACACCTTCAGCAGCGCTATTTTGGCTGCCAATATAACTTCGCACCACCGCGACAAACGCATTCAACAGCAACACCACCGCCAGCAGCACCAAGCCCAAGCCCAGCGCCAGCGGTAAATCACCCTTGCTGGTTTCCAGCGCAATAGCCGTTGTCATCACCCGAGTGAAACCTTCAATATTGCCGCCCACCACCATCACCGCGCCCACTTCGGCGATGGCGCGGCCGAAGGCGGCCAGCAGCACCATCAACACCGCAAAGCGCTCGTCCCACACATGCAGCACGGCGCGCATGAAGCTGCCTGCACCCATAGACTGCAACTGCTCGCCGTGCAACACATCGGCATCTTCCACCAGCTGGCGTGTCAGCGCCGCCACGATCGGTAAAACCAACAGCGCCTGCGCCAAAACCATGGCTTTGACGCTGAACAGCCACCCCAAATACCCCAGCGGCCCAGAGCGTGACAACATCAAATACACCAACAACCCCACCACCACAGACGGAATAGCCAACATCGTGTTCAACAAAGCCAACACCCCGCCCCGCCCCTGAAACCGCGCAACCGCCAACCAAGCCCCGAGTAAAACGCCCAAACCACTCGCCAACAGCGTAGCGACCCCGCTCACCCACAGCGAGCGCCCGACAATAGCCCACAACGCGCTATCGCCTGAGGCTATGAGCGCAAAAGCGGTGGTGAAGGATTGGCTGATTGAATTCATGCAGGAAAGAAGGATAACAAGGAAAGCGGCAAATTATTCTTTAGACAGCATTTCACACAGCAGTGTGATGCGCTCTTTCATCTCACACAAAGACGTGCATTCGCCAGCTGACAAAAGAACCCCCGTGTTCGATATCAACTCAACAGCCGTGATGTCCATGCTGTACGCCTGCTCCCACGCTTCAATCGTCGCGGAATATTGTTTGGTCATAACTTCGATGGTTAGCCTAGAACCATCGTCCGAGCGTTTGATATTGCTTTGAAACTTGCATTCCAAATTACTTTGGAGGGCTGGATTTGACAGCGCTTTCCAAGTATCGATGACTGTTTCGATGAATTTCATAAGTTGATTAACAAGCTAAAACAGCTATAAATAAAATAGCACCTTAGGCAATAAATACACCGGCTAGAGGCATATTTATCACCTAAATTAACAAAAATTGGCACTTTCAACCGCGTTACTCGATTCTTAGTACATCCGTCGGCTTGAACCCTAAATCTGCGGCTTTTCCTTTGCGGGCGCGGGCGGCGCGGGCGTTGTTGAGGCTGCGGATTTCCAGGGTTTCTTCGCGGGGTTTGCCGCCTCGGCCTATGCCTTTGATGTTGATACTGCGGGTGTAGGCGGCTGCGCCGGCAAGGGTGTCTTTGGCTTCTAGGTCGATCAGCATCAAGCCCCTGCCGCCATTGGTCATGGCTTTCAAGTCGCTGATTTCAAAGGTTAATATTCGCCCGCCTGCCGATGCGCAAGCCACGTGCGTGGCGGCAAACGGCGGCACAGATGCGGCATTTGCGGCAAGGGATGGCCGATTCATGGACTCGCCTTCGTTGCAGGTCACAAAGGCTTTGCCGGCTTTGAGGCGGGATGTCATGCTCTCGACCGTCGCCAAAAAGCCATAACCTGCAGAACTTGATAGCAGCAAACTGGCGCTGGCGGATCCTGCGAAGTAGTGGACTAATTTTGTGCCAGATTCCAACTCAATCAGCGTTGTGACGGGCTGACCATCGCCACGTGCGCCTGGCAACATAGCTACTGGGACGGAGTAAACGCGACCGTTGGTCCCGAAAGCCAACAAGGTATCCACCGTGCGGCATTCAAACGTGCC
>JAYUCJ010000071.1:0-1732 GCA_043740415.1 Polaromonas sp. | reverse complement strand
CGCCACCGCAAGCCGCCAAAACAGCGGTGATACACACCAACAACAAAACACGCAATTTATTCAACATAAAAACTCCAAAGTTAAGAAAAATTAAATCGGCACCCCGCCGACGGTTAATTATCGTTAACTTTTATAGAATTTTGTTGCTTTTTGCTAAGTTAATGTAGATTTCACGCGATATTGTTCGTCCATCACCACAAAGTCTTTTTCCAGCAACGCTGCTTGAATCCAGCTTTGCACACTGGGCAAAGCGGTGACTCTGGCCACGTAAGCAGCGATATTCGCCGGTACTGGCAGGGCATAGGTATTGATACGCATACAAACCGGTGCGAAATAGGCGTCTGCCACTGAAAAATCGCCAAACAGCATGGGACCTTGGTAGGTTTCCAACAAACCGCTCCACAGTTGAACAATGCGCTTGAGATCCGCCTGAACCGCTGGCTTGTCACGCAAAGCGATTTGGCCGATCTCTGGTAAAAACGCTTCAATGTTCATGTCGAGGGTGCTACGCAAGCCGGTAAAACCTGAGTGCATTTCGGCACAAACCGAACGGGCCATGGCGCGGGCGGCTTTGTCTTGGGGCCAGAGATTTTTGTCGGGAAACTGCTCGGCGGCGTATTCGACCACATATTCTGCAATGGCTAGGGTGTCCCAAATTTTCAAGTCGCCAGCTACAGATGTATCCACCAGCGCAGGCACTTTGCCGGTCGGGCTGACGGTGGCCATGGTTTTTTTGAATTGCGAATGCGCATCAAACGAGTCAAACCGCACCATCACCTCTTCAAACGGAATGCCAGCTTGCGTCAGCAGCACCCACGGTCGCATAGACCATGAAGAGTAGTTTTTATTGCCGATGTAGAGCTTGAGCATAATCATTCCTAAAACAACCCTTAAAACCGACCCGCTGTTTTACGAAAACCCAACTGCTGGCGCAAAACGCTGCTGTTGCCCAAATAGGTGGGAACAATAGCGGCTAGGGCGCTGGGCGTGATGCCTAAAGCTGTCAAACCTGGCAATTTACCGCTGGCGATGTTGTCTACCTTCATGGAGTCAAGATTATCTTGGCTGACCAAAGGCTCACCAGGTAACAATCGCATCGCCGCGGCTTGCAATTTGCCTAAGAAGGGCGACAAGGCGATCACGGGGCGACCGCGGCCACGGTTGATGCCAGCGGCGATGGCGGACAGCTGTACCAGCTCTTTCAGCGTGAACACATCGGGCCCGCAAGCTTCAATGACTCTGTTTTCAGGTGACGATTGCTTAGTCAAACTGTTCACCACCGCTTGCGCCACGTCTTCCACCCACACCGGCTGAAACCGCGTGGCAGCGCCCGCCAAAGGCATGATGGGGAAAATGCTTTGCAGCTTGGCAAACAGGTTCAAAAACTTGTCGTCAGCCCCAAAAATAACGCTGGGGCGCAACATGGTGAGATCTAGCCCTGCGGCTTGCAACACCGCTTCACCCCGCGCTTTGCTGCGCTGGTACATGGACGGCCCATCAACGGCGGCACCCAAGGCGCTGATGTGGACGAGGCGTTTCACACCCGTTTGCTGGCAAGCAGCGGCCAATTTTTTCGGCAGCTCAACATGGGCGCGCTCAAACGCGGCTTCGTCGCCGTGCAAGACCGCGACCAGATTGACCACCGCATCGTGCCCCGCCACCAAGGCGGCGAGTGCAGCGGGGTCGTGGATATCGACTTCCAACACATCCAGCATGGGCAGCGCTTGCACGT
>JAYUCJ010000070.1:0-1422 GCA_043740415.1 Polaromonas sp. | reverse complement strand
TCGATACAACTCGGATTGACCATTTTCATATAGCGGCATCCGGTCATGGCCGCCATAGAACAGAGCCTTCTTTAAAAATAGAGTGTGAAGCTCCTGCTCAACCTCCCATGCATTATTTAGATGCGCAAAGCACAAGACCGCGTCTATGAGCTTCTCGTGCCCCTTACCTTGATAAGCGAGACGTTCTTGTGGGGAACTGAGGGTTGTAAAGCCCAGCTTATACATAAACCCGACGGCTGTGTTGAGGCGCAAATAGTAGAGATATCCAGCCCTGCTTGCGGGAGGTAATCGGTCTGGTGCTCGTGCAAATTTGTGCCGGGAAGTCATATTGTGTTTATTCCTTTCGCACGTAGACGAAACCTAAATAGCGCCTTACTGATGAAGGGGCAAGTCAAACACTGCGCCGCAACATGTTCCACACGGTTCAAACCCGTGTAACGCTAGCAGGTCGGCCGAGAACGACACATTTCCACCCTTGTGCTTGTGCACGTGGTACTCAAGAACAAGGTTGATTAGATCCCTCTTATTTTCAAGAAGATTCCTCGCGGCGTCAGTAAGGTTCCTGCTGTCAGTCAGAGTACTCACGGACGCGTACATGTAGGCTTTTATCGCCATCTTTCCTTCTTCTGTGGTTTTGAAGGATTCCAACTTCTCGATAAGTTCCTCGATCTTGGACGTCAGACCATCAAGCCCAACAGAGGCGTCTGCGACCGGGGCAGTCACCCCACCGGAGTTTGGCAGCGACACCCGACCCATATGGGATATCAGGTTGAACTTGTTTTTTAGTCGCAGTACGAACACGTCTTCCCGACCCTCGCCCAACAGCTTTCTGTTCTGCTGTGCAAACTTTCTAAAACTCCTGATCTCTGCGCTGCCGCGCGCTTCAATCTCCTCTGGCACCTCAAAGTTGTCGAAATCCTTCGAGAGAGTTTCGCACGCGTTGTTTACATGATATTTGGGTGGACCAGAAACAAACAAGAATTTGCTATGTGAATCTAGGCTTTTCTGCTGCTTTTGCTGTTCTAGGTTTGCTTTCTCCATTGCGATGAGAACTGCATCCGCCTCCTGAAGAAAGATCATGCTTTTTCTTACTTTTCTCGCCTCTTTGTGATTCAGAAATGGAGCTAGATCTGCGCCTTCGTAGATCTCCTTGTACACCTCCGATATGGGTCTATCAATCTTGACCACCGATCTGTAGATCAGCTTCCTAAAATTGCTCGCGGTGATGTAGTAGGTATTCTGGTGGTTCATTGGGCACGGATGCGTAAATGCGTGGGATTTTTCTGTGGTCGAGCTACCGTGGAATGCCAATCTGGCTGTACTTACGCCCCATCTTCAGATAGCCGGAATTTCTCACGCGTCAGGCGGCCTGCGCCCCGTACAGCTCATCATAGAAATTTGGCCGGTCAATCTCTTTAAGGA
>JAYUCJ010000069.1:0-11852 GCA_043740415.1 Polaromonas sp. | reverse complement strand
CGATTGACGCGGCTCAGGTTGAGAAGATGCTGACGGCGGCGAAATAAGCTGACATTTTCGACATAGTTTTAATCACTCCAAAGCACCTGCAAACGCACCAACACCTCTGGCGTCATGTCGGCGGGCTGCGTCACCAGCGATGTGGCTAGCGCCGTGTGCGCTGCAGACACTGGCTTTTCAGCCCCCAACAAGCGCACTGCCGCCGCCGCGATCATCTGCGCATAGCCGGCATTTTTCATCAAATTGGCAATGGCGGTATTGGCGGTGACATGCGCTTCGCGCGGGTGCCAGCAGTCAAAATCTGTCACCATCGCCAAACTGGCATAGGCCAATTGCGCTTCTTTGGCGAGCTTGGCTTCGGGCATGTTGGTCATCCCAATCACTTTGGCACCCATGCTGCGGTACCAGTGCGATTCGGCCATGGTGGAAAACTGCGGGCCTTCGATACACACATAAGTGCCGCCGCAATGCAGGGCAAAATCCGCACCCATATTGACGTCCTGGTGCGTTTGCGCAACGGCTCTGGCCAATACATCGGCCAAACCGGGGCAAACCGGCTCTGCCAGTGAGGTGTGCGCCACCGCACCGTTGCCAAAAAAGGTGCTGTCGCGGCGCTTGGTGAGGTCAATAAACTGGTCGGGCAACACCATGTCCAACGGCTTCATGTCTGCGCTGAGCGAGCCGACGGCCGACAAAGAGATCAGGTACTTCGCGCCCAGTTGTTTGAGGGCGTAAACATTGGCGCGGTAGGGCACTTCAGAGGGAGTCAAGCGGTGCCCGCGTCCATGCCGAGCGATGAAGCCCACGCCCACGCCATCGATGCTACCCGTGACGACGACATCTGAGGGTTTGCCAAAAGGGGTATCGATGTGGTGCTCGGTCGCATTTTGCAGCGAATCCATGTTGTACAAACCACTGCCACCGATAACGCCAACCAAAGTTTTTTGCATGATCAATTTATCCCTATCGTCTTTGCGACTATGTAACTTTAAATGCCAGACCCTGTAATATAGGCGCAATATGTGCGACTAAGTTTAGAACACTCTTAGAAAATACAGTAAGAAATACAGGAAAAACATGCACGCCACTTTACCGTTGCTTCAAGCCACCAACTTCCCCGCGTTGTCACGCAAGCGCCTGAGTACCCTGCAGGTCAATTTGGGCTATCTGTGCAACCAATCGTGCGTGCATTGCCATGTTGACGCAGGGCCCCACCGCACGGAGATGATGGACGATGGACTGATTGACATGATCAGCCAAGTGCTTAAAGCTCGCGGTATTGAAACCCTAGATTTAACCGGTGGTGCGCCTGAGCTGCACCAGGGCTTCAAACGGATTGTGGCTGAAGCGCGTGCGCAAGGTGTGCGGGTGATTGACCGCTGTAATTTGACGATATTGTTCGAACCTGGACAAGATAATCTGGCAGAGTTCTTAACGGCGCAAAAAGTAGAAATCGTTGCCTCTATGCCTTGCTATTCCCTAGAAAATGTGGACAAACAGCGCGGCAAGGGCGTGTTTGACCGCAGCATTGCGGCGCTGCAAAAGCTCAATGCCTTGGGCTACGGCCAACCGGGCACGGGTTTGATCTTGAATTTGGTCTACAACCCGCAAGGCCCTAGCCTGCCGCCTAACCAAAGCAGCTTGCAGGCAGACTATAAGCGCGAGCTTTTTTCGAACTTTGGCATTGTGTTCAACGAGTTGTTTGCCTTGACCAACATGCCCATCAAACGGTTTGGGTCGATGCTGGTCTCCAAAAAAACCTTTGCACCCTATATGCAGTTGTTACGCGACAACTTCTTAGCCGAGAATTTAGAACACGTGATGTGCCGCAGCACGGTAAGCGTGGATTGGCAAGGTTATTTGTACGACTGCGACTTTAACCAACAGCTTGAGCTGGCCATTCCCACCGAAATCAACGCTGAAGCGACGACCATCAACCGCCCGCACCTGCGAGATTTGTTGAGCAAGGACTTGCATGGGCAAGCCATTCGCGTGGCAGACCATTGCTACGGTTGTACTGCGGGGCAAGGCAGCAGCTGTGCGGGTGCACTCCCAGCTTGATACGCAGCATGATTTAGCAGTATGAAGATTGCGATTGTTGTTCCCGTTTTCAACGAAGCGCTGACCTTGCCTCGCCTCGTGGCGCATTTGGCCGCCTTGAAAGAAACGACAAACCAAGATTTTGAGCTTGTTTTTGCAGATGGCGGTAGCACAGATGGCACTGTCGCTTTGATTGGAAAAGCAGGCCTTCGCGTCGTCAGCTCACCCAAAGGCCGTGCGTGGCAAATGAACGCTGGTGCAACGCAAACCACGGGTGATGTATTGCTGTTTTTGCACGCCGATACACAATTGCCGGCGAATGCCCTTGCAGCCATCACCTCCAGCTTGGTCGGCAACATCTGCTGGGGGCGGTTTGATGTGCGTCTTACTGGCCAACCTTGGATGTTGGGCGTTGTTTCACGCATGATGAATTGGCGCTCACGTCTGACGGGTATTGCCACGGGTGACCAAGCGATGTTTATGACGCGAGCCGCCTTTCAAACTATTGGCGGCTTCCCAGATCAGGCACTGATGGAAGACATTGAAGCGTCGCGACGCTTGCGCCTACTGTCTCGCCCTGCGTGTATCGCCTCTCCCGTCATCACCTCCGGCAGACGCTGGGAAACTCGGGGCGTGTGGGCGACGATTTTTTTGATGTGGCGACTACGCTGGGCGTATTGGCGGGGTCAAAACCCGGAGCAATTGGCGGAGTTGTACACATGATGCCGATTCGTATTGTGATCATGGCAAAAGCGCCTGTAGCGGGCTTTGCGAAAACGCGGCTGATACCGGCTTTAGGTGCGGAAGGCGCTGCAGAATTAGCAAAGAAAATGCTGCGACACACTATGACCACGGCTTTGGCGTCAAAACTAGGTATTGTTGAAGTCTGTGCTGTGCCTGCCCCCAGTGATTCTGTTTGGCAAAACTTAGATTTACCAAATAACATATCTTGGAGCTCTCAAGGTGAAGGCGACTTGGGTGAGCGCATGGCACGGGCAGCAGAACGTACGGTGCACAACGGTGAAGCTATTATTTTGATTGGCACAGACTGCCCAACAATTGATGCATCAACTTTGCACGAAGCAGCTGAATCTTTGCAGCAATACGACGCATCTCTGCTACCGACTTTTGATGGCGGCTATGCGATGCTGGGCTTGAAAAAGTTTGACTCTGCGTTGTTTGACAACATGCCTTGGAGCACCAGCACGGTAGCCCAGAAAACGCTAAAGAGCATTCAGCGACTTGGCTGGCAAGCTAAAGTGCTACCACCGCTGCACGACATTGACGAACCGCCTGATTTGCAGCATTTACCCACTGAGTGGGACTACCGAAACCTAGTAACCTAACCATGACAAACTAAGAGCAAAACAAGCATGTACGATATTGTTCAAGATTATTACGGACGACAACTCCAAAGCACAAGCGACCTAAAAACCAGCGCTTGCTGCGACATCAGCGCCGTTCCCGAATGGCTGAAACCTTTGCTCAGCAAGATTCACCCCGATGTGCTGTCGCGATACTATGGCTGCGGGCTGGTTTGCCCACCTTTGCTGCAAGGTTGCCGCGTGCTTGATTTGGGTTGTGGCTCGGGACGAGATGTTTATGCTTTGGCGCAGCTTGTGGGACCCACTGGCTCTGTGGTCGGTGTGGATATGACGGATGAGCAACTCGCTATTGCTGGAAAATATCGTACCCACCATGCGGAAGTCTTTGGCTTTGACAACGTGCAGTTTATGCACGGGTATATTGAGCGACTGGAAGATTTAAAGCTGGAAGCAGGTGGTTTTGACGTCATCGTCTCGAACTGCGTGGTCAACTTATCGCCCGACAAAGATGCCGTGATGCGTGGCGTGCATCGCCTGCTCAAACCCGGTGGTGAGTTTTACTTCTCAGATGTGTACGCCGACCGTCGCGTACCAACTGCGGTGCGAAATGACCCCGTGCTCTACGGCGAATGCTTGGGTGGCGCACTGTATTGGAACGACTTTCTTCGCCTGTCGCACCAGCACGGTTTTGCTGACCCGCGTTTAACCACCGACAGACCGCTGGAAATTACCGACCCCGTACTGGCTACACGCGCTGGTAACTTGCGCTTTTACTCGGCCACTTACCGTCTTTTCAAAATTGCTGAGCTTGAGACGGCCTGCGAAGACTACGGCCAAGCCGTGATTTACAAAGGCACGATTCCTGAGCATCCAGACAAATTCGGGCTTGATAAACACCATGATATGGAGACGGGGCGCGTCTTCCCCGTCTGCGGCAACACCTGGCGCATGCTGCACGACACCCGCTTTGCACCGCATTTTGAGTTTCTCGGCAACTTCGACCGCCACTACGGCATCTTTACGGGCTGCGGAACTTCCATCCCTTACGACACGAGCACCAGCGGCAATGCTGCGGCCTGCTGCTAGGCGTTTTACATGGAATTAGCACTCATTGCAGTCGCTTTATTTTTAGCATTTAACAATGGCGCTAATGATAATTTCAAAGGTTTTGCCACGGTTTGGGGTTCAGACACACTGAGTTATCGGCAAGCATTGACGTTAGCGACGCTAGCCACTTTGGCGGGTAGCTTGGCCTCGTGGCTGCTTGCCGACAATTTGATACAACAGTTTTCTGGCAAAGGCTTGGTGCCCGACGCCATTGCAAGTACGCCTAATTTCATTTTGAGTGTCGCCTGCGGAGCGGCAATGACTGTGTTTTCAGCAACGCGACTAGGGCTTCCTATATCAACGACGCATGCTCTGATTGGTGGCTTGATTGGTGCAGGGCTAGGGCAAGTAGGTGGCCATGTGGACTTCAACAAGTTGATGCAATCGTTTGTCGTCCCACTGCTGCTTAGCCCCTTGATGGCGGCTACTTTAGGTGTGCTTTTCTACAAAATGGTCGGCTCACGAAGATCAAAAAACGATTGCGCTTGCGTCGTAGAAAGCACGCCAATACAACTGGCTTCAAATTCTACTGGTGCTGCCACTTTAGCAATGGGTCTGCCAATAATGCTCATCAGTGATAAAGCTAGTTGCGATAAAACGGCTACGCTGGCACGTTTTTCAATCTCTAAGCTTTTGAAAAAAATTCATATAAGCTCTGCTGTGACTATTTGCTTCGCGCGGGCTTTGAACGACACACCCAAACTGGCAGCATTGCTGTTTGCGGCTCAATTTACCCACCAAAAGCTGCCAATTGTCTTAGCTGGTATTTTGATGGCTTGTGGTGGTTTGATTTTCGCCAAAAAAGTAGCCGAGACCATGAGCCAAAAAGTGACGCGATTGGACGATGCGCAAGGCTTAACCGCCAACTTAGTCACAGCTGGGCTGGTTTTGTTGGCTAGCAAGTTTGGTTTGCCTGTTTCGACCACGCACGTGTCTGTAGGTGCCATCGCAGGAGTTGGCGCCAGTGCTGGAACGTTAAATTGGCAAGCCTTGCGGGGTATTTTGCTGTCCTGGCTGGCTACTTTACCGCTGGCATTGGTTATCGCCTGGACAGTTTCTAAGTTGCTTTAAGTTCACAACATACCTGATAAGTTGCAAAAAAAGGCATTTGCGGTTACAAACTGATTGCTAACTGGGCATAACTTTGGGTTAAGCACGGTTAACGTTTGCGTAAATTTCGAATTATTCTATGAATCGTTCGTTGAATAGATAACCACACTTTTTAACCAGGAGACTTTCATGGCCGGAAAATTTGAGCTGAAAAAATCTAAAAATGGTAAAACTTATTTCAATTTACTAGCAAGTAATGGGCAAATAATTCTTTCAAGCGAAATGTATGAATCGAAATCAAGTGCATTAAACGGCATTGCTTCTGTACAAAAAAATTCTGCAGACATGGGTCGTTTTGCAAAATTAGAAGGCAAAAACAAATCACCATACTTCACACTCAAAGCTGGCAACCACCAAGTGATTGGCAAAAGTGAAATGTATGAATCAGAAAAAGCCCGCGACAATGGCATCAAGTCCGTGCAATCCAATGGTCCAAGCGCCAAAACGGTTGATTTGACAGCGTAATTTCTGCCACGCCTAAAAAAGCGTTGAGTAGCAATATTCAGCGCTTTTGTTTTTTACGTTCTCAAACCCTGCGGCTTTGCGTTATTCTTAAGCCATGATTACCTACAAAGTTGAATTACATGACTTGAACGCGCACTTGTTTCAAGTGACGCTCACCATCGCCGAACCGGCCATCACGCAGCACGTCTCGCTGCCCGTTTGGATTCCAGGCAGCTATCTGGTCCGTGAGTTTTCCAAGAACTTGCAAAAACTAAACGCTTACCAAGACAAGAAACAGTTAGACGCGATTCAAGCAGACAAATGCTCGTGGCAGATTGATTGTGATTCGAGCAAGCCTTTGATCATCACCTACCAAGTGTTTGCGCATGACAACTCGGTGCGCACCGCTTGGTTGGATGATACGCGTGGTTTCTTCAACGGCACAAGCCTGTGCTTACGTGTGGAAGGGCAAGAAGACACAAATCACACTTTGGATTTGAAGCCGCTTGCGACAAAACGTAACTGGCAAGTGGCGACAGGGGCAGCACCGCTGAAAGTTAACAAGCAAGGTTTTGGCAGTTATTCATTCGCCAATTACGATGAATTGGTTGATTGCCCCTTTGAACTGGGCACGTTTTGGCGTGGCAACTTCACCGTGCGAGGTGTCAAACACCGTTTTGTGGTGGCGGGAGCTACAGGAACATTTGACGGCGCTCAATTATTAGCGGATGCGCAAAAAATTTGCGAAACCGAGATGGCGTTTTGGCATGGCAAATCAGAAAATTCGAAAAATAAACCACCGTTTAAAAATTACGTGCTCATGCTCAACGCGGTGGACGATGGTTATGGTGGTTTAGAACACCGCAATTCCACCGCGCTAATTTGCAAACGTCAGGATTTACCGCGCTTAGGCGCGACAAAGCAACCCGCTGGCTACACCACGCTTTTAGGCTTGATCAGTCATGAGTATTTTCATACCTGGAACGTGAAGCGACTGCGTCCTAAAGAGTTTGCCGAATTCGACTATTCTCAAGAAAATTACACGGAACTATTGTGGTTTTTTGAAGGTTTCACCAGCTATTACGATGACCTTTTGCTGCGTCGTGCGGGTTTGATTGACGATGCGCAATACCTAGACTTACTCTGCAAAACCGCCAACCAAGTGATGCAAACGCCAGGCCGCAAAGTTCAGGCGGTGGCCGAAACCAGCTTTGACGCTTGGGTGAAATACTACCGCCCAGAGCCAAACACCGCGAATGCAACCGTGAGTTACTACACCAAAGGTGCTTTGGTGGCGCTGTGCTTTGACTTGACGCTCCGACTTGTGGGCAAATGCACCTTGGATGATGTGATGCGTGGTTTGTGGCTTCGCTGCAAAGCAGGACCCATGTCCGAACGCGATTTTGCTAACGTACTTGAGGAACTTAGCGGGAGGTCTTTTGCCAAAGAAATCAAAGCGTGGGTGCATGGTACGGGCGAACTACCCGTGCGCGAACTTCTCAGCAAGCATGGGGTTATTGTTACTGATGAACCTGCGCAACTACAGCAACGCTTGGGTTTGCGTGTGGCGGAGGCGGATGGCATCAACGTCAAAGTCGTGCTCAGCGGCGGTGCGGCTGAAAAAGCTGGTTTTGCTGCAGGCGATGAATGGCTGGGTATCAGCATAGACGCAGGAAACCATGCGCAAAATTGGCGCATTCACAGGCTTGACGACTTGGCGCAGTACATCACTGAACACGCAACGAAAAGCCAAAAAATCACCGCTATCGTTGCGCGCGACAAGCGGCTCATTGATTTAACTTTGAACTGGCCAGCCAAGTCTGCGGAGCGTACTTGGCAGTTCAAGGCGGGTAAAGAAATCAGTGAAGCCAAGCAGCTCAGCGCTTGGCTGGCTGTTTAGCTTTGATTCGCATTAACCCTTATTTACGACGCGCCAGCACGCCTTGTGACAAAGTTTCCAACACACCAACGGAATCATCCCAACCAATGCAAGCGTCGGTGATGCTTTGGCCGTAAGCCAATGCCGACGGTTGGTCTTTGCCTGGCGTGAATTTTTGCGCGCCAGCTTGTAAATTGCTTTCAACCATGACGCCAAACACGTTTTTTGAGCCCCTGCTGAGCTGCGCTGCGATGTCTTTGGCGACATCGATTTGCTTTTCATGCTGTTTGCTGCTGTTGGCGTGGCTGCAGTCCACCATCAAAGTCGGTGGCAACTTGGCGGCGACCAAGTCTTTGCACGCAGCGGCCACGCTGGTAGCATCGTAATTTGGCGCTTTGCCGCCGCGCAGAATCACGTGGCAATCCGGGTTGCCATTGGTCTGCACAATAGCCACTTGACCATTTTTGTGAATCGACAAAAAGTGGTGTCCACCGGCAGCCGCTTGGATCGCATCGGTTGCGATCTTGATATTGCCATCGGTGCCATTTTTGAAACCAATCGGTGCGGAGATGCCCGAGGCCAACTCGCGGTGAACCTGGCTTTCGGTCGTGCGCGCGCCAATCGCGCCCCAGCTGATCAAGTCGCCCAGGTATTGGGGTGAAATCACGTCTAAAAACTCACTTCCCGCTGGTAGCCCGAGGCGGTTGATCTCGATCAGCAGCTGGCGCGCCATGCGTAAGCCTTCGTCGATGCGGTAACTTTCATCGAGGTAGGGATCGTTGATCAAGCCTTTCCAGCCCACTGTGGTGCGCGGTTTTTCAAAGTACACGCGCATGACGATTTCCAACGTTCCCGCATATTTAGCGCGTTGTGCCAACAATTTTTTGGCATATTCAAGTGCCGAAACAGGGTCATGAATCGAGCATGGCCCCATGATGACCAAGAGCCTGTCGTCCTTGCCAACCATGATGTCATGAATCGTTTTGCGGGTGTTGCTGATCAATGATTCAGCGGCTGTACCCTGGATCGGGAAAAAGCGGATGAGGTGTTCTGGAGGCGGTAGCACAGTGATGTCCTTGATGCGTTCGTCGTCGGTTTGACTGGTTCTGTCGTTGCTATGAACGTTTTTGGGATACCAAGGCTCGTTTGCTGTGTTTGTCATGTCGCTGCTCCTAATTAACTGTGAATAAATGAAAAAAATGAAAAGTAAGTGATCAAGGCAAAAAAAAACCGCCAAGACTGGTGTCTGGCGGTTTGCTCGAGAAGGGCTTGCTTGGGGTTTACTTAAGCAGTTGCCTCTCGTCCGCCGGGGACTGAGAACCAAAAATAAAAGTAAAAGAAGCTGAACTTCGCGATTTGCATAGCATCAACTGTAGCACAAGATAATGCGTCAACACCAAAAACAAGCAAAGTCTGAGAAAATAGCCTTTATGAATAAATTTATCTATGCAAGCGTTGCCGCAGTCATTTTGGCAGTGGGGGCTTATGTTTTTGTAGGAGCAGGTGTCACGACAGCGCCAGAATCCACCTTTGTGTTGCTAGATGGCTCAAAAATAGACACCGCCAGCCTCAAAGGCAAGGTCACTTTGGTTAACTTTTGGGCCACCAGCTGCACCACATGTGTGGCGGAAATGCCGAAAATCATCGCCACTTACGACAAATACAAAAGCAGAGGTTTCGATACGGTTGCCGTGGCAATGAGCTACGACCCGCCGGCCTACGTGGTAAATTACGCCGAAACACGCAAATTGCCCTTCAAAGTGGCGATTGACAACACAGGCGCGGTGGCCAAAGCGTGGGATGAGGTCAAGCTAACGCCGACAACCTATATCGTCAACAAACAAGGCCAAATCGTGAAGCGTTACGTGGGTGAGCCTGATTTTGGCGAGTTGCATACTTTGATTGAGAAGCTGTTAGCCGCGACGTAATGTCATCAAATGTACAAAAAGTTTGATGGGCAATAGATCCAGCCTGATTTGCGCACAAATCGAGATGCATCCATTGTATTTATTGCCTATATCGCTATATTATTTATAGCAATTTTACGCAATAATTTATTTCTTATTCTGTTCGGAATGCATCGTGGCATGCTTTGCATGAGCCGCCTACAGCACCAAATGCCGTTTTGATGGCATCTAAATTACCGGTTTTAGCGGCTGCTTCTAGCTTGGTTGCTTCCGCCACTAATTTGTCACTCGCGTCTTTGAACTTAGCCTGTTCTTTCCAAATCTCCGGCTTAGCACGTGACTTGAGCGACTCTGTGTTGCCGGCAAAGCCCACCCACGGCAAAGTGCTCATGGTTGTCACAATAAACGCGCTATCTTGTGCAGCTTTAGCGTCAAACGGCGCACGACCATTGACCATGGCACCAATGCGACCAAAATGCGTACCCATGACTGTCAAGGCACTTTGTCGGTATTTGACGGCATCTTCTGGCTTTTGAAACTGCGCGTTGGCTGGTGCTGTAAATGCAATTGCTGCGACTGTCAGGGCAAAAGTGGCTACGGCTTGGCGTGCTGATGGTTTTTTCATAGATTTCCTTAAGTAGAATGTTATTAGCTAACTGAGAATCTGGCAAATGCGTGACTTGCTTTTATGCTGACTTATTAGGTCTTCAAAAGTTCAAGCTTGTGTTCTTAAATTCGGGTAACTACCAATCGATCTTATGAATAACCATCACACCACCATACGGGTATGGGATTTGCCAACGCGAATTTTCCATTGGGCGCTGGCCTTTTGCATGTTCGGCCTGCTCATCACAGGTTTCAGTGGGGGCGATGCTATGCCGTGGCATTACCGCTTTGGTTACAGCGTACTGACCTTGCTGCTGTTTCGACTGGTTTGGGGTGTTACAGGCGGTAAATGGTCACGTTTTGCATCTTTTCTGTACGCGCCATCCAGTATCATTCGCTACTTCAAGGGCCAAAGCGACCCGCTGCATTCCGTCGGTCACAACCCTTTAGGGGCTTTTTCAGTATTTGCGATGCTCGTGATGTTGTTGGCTCAAGTCGGCACCGGGTTAATCAGCGATGATGAAATTTCAGCAGCTGGGCCTTTGACCAAGTTTGTCTCGAACGCAACGGTCAGTTTGGCTTCTAGCTACCATGTGACTATTGGCAAAATAATGGTCATATTTCTAGTCGTCACGCATCTTGTGGCGATTGTGTTTTACCTCTATAAAAAACGAAAAAACCTGATCAAACCCATGTTGCATGGTGACAAATTGTTGCCTGCCAACACGCCAGTTTCTGTCGATACCGCAGGCACACGCGGCTTAGCGCTGGCCATACTGCTGGTCTGCGCTGCTGTCGTGTATGGGTTGGTTAGTCTGGGTGGGTGAGTGAGATGGGTGGATTATTATCAAACATTCAACTCGTGACACCTGCGTCTACCGAAGATTTGGCGGCGACATCTGGCGTTTTCCGCGAGTATGCGATCAGCCTAGGTTTTGATCTCTGTTTTCAAGATTTTGAAGGCGAAATCGCTAATTTACCAGGTGACTATGCCCCACCGCGTGGTGCGTTGCTAGTTGCCAAAATTGATGGCGCGATTGCCGGCTGTTGCGCTTTGCGGCCGTTAGATTCAAGTGATTATGTGAACGCGGCTGAAATGAAGCGTTTGTACGTGCACCCCGCTTTTCGCAGATTGGGATTGGGTCGACAACTGGCTGAAGCCATTTTGGACGCAGCGCTTATGGCTGGCTATGACAGTGTTTTGCTAGACACCTTAGACGACATGGAAATTGCGCGCGCCATGTACGAAGAACTTGGTTTTAAGGAAATTCCACCTTATTATCACAACCCCTTGGCGGGGGCGCACTATCTTAAAGTCGATCTTTAAAACAAGCATATAGCCGGCGTATTTAGTCGCCCCTGCAAAATTCAAATACACGACCAATCAACCATAAGAAGGCAAACGCTGTGCGCCATTAGACGCACAAACACTCA
>JAYUCJ010000068.1:0-1770 GCA_043740415.1 Polaromonas sp. | reverse complement strand
CGTTTCGCGCGGCGTTGGAAATCAAGCAACCATGGGCCAAAGCTAAGCGATGCATTCGTGCCACTGCTATTCCTGCCAGGCGATGCCTGCCAGTTTGACTGGAGCCAAGAAGAAGTCGAGCTGGGCGGTGTCTTGCAGAAGATTAAAGTTGCGCATTTCCGTATGGCCTATAGCCGTCAAATGTTTGTCGTGGCCTATCCCAGAGAAATACAGGAAATGGTGCTAGATGCCCATGTGCGCGCGTTTCAATTCTTTGGTGGCGTGCCTGCACGCCTCATCTACGACAACCTCAAAGCCGTTGTCGATACCGTGTACTCAGGTAAAGCGCGTCAATTTAACCGCCGTTTCTTAACCATGGCCAATCATTATTTGTTTGAACCCGTTGCCTGTACGCCAGCCTCTGGCTGGGAGAAAGGTCAAGTGGAGAATCAAGTAGGCAATATCCGTGAATGGCTGTTCACGCCATTAGCGCGCTTTGCTTCATTTGCCGAGTTAAACGAATGGCTTGCGACTCGCTGTAAAGAGTTAGCGCAGCGTAAACATCCTACGCAACGTAGTCGCACCACTGCAGAATGTTTTGCTGAGGAGAAACCAAACTTACGTCCTATCACCGCTCACTTTGATGGTTATATCGAGCAGATGCTACGCGTGTCGTCCACCTGCTTGGTCAACGCAGATCGCAATCGTTATAGCGTACCTGCAGGTTATGCGGGTCAGGCTGTTTCCGTGCGGATGACGGCAGATCAAGTGCGTGTTGTGGCCAATGGTGAAGTCATTGCCGCGCACCCCCGCGTGTTTGGTCGGGATCAATTGGTTTGCGATCCGTGGCATTACCTGCCGATACTAGATAAGAAACCCGGCGCACTCAGGGATGGCGCGCCATTTGTACTATGGGATTTACCGCGCCCAATCATCCTTGTGCGCGACCGCATTCTGAAACAACCTAAAGGTGATCGTGCCTTTGTGGAACTGCTGATGCTGGCAGGCGAAGCTGGTCTGGATGCACTGGCTGTGGCTTGTGAGTTAGCGCTAGAAAGTGGTGTCATCCATGCACCAGTCGTGATGAATGAATTACGCAGACTCATTTCTCCGCATTTACCAGCCACGTCAATTAACGTGCCAGATGGGATTGCCTTAACGATGGAGCCAGTCGCCAATTGCCAGCGTTATGACTACTTGTTAGGAACTGACCATGTCCATTGATTATGCAAGCAGCTTAAAGGCGCTAAAACTCTACGGCATGGCCACCGCATGGAATGAATTGCAAGCGGAGAAACCTAGGCAAGCGCATCGCCCAGAAACCTGGATGGAGCGTTTACTGGCGGCAGAGCAAACAGACCGCAAACTCAAAAGTCTGCGCCATCAACTCAAGGCAGCACGCTTCCCGATTCATCGTGATTTGCTGGGGTTTGACTGGACGGAAACGACATTGTCGCAGGTAGTGGTTGAACAATTAGCCAGTGCAGCCTTTATGGAAACCGCGCATAATTTGATTCTGGTTGGCGGCACGGGTACAGGTAAATCCCATCTGGCCACTGCCATTGGCGTGGCTGCGATTCATCAAGGCAAACGGGTGCGTTTCTATAATGCGGTGGATTTAGTCAATCAATTGGAACGCGAGAAGACGCTAGGCAAGGTCGGCAATCTGGCGAAACAACTGTGCCTGGTAGATGCTGTGATACTTGATGAGTTGGGTTATTTGCCATTTCCAGCATCGGGTGGCGCCTTGCTGTTTCATCTGATCAGTCAGCTCTACGAGAAGACTTCTTT
>JAYUCJ010000067.1:0-1776 GCA_043740415.1 Polaromonas sp. | reverse complement strand
AAAGCAAACAAAAACTCAACTGCGCGTATCACTTGATCGAGCACTTTTTGAATTTGCGATACCGTCGCACTCATGTCGACATTGGTGATGTTGGGGTAATTTTTAACCAATGAATTGTCAAATGCAGCGCCGCTATTTCCAATGGCTGTGGGCGCACGAAACGCACCCATGTACGTCACAGGCACACCCGTCAACTGCGCTACAGGAAACATCACATAAAAGTTAGCCCGCATCGAGCCCCAATCTACTTTGCGGATGGAGCTTACGCTGCTGTCTATCATCATGCCACCCACGTCAAAGCGTAGTTTGTCACCCATTGCCAGATTCAATGTTTTTACCACGCTTTCTTCCACGCTCACACCGCCTGTTTCCTCGGGCGTCCATACGCCGGACGTGACGATGTTGTGTGCAGGTAACCTTGCGCTGTTGGATAGATTAAACTCCCTATCCAACATGCGCTTGGCACGGTCATCCGCAAAATTTTCTAATTTGACGTCGGTATTGTTGATTGCCACCAAGCGCCCACGAATCATCGGATACCAGTCATAATTTTTGATGCCAGCCTGCTTCAGCGTTTGTTGAAAGCTCTCGCTTTGCTCTGGCATCACGTTGATGACAAACCGGTTGGGCGCATCGGGCGGTGTGGCTTTGCGCCAGCTGTCGATCAAGTCGGTTCGCAGCAGCACCAACAAAATCAAAGCCAGCAGCCCGAGCGACAAGGCGCTGATTTGCACCACTGCAAATGCTGGTCGCGCCGTGAGCTGCCGCGTTGCCAGCACCAGCCAGCGCGGAGCGGTGGCATCGTTCACACTGATGCGCAGCAGTTTGATGGCCAAGTAGCTGATGCCCGCAAACAGCACCACAGCCGCCGCAAAACCACCGACAGTGATCAAACCCAGTTTCAAATCACTGCTGGTTGCCAGTAACAGCGTCACAAACCCCGCCAGGCCCAAGCTCAGCACGGCCAACGAAGCCGGTTTCAAGCTGCCCACATCGCGCCGAATCACCCGCAGCGGCGGCACTTGCGCCAGCTGAAGCACAGGTGGCAGGCCAAATGCCAGCAGCAGCGTCATGCCCATGCCCAAACCAAATGCGACCGGCCACAACGACGCAGCAGGCAAGCTCGATTCAATCAACCCCGCCAGCAGCAACACAAACACATAGTGCACCGCATAGCCAATCAACACACCCAGCCCACTGGCAAACAGCCCAACCAGTGCAAATTCAAAGGTATAGCTCAGCCCAATATTGCGCTGACTCTGCCCTAGCACGCGTAACATCGCGCAATCTTCCAAATGCTTAGCCGCAAAGCCCCGCGCTGCTAAAGCTACTGCCACAGCGCTCAGCAGGGCGGCGAGCAAGGCAATCAAACTCAAAAACTTCTCGGCTCTGTCCAGCGTTTGCTTCATCTCCGGCCGCCCGCTCTCGAACGATTCCAGCCGCACACCGGCGATGGTTTGTGTCTTGGCAAAATCCACAAACGCCTTCACGTCCTTATCCGCCACCGGTCCGCCCGAACCCGTGCCCGCCACGGCAAACCGATACGTCACCCGACTGGCCGGTTGAATCAGCCCCGTCGCCACCATACCCGCCATGTTGACCATCACGCGCGGTGCGAAATTGGCAAACCCTGCGCCGCGGTCAGGTTCAGCCGTGATGATTTGGCCAATCCGCAGCTCCGCATCGCCCAGCAATAGCTTGTCGCCGACCTGCAAACCTATGCCATCCAGCAATGCGGCATCTACCCAAGCTTCGCCAACTGCGGGCACAGCGCGT
>JAYUCJ010000066.1:0-4411 GCA_043740415.1 Polaromonas sp. | reverse complement strand
GATACTGCTGCCTCGAATGAATCACTTGTCATATGTCAATGACTTCATCGCCAACCTGATAAACCAAAATGTAGTTTGGATGCACCACAGCTTCGCGTGTACCAGCTACACGCCCACGACGGTACAGAAATGGATGGTTTATCAGAGATTCTGCAACTTGAACAATATCAGCGTGAAGTGCTTCAGCAGCTCTTACATTTCGCTGCTCAACATAATCAATAATTTCAGCTAGGTCATAAATAGCGTCGGTTTTCCACTTAACCGACAGCACGTGCTCTTCTCTTTTCGTCTAACAAAGCCTTAAATTTCGCCATCGCTTGGTCATGCGGAATACTAGGTCGTGTGTCGTCCATAGCTGCCTGCACCTTGACTCTAAACCAGCGGTCATAGCTATCCGCTTGCTCTTGCGTCTCAAACTCAGACACGATGGGGGATAAAACAGCGTTCATGAACCAACTCCTAACTTTCCAAATCCAATTCACTCTATTTTGACCGTTTTTGCCGTTTTCTGCAACACTGCCACTCAAACCCCTCATTTAACAGCCATTTTCACCTCTAGCCGGCGTATTTATTGCCTAAGCAGCTATCATAAAAATAGCAATTTTAGGCTGCTTTCCACCTAAAACCCATCCCCCTGCAGATACTCCACAATGGCACCCTGCGGGCTCAGCACCGCCAGGTCGTACCGCCACCCCGTCCTACCGGGCGATGGTTTAGAATTTTATTTTTTCCAAATTCCACTTTTTAATATGCAACTCCATACATCCCGATTCAAACTGGCTTTCAAAGCCATGGTGGTTCACTTTGGGCTGAGCCTGTTGGTGGCCGCCATCGTCGCTTTGCTGGTGTTCACGCTGTGGTTTCCCTACCCCTACCGTGAACTGGCGGGGGGGCGGGAGCTGTTTTTCCTGGTGATGGCGGTTGATATCGTCTGCGGCCCGCTGTTGACCTTTGTGCTCTTTTCCCCGACCAAGCCACGCAAAGAAATGCTGACCGATATTTCGCTGATCGTGCTTATCCAGCTCTTGGCCTTGTGCTACGGGATTTGGAATGTATGGCTGGTGCGGCCGCTGTATGTGGTGCAAGAAGCCGATCGGCTGACCATCATCACCCGCACCAGCCTGGATACGCGCAAACTCGCGGCACTGCCAGCTGATCTGCAAGCTCCCTGGTTTGGCGGCCCCGTCAAAGTGAGTTTGCGGCCGCTGACGCCTTCAGAGGAGCAGCAAGTCATCGCCGACATCAAAGCCGGGGGGAACGACAGCGCCGAGCGACCCGACTTTTATATCCCCTTTGATGGCGGCAAAGCCTACCAAAACGGCCGCCCCTTGAGCAATCTTTCGATTACGCATCCCAACAAACAAAGTGAAGTTGACAATGTGATCGCAGCTTCAAGCAAATACGAGGCAAAGCAACTGCGCTATGTATATATTGTCGGTCGCCATTATTGGCTAGTCGTGATTAACCCCGTCGGAGACATAATAGGCTTTATTAGCCCACAATGACAAAACCTCCCGAAGGAGGTTTTAATAATTAATTAGTTTAAAAAAAATAATAATAAACTAACTATTAAGCGCATTCACCTTGTCCAGGTTTTAAACCACGGGTTACATTGCAAATAGTACCGCTTTGAACAAACACTGTAGTAGCAGCGCCGGCTACCGGAGCCGTTGGCGTAAGTACATACGTCAAAGCCGCGCCAGCCGATGTAGTAGCACCAGTGTTGGCATTAAGAGCACCAGTTAATGGGGTGATAGTAATTGCTGAAGTAATATTTTTGGTAGCAAGTGCTGGCGTGTTTGGAATGCCGTTAGCGCCCAAAGTGACACAATTGGCCAAGACGTTACCTTGCTCAGACATACAAACTGCATATGCGGTTCTGTAAGGAGCCATTTCAGCAACAGCACCAGCAGCACGCGAGCGTGATGTGTAATCGCCATACTGGGGAATAGCAATCGCTGCCAAAATACCGATGATCGCGACAACGATCATCAATTCGATCAAGGTAAAACCTTTTTGTAGGTTGCGTTTAACTTGGTTCATGTGAAACTCCAATAAAAAAATAAGTTGAGAAAACGAGACTGGGGTAAATAAAAGAAGGTTTAGATTTAACTTTTTAGGATCAAGGTCTTTGCTTCTTCAATCCGCCCCAACCGGGGTCAGAACCTAGACTTTAACTGATAAAAAAAACCTTTGAAAGTAATTTATTGCATTTGATGTCAAATTGCTACAAATATTTACATTTGCGTGCTATTTTTCACATAAATGTGAATTATTTATTTGTAACTTTGCTGCTTTTCCCGCTCAGGCAAAATTCTTGCGGCCTTAAATACACATTTGCATGTGTGCTGCGTCTCCCGTGGGGGAGATAGTATTTCTTACTGCTGGCAGATGATTTTAAGCCGCCTTGCTAACAAGCGAACGACCAGGCTAGGCTAGGCTTATAGTTTCTGAGTGTTGGCCAGCTTTGACAGTGCTTTGTCAAACGTGCCCAGCGGCGCATGCCCTGCTTTGCGTGCAACTTCCAACACCAAACAGTCTGAAAACCCCAATGCTGGCTTGTTTTGAAAGTGTGTGAGTGCTGCGCTGACGGTGTCTGCATCTTGTAGGACTAGGCTTTCATGCGCCAGCAAAACGCCCAGTACGGCACATAGCTGGGAGGGGCTGCGGTCATAGGCGGACTTAAGCACCCAGAGTGTTTCAGCCAGTACCAAATGTGATACCCAAGCGCCTTTGGCTACAAACTGGTCGGCTAGTTTGGCTTGCTTCAAATCATCACGTGCCAAGAGGCGAACCAATATGTTGGTATCAATGGCGTGCATGCTTTTGCTTCATGTACTGGGCAATACTTTGCTTCAGTTCTTGTAGCGATTTAGGCGCAAGCGTAGTGTCTTCATCACCAAAGAGTGCTTTATGGGCATCTTCTGTCGTGTGGCGTACCGCGCGCTCTACGATGATGCGCCCGTTGTCTTGTGTCCAGACTATCGCACTACCCGGCGTCAGCGCCAAAATATGGCGGATGGCAGCGGGCACGGACACTTGGCCTTGGGATGTGAGCTTGGTTTGTATTTGTAGCATGGCTATATATTAATACTTTACCGGGGTAATGTAAAGCCAAGAATGAACATCGCGATTAACGGCTACTTAATGCAAACACTGCGCACTTGTTTGAGGTCGGTCAAACCCTGCAGCACCTTGACCATACCGTCCATTTTCAGGGTGTGCATACCGCCTGCAACGGCGCTGGAGAAGAGGGTGGCGACTCTGGCGCGTTCTTGGATCAGTTTTTTGGTCTCATCGTCAGCCAGCAAGAGCTCATGCAAGCCCAGGCGGCCTTTGTAGCCCGTTTTGGCACAGCGTGAGCAGCCGACAGGGCGGTACATGGTGATGCGGCCGTCTGTGCCGTAGTTTTCAATCCAGCTTTGGTAGAGTTTTTTTGCTTCACCAGGGGCATCTGCCAGCCAGGCTGGGGTATGGCGCAGCTCTTCGGCATATTCGCTGATGAAGGCTTGAAGCTCTGGCCCGGCGGGGGTGTAGGCTTCTTTGCACGTGCATAAGCGCTTGGCCAAACGCTGCGCCAAAACGCCCAAGAGCGCATCGGCAAAGTTAAAGGGGTCCATGCCCATGTCCAACAGGCGGGTGATGGATTCGGGCGCTGAATTGGTGTGCAGGGTGGAGAACACCAAATGCCCGGTCAAGGACGCCTCAACGCCTATGGAGACGGTTTCATGGTCGCGCGACTCACCGACCATGATGATGTCGGGGTCGGCCCGTAAAAACGAGCGCATGAGCATGGCGAAGTCGATGCCAGCTTTTTTATTGACCTGCACCTGGCGCAGACCTTTTTGCGTGATCTCAACGGGGTCTTCTGCGGTCCAAATTTTGGTGTCCGGCGTGTTCAAGGTCGCCAAAATGGAGTGCAGTGTGGTGGTTTTACCAGAGCCGGTAGGGCCGCACACGTAAAACAAGCCATACGGTTTGCGAATGACACTGTGCAGGCGTTCCATGTTGTGTGGTGTTAAACCCAGTTGTTCCATGGGAATGGCTTCGCCGCCGGCCAAAATACGCATCACCACGTCTTCTACGCCACCCGCTGAAGGTAGCGTTGCAACCCGCAGCTCGATGTCCAAGGGGCCAAACTTTTTAAATGGAATTTTGCCGTCTTGCGGGCGTCGTGTTTCTGAAATATCCAAATCGGACATGATTTTGATACGCGCAACTATCGCTTGGCGCAAATGGCGCGGCGCATCGATGTAGGGCACCAAACTGCCGTCAATGCGCAGTCGCACACCCACATTGGCTTTACCTTGGCCGGGTTCGATATGAATATCAGAGGCTTTCTTTTGGTAGGCTTCCAAAATCACTTTGTTGACGAATTTGACAACCTCGTTGTCCGCCGTGGCGCTGGCCA
>JAYUCJ010000065.1:0-12022 GCA_043740415.1 Polaromonas sp. | reverse complement strand
ACGGCCGGCAATGCCTCGGGCATCAACGACGCCGCCGCGGCCGTGGTGCTGATGGAAGCGGGCGCGGCCCAGGCGCGCGGCCTGAAACCGCTGGCCCGCCTGGTGGCCTATGCCCATGCCGGCGTCGATCCCAAATACATGGGCATCGGACCAGTGTCTGCGACCCAGATGGCTCTGAAAAAAGCCGGCCTCACGATCAATGACCTGGACGTGATCGAGGCCAATGAAGCCTTTGCAGCGCAAGCCTGCGCCGTGACCCGCGACCTCGGGCTTGACCCGGCCAAGGTCAACCCGAACGGCTCCGGCATTTCACTGGGTCACCCGATTGGTGCGACTGGCGCGGTGATTACCGTGAAAGCGCTGTACGAGCTGCAACGCATCAAGGGCCGCTACGCTTTGGTGACGATGTGTATCGGCGGTGGGCAAGGTATTGCCGCGATTTTTGAACGCATGTAACTCAGCTACTACATGTCATAAAAAAGCACCCTTCGCGGTGCTTTTTTAATTTGCCAACGGCTTAGCCGCGCGGATGATGCACCGCGTGAATCTGCTTCAAGCGTTCCCGCGCCACATGCGTGTAAATCGTTGTTGTTGAAATATCGGCATGTCCAAGCAACAGCTGCACCGTCCGCAAATCCGCACCGTGGTTCAGCAAATGTGTGGCAAAGGCATGCCGTAGGGTGTGTGGCGACAGCGGGCTGGTGATGTGCGCTGTGAACGCGTGCTTTTTCACGGTGTACCAAAACATCACCCGCGTCATGCCTGCGCCCAGGTGGGTGACAAACAAATCTTGCGTTTGCTGCTGTCCCAAAATCTGCGGACGTGATGCCACCAAATACCGCTCTATCCAAAGCCGCGCCACTTCACCAAAAGGCACCAGCCGTTCTTTGTTGGCTTTGCCGATGACGCGCAGCACACCCTCGTTCATGCTTAAATTAAACACCTTCAATGTCACCAACTCGCTGACGCGCAAGCCACTGGCATACATCAGCTCCAGCATAGTGCGGTCGCGCAGACCCAAGGGTGTATCAACATCTGGCGCATCCAACAGAGCTTCGACCTGCGATTCCGTCATGGTTTTAGGCACGCGCAGGGCTTGCTTGGCGGCTTGCAGTTTCAAGGTGGGGTCAGCCGTGATGAAACGCTCGCGCATCGCCCAGCGGAAATAACGTTTCAGCACTGTCAGGCGACGGTTAGCGGATGTTGCTTTGGTGGATTCATGTTTGGCAGAAAAATAGGCGTTAATGTCGGTTTCGACCGTTTCATCAAGGCCTTTAGATTTAGCGCTCAGCCACTGTGCGTATAAAGTCAAATCACGCCTGTAAGCTTCCAGGGTGTTTTTTGACAGCCCATCCTCCAGCCACAGCGCATCGATGAAAGTATCAATGTGGTTGGCTGGGTGAATGGGCGCAACTTCAGTACGAATCAATCCAGCTTCAACTTAGCCACGTCCACCACTTTTTTGTAGACGGCAAACTCGGCTTTGATTTGCTCAGTAAACTGCTCAGGCGTATTGGCTACAACGATAGAACCCGTGTCTTCAATCCGCTTACGCACGGCAGGGTCTTCCAAGGCTTTGCGCACACCGGCGTTGATTTTGTCGACCACCTCTTTCGGCAACCCTTTAGGGCCGTAGATACCGTAATAAGCCATGCGGTTGACCGGCTCCAGCCCGACTTCTTTGAAGGTCGGCACATTGGGCAACTGGGCGAGGCGCTGCGGGGCAGAGACGACGATGGGCACCAAGCGGCCGGTTGTGATGAAGGGAATTGCAGAAGGCAGGTTGTCAAAAATAATCGGCACTTGGCCGGCCACGGTGTCATTCAGCGCAGGCCCTGCACCCCGGTACGGGATGTGCGTGATGAAGGTGCCGCTCAGATTCTTGAACAACTCGGTCTGCAAATGCCCGATACCGCCGGTCCCGGAGGTGGCGTAGGAGTATTTACCGGGTGATTTTTTCAGCTCGGCGAGGAAAGCCTTGTAATCTTTCGCCGGGAAGCTGGGGTGCACGGCGATCACATTGGGCGTGGCGGCGATGTTGATGATGGGGGTGAAGTCTGTTATCGGGTTGTAGGGTGTTTTCGGGTTGATGGCGGGGTTGGCCGCTGTGGTGGACACCGTGGCCATGCCCAGCGAGTAGCCGTCGGGCGCGGATTTGGCCGTCTCGTTCGCGCCTATCACACCACCGCCGCCGGCTTTGTTTTCCACAATCACGGACACGCCCAAGGCGCGCCCCAAGGGTTCGGCAATCACGCGGGCGACGATGTCGGTCGTGCCACCCGGCGCAAACGGCACTTGCAGTTTGATGGTTTTATTTGGATAAGATTGCGCAAATACGGATGCAGCCGGCGTAATTATTGCCACAGCAGCTATTAATTTAATAGCATTTTTGGTGGCGAATTTTGGCATTGACATGAAATTCCTTAATTTAATCAAATGAACTGACGCTATGATAGTGCAAACGTTTTAAACCGGCGATGGGGATACTACATAATGGTAAACCCCTAAATTATCTCTCTTCAACTTTTGAACTACGCCCAGCTCCTCATCCCCGACTTTGCATTGATTTTGATCGGCTATTTGCTGTGCCGCTTCACCGCGCTGGATCGCAGTGTGTGGTCGCAAATTGAGAAACTGGTGTTCTACTTTTTGTTTCCGGTTTTGCTGTTTTATTCAATCGTCAAAAGCCCACTCAATTTGGGTGCCGTCTCAAACTTCATAGCGGCAGGTCTTTTATTGGCGGTTTCTACCGTCGCATTGGCCTATGTTTTACCGTTTGTACCGGGGCTAAAAAACCATTTCAGCAGCCGTGATCACGCCGCCAGTGCGCAGATTGCGTTTCGCTTCAACTCGTTCATCGGCTTGGCCATGGCTGAACGGCTGGCGGGTGCGCCAGGTTTGCTGTTGATTTCTGTCTTGATCGGTATCTGCGTGCCGTTGTTCAACACGGCTGCCGTGTGGCCGATGGCGCGGCACAGCCAAAAGGGATTTGCCGGCGAGCTGCTGCGCAACCCCTTCATCCTTGCCACGGCCTCGGGTTTGCTGGCCAATGTGCTGGGCTTCTCGATTCCAGATTGGTTGGCGCCCACGGTGAACCGTATTGGCGGCGCGTCCATTCCGCTGGGTTTGATGTCCGCTGGCGCAGGCATGCAATTAACCGCCTTGCACCGCGCCAAAACGCTGGCCATCACTGTGCTGACCATCCGCCACGCCATCGCGCCCTGCATTGCGCTGGGCTTGTCGCTGCTGCTGAAATTATCTCCCGTACAGGCGACCGTATTGCTGATGTTTTCCGCCCTGCCCACCGCGCCCAGCGCCTATGTGCTAGCCGCGCGCATGGGGTTTGATGGTGGTTATGTGGCGGGATTGGTCACACTGTCCACCTTGCTGGGCATGCTGAGTTTGCCGTTTGCGTTGTCTTTGATTCAGTGATTCAGGAAAAAAAGGCTTATTGCGGTTATTGCTGCAGCGCCCAAACAACGTGCTCTCTCACCACTTCGCTGGGGTGATTTGATCGGGTCTGCAGCGTCGCATCTATCGCAGGTAAATCTAACTTTGCAGCAACCCTGCGTGCATTCCCCAGCGCAACCGCAATATTCCGCAACCAGTGCACATGCCCAATGCGGCGAATCGGGCTGCCTTCGGTGAACTTCAAAAAATCGTCTTCCGTCCATGCAAACAAAGTACTGAGCTGCTGTCCGCTCAAACCTGCGCGTTCGTCAAAATCAGGCAAAGCAGAACGCTGTGCAAATTTGTTCCACGGGCAGATCAGCTGGCAGTCATCACAACCATAAATGCGGTTGCCGATCAAAGGACGCAACTCCAGCGGAATCGCCCCTGCATGCTCAATCGTCAAATACGAAATGCAGCGCCGTGCATCCAGCTTGTGCGGCGCGATGATGGCTTGGGTAGGGCAAATGTCTATGCAGGCGCTGCAGCTGCCGCAGTGCGCAGTGACGGGTTCGCTGTGTGGCAAGGCAATGTCTAAATAGATTTCACCCAAGAAAAACATGGACCCCGCCTCGCGGTTCAGCACCAGCGTGTGCTTGCCGCGCCAGCCTTGACCGCTGCGGCTGGCGAGTTCCGCTTCAAGCACTGGGGCGGAATCGGTAAACACGCGGTAGCCCAGCGGCGAGATGTGCTCGGCGATGCGTTCGCTCAGCTTTTGCAGCCGGGCGCGCAGCACCTTGTGGTAATCGCGCCCTCTGGCATAGACGGAAACTATGGCTTCGTTGGGATGCTGTAAACGCTGCAATTCAACCTCTGTCCAGTCGCTTTGGGTCGATCTAGGCAAATAATCCATACGTGCTGTCAGCACACTCACCGTGCCTGGCACCAGCTCGGCCGGTCGTGCCCGCCGCAAGCCATGTGCCGCCATATACGCCATATCGCCATGAAAACCGTTGGCTAGCCACGACAGCAAACCCGGCTCGGCGGCAGACAAGTCAACACCGGTCGCGCCAATCTGAGAAAATCCCAGTTCAAGCGCCCAGGTTTGAATCTGACTGAATAATTCCTGAGCTTCTAATTTAGCTTCTAATATTGCCATATTGAGATTGACGAAATTGACCGAATTGACTACTTTGACCGAACTAACATTGCACTGGCAGACTGAAGACGACACCCGTCAATTTGCGGGGCGTCTAGCGCATCAATTATCCCTCCTAACGCCTGAGGACAGCCTGTTTATCGAACTGCACGGCGATTTAGGCGCGGGCAAAACCACCTTTGTGCGGCATTTGCTGCAGGCCATGGGCGTGACAGGGCGCATCAAAAGCCCGACCTACGCGATTGTGGAAACGTACGACGACATCAAAAACGCGTTGTACCAACCGCTGAACTTGTGGCATTTCGACTTTTACCGTTTCAACGACCCGCAGGAGTGGGAAGAAGCCGGTTTCAGGGACATTTTTGCAAGCAAAGGTATCAAACTCGCAGAATGGCCAGAAAAAGCCGCAGCCAAATTGCCTGTTGCCGATATTGCTATGATAATAGTAGCTAATATGGATGAATCAAGAGCCATTACCGTCAAAGCGCAAACGCCTGCGGGCCAGCAATTGCTAGCTCAATTGCAATGAAACGTCGTTCTTTACTTAAACGTACCGCAAACGGCGCCTTGGTGCTGCTTTTGGGCAACCACCAAATCGCCAAAGGCGCTGGCATCGTGGCGGTACGCGTGTGGCCGGCGGAGGACTACACCCGCATCACCATCGAAAGCGATGTTCCTCTCAAAACCAAGCAAACTTTCATCAAAGAGCCACCGCGTTTGGCGGTGGATATTGAGGGCTTGGAGCTGAACACGGCGCTGCGCGAGCTGGTGGCGAAAGTCAAGTCTGACGACCCGTTCATTTCAGGCATACGTGTCGGTCAATACACCACCGCCACGGGTGCCAACGCGCCCAGCGTGGTACGTTTGGTCTTGGATTTGAAACAAGCCGCGCTGCCGCAAGTGTTCACCCTGCCGCCCGTCGCCGCTTACGCGCACCGCTTGGTTTTAGATTTGTACCCTGCCACGCAAATAGACCCGCTGGAAGCGCTGATCAATGAGCGGATGAAGGAATCGACCGCCCCAGCGCACGACCCGTTGGGCGATTTGATTGCGCAAAAAAACCTCAAAAAACCTGGATATACTCCAAATAACATAGCAACTCAGGCAATAAATACGCCGGCTACAGTCAAATTTATCCCTGAAAAAGACGTTAAATTTAGCGCTTCACCGTCATTCACTCCACCCAGTAAAACCGACCGCCTCATCATCATCGCGCTCGACCCAGGCCACGGCGGTGAAGACTCGGGCGCGGTTGGCCCGGCGGGGACGCGAGAAAAAGACGTGGTGCTGAGCGTCGCCCTGAAACTGCGCGACCGCATCAACATCAGCGTGGTCGGCGGCAACCCGATGCGGGCGTATTTGACGCGGGACGCAGACTTTTTTGTACCGTTGAATGACCGCGTTAAAAAAGCGCAAAAAGTGCAGGCCGACTTGTTCGTCAGCATCCATGCCGACGCTTTCACCAACCCCGAAGCGCGTGGTGCCAGCGTGTTTGCCCTCAGCGACAAGGGGGCGACCAGCGCCTCCGCCCGATGGCTGGCGAACAAAGAGAACGCGGCGGATGCGGTGGGCGGCGTCAACCTCAAAGCCAAAGACGTGAATGTCCTCAAAGCGATTTTGGACATGAGCACCACAGCGCAGATCAACGACAGTTTGCACTTGGGGCGGGCGGTGATCAAAGAAATCGGCGGCGTCGGGAAATTGCACAAAGCCCAAGTCGAACAAGCCGGCTTTGCCGTGCTCAAAGCGCCCGACATTCCCAGCGTCCTTATAGAAACCGCCTTCATCAGCAACCCTGATGAAGAAGACAAGCTACGCAGCCAAGATTACCAAGACCAGCTGGCCGATGCCGTCATGCGCGGCATCAAACGCTACTTTGCGCGCAATCCGCCGCTGGCCCGTAATCGTCAAATTTGACTGTCAGGCTCAATGTCTCGGAATCGCATACGTCCCCACCGCATGCGCCACCATCTCAGGGTTGCCTTCTGAGTAAATCGACACCTCGCCAATCGCCAGCGTACGCCCCAGTTTGATGAGTTTGCACACACCGATGATGGCTTTGTCGGCAGAGGGTTTGCGTAGGAAGTTGAAGTTCAAACTGGTGGTCACCGTCAACGGCACGATGCCAATTTCGCCCAAAATCGCGATGTAAAGCGCCACATCGGCGACAAACATCATCACCGGGCCGGAGACCGTGCCACCCGGGCGCAGCTCGGCTTCAGTAATATTGTGGCGAATGGTGGCAGACATGTTGCCCACCGCATCGATGCTGCATTTGGTTTGTGGGAACTCTTTTTTGATGAATTCCGCAATCTCGGCTTGTGTTGGCTTCTTTAAAGTCATGAAAAACGCTTCCTAAATTAACTTAAAGCTTACTAAATTATGCTTTGCGAGTTTTCCACGCACCCCAAGCCACAAACAGGCCAGGAATAATGATCATCGCGTAAATTACTTTGTCTAGGTGCTGCTTCACCATGGGAATGTTGCCGAAGAAATAACCCAAAAGCGTCAAACTGCCCACCCACAGCAAACCACCCGTGATGTCATACAGCGTGAATTTGCCACGCGTCATTTGTGCCACACCAGCGACGAACGGCGCAAAAGTCCGCACAAACGGCATAAACCGCGCGGCGACGATGGTGATGCCGCCGTATTTTTCGTAAAAATCATGCGCTTGGTTGAAGGCTTTTTTGTTGAAAAACTTGGAATCTTCCCACTTGAACACCTTGGGCCCAAAATAGTTCCCAATCGTGTAATTCGTTTGATTCCCAAGCACCGCCGCCAGCCAGAGCAGGCCAATGCTGAGCGGCAAACTCATCAACCCAATGCCGCACATCGCGCCGACGACAAACAACAGCGAATCGCCCGGTAAAAATGGCATGACGACCAAGCCGGTTTCCACAAAAATAATGGCAAACAGCAGCACGTAAACCCAGGTGCCGTTGTTGGTGACAAAAATCTCAAGGTATTTGTCCACATGAAGAATGAAGTCGAGAAGCGAAGCGATGATGTCCATAGGCAGCGATTATCGCCGCTTTACAATGCCCCATGCCTTCAGAGATTCCACTTTCCCGCCGCCCCATCCGTGAACTCCCCGACGAGCTGATCAGCCAGATCGCCGCTGGCGAGGTCGTCGAGCGCCCCGCCTCGGTCGTGCGCGAGCTGGTGGACAACGCGCTGGACGCGGGTGCGACACAGATCACTGTGCGCCTGAGTGCGGGCGGTGTGCGCCTGATCGCCGTGGAAGACGACGGTGTGGGCATCGTACCCGAAGAGCTGGCGATTGCCCTCAAACGCCATGCCACCAGCAAAATCACCAATTTACTCGATCTGGAATCGGTCGGCACCATGGGTTTCAGGGGCGAGGCTTTGGCCGCTATCAATTCGATTGCGGATTGCGCCCTGATTTCGCGTCCTGCAGGCCAACCAACCGCCTTTTCCCTGAGCGGCTTGACCGGTGAACTCAGCCCCGCCGCCCGCGCGCAGGGCACGACGGTGGAGGTGAAAGAGCTGTTTTTCAGCACCCCCGCGCGGCGCAAGTTTCTCAAAACCGATGCCACCGAGCTGGCGCATTGCATAGAAGCCGTGCGCCGCCATGCGCTGGTGCGGCCCGGGGTGGGTTTTGCGATCTGGCACGACGGCAAGCTGGTCGAACAATGGCGTGCAGCGACCAGTGGCACAGCCGAAGACCAACGCAATCAACGGCTTAGAGATGTTTTTGGCGACGATTTCATCACCCAATCCGTCCAAGTCGAGCATTCGTATCAAACAGGACAAGGCGTCATTCGCGTCACCGGCCGCGCCGGCCTGCCCGACAACGCCAGAAGCCGCGCCGACCAGCAGTTTGCCTACGTCAACCAGCGGTATGTCCGCGACAAAGTCATCACTCACGCGGCCCGCAGCGCCTACGAAGACGTGTTGCACGGCCACCGCCAGCCGGTGTATGTGCTGTACGTGGAAATCGAGCCGACGCGGGTGGATGTCAACGTGCATCCGACCAAGATCGAAGTGCGCTTTCGGGATGGACGCGAGGTGCATCAGGCCGTGCGGCACGCGGTGGAGAACGCCTTGGCTGCGCCACGAGCGGCTTTGACGACTCAATTAGCCCAAAAAAGCCAAACTGAGCCTCAAAATCAGTCATTTAACACGTTTACCCCCTCGAATATGCCTCTAGCCGGCGTATTTTCTGCCTCAACAGCTATTAAAAATATAGCTAATTACACACATACCAGAGAGCTTTTACCGGCTGAAAGCCATCTCGTTTCGGATGTTTCCACAGCCTGGCCACCGCATAATCGCTCTGACAGCAGCCAAACGCCTTTCCAAAATTCCGCTCAAACCAGCAACGCAAACGCAGCCGCGAACGACACCATCTGGCCACTCGGCCGCGCCATCGCCCAGCTGCAAGGCATCTACATCTTGGCGGAAAATGCGCAAGGCTTGGTGATTGTGGATATGCATGCCGCGCATGAGCGGATTGTTTACGAGCGACTGAAAGCGCAAATCAACATCGCAGAAGCCGCAAAATCCACCCTCCCCAGCCAGCCCCTGCTCATCCCCGCCACCTTCGCCGCCACCCCGCTGGAAGTCTCCACCGCGCAAGAATGTGCAGACACGCTGTTGCAACTCGGCCTGGACATCACCGCCTTCTCCCCCAAAACCCTGGCCGTGCGCGCTGTGCCGACGACTTTGGCCAAGGGCGATGCCGTCGAACTCGCCCGCAACGTCTTGGCCGAACTCGCCCTGCACGACGCCAGCACCGTCATCCAACGCGCGCAAAACGAAATCCTCTCCACCATGGCCTGCCACGGCGCGGTGCGGGCGAACCGCAAGCTGACACTTGACGAGATGAACGCCCTCCTGCGCCAAATGGAAGAAACCGAACGCTCCGACCAGTGCAATCACGGGCGGTCGACTTGGCGGCAGATCAGCATCAAAGAGTTGGATGCGCTGTTTATGCGGGGAAGATGATGGTGACCAAGCTCAAAGCACTTGTGCTGCAGTTCCAGTTAATAATTTCAAACTTGCTTCGCAACAAGAAGTATTCCCAAAATTGGGGCGGTTCTTTTTTAAAAAATACCCAAACATTGAAACTAAAAAATTTATCTTTAGTTTTAGAAATTGGTTGTTTTGAAGGTTTGACGTCTAACTATATTGTTGATCATATTTTAGATAAAAAAACGGGAAAACTCATCTGCGTTGACCCCTTGTCTGATAGCTATTTAGGCTCGGATCCATCAAAAAAAATCCTCCCCTACTTTAATAAGCAATATGATCGATTTGTGTTCAACACAAAACAAAATGCCTCTCAAATTGAGCTCATTCGCAAAGCAAGTTCAGAAGGTTTTGCAGATCTTTTGCCAACATATAAAAATGCGTTTGATTTGATTTTTATAGATGGTGACCACCGAGCATCCGTTGTTTATGACGATGCCACGCATTGTTTTGAGCTTTGCAAAAAAGATGGCATCCTGATATTTGATGACTATACAGATGGTGGTGATTATTTAGGAGAAGAATCTACAAAACACGGCGTAGATCAATTTTTATCTGTCTACAGCGGAAAGTATGAACTTTTATTAAAAAACAGCCAAGTTGCTTTACGGAAAAAGTAAAACATAATCTCAACAAACAGGGAGAGACAACATGAGCGAGCCAACAAACACAGGCGTACAAGCAGACAAAAAATTCGCCACCTTCGCCGAGTTTTACCCCTTTTACTTGAGCGAGCACAGCCACCCAACCTCGCGCCGCCTGCACTTTGTAGGCACCAGCATCGCCTTGGCCTTGTTTATTTCAGCCTTTGTGACCAGTAATGGCTGGCTGGTGCTGGCCGCCTTCGTCCAAGGCTACGTTTTCGCATGGGTAGGCCACTTTTTCTTCGAACACAACCGCCCCGTCACCTTCAAATACCCCGTCTACAGCTTCGCCGGCGATTGGCGTATGTGGGTGGATATTTTGACGGGGAAGATTGGGTTTTAAAACATTTAAAGCTGCTTTGAGCCGCAAATCTCAAAATACGGCTCACATTTTGAGCCGTATTTTGTATAATACGGCTCATGACATCTACAAACCTGCTCATTTGGCAGCTAAAAGGCTGGCCGAAGTTCACAGCGATATCCCCTGCCGTGGACACCGCCTTGCTTCAAGCCCGCAAATGGCAAGGTGAAGTGATTGGCCGTGCTGCTGCTGTCGGTTTGGCGCAAACGGGCAGCGTGTTGCACGAAGTGATGACACAAGAAGTCATCGCCACTGCTGCGATTGAGGGCGAGAAGCTAGACCCAGCCTCAGTTAGGTCATCAATTTTGCGGCAATTAGGGCGCTCAAATCATCAGTTATCGACAACCGACGCCGCACCTCGCAGTCGTCATGTCGATGGGCTGGTTGATGTGATTCAAGACGCCACGCTTGGCTTCAAACAGCTGCTCACCGAAGACCGCCTGCTGCGCTGGCAGTCCGCCCTCTTCCCCGGCGGCACCAGCGGCATCCGGCGGATTGCTGTCGGGCGCTACCGCGACCACAGCGATTTGATGCAGATTGTGAGCGGCCAGCCCGGCAAAGAAACCATCCACTACACCGCACCGCCGTCCGCCCAAGTACCCGCAGAGATGCAGGCGTTTTTGGCGTGGTTTGCAGAAACGACGCCTAGCGCACCCGCACATCCCCTCGACGGCATCACCCGCGCCGCCATCGCCCACCTCTGGTTTGAAAGCATCCACCCCTTTGAAGACGGCAATGGCCGCATCGGCCGAGCCATCATGGACATGGCTTTGGCGCAGGATTTAGGTGAAACAACACGGCTCTACAGCCTGTCCAGCCAGCTGATGCAACATCGCAAAGCTTATTACGATGCGCTGCATCAGGCGCAGCACGGCAGCTTAGATGTGTCCGATTGGGTGCTGTGGTTTACCCAGCAATTCAGCCTGGCCTGCCAAGCCACCTGTGCCCTGATAGACCGCGCACTTGAAAAATCCACCTTCTGGCAAACCCACTCAGCGACGCCGTTGAACGAGCGGCAGCGCAAGGTGATTCAACGCCTGCTGGACGATGGCGACGGCGGATTCTTGGGCGGCCTAAACGCCGACAAATACATCAAAATGACTAGCACCTCAAAAGCCACAGCTACGCGCGATTTGGCTGATTTGGTGAAAAACGGCTTGCTGCGCATCACGGGGCAAGGCAAGGCGGTTCGGTACTATGCGGCGGTTGCCGGTTGGGAAGCGGGGTGGAGTTCAGGTGCCGAGAAAGACGCTAACCAAAAGTAAGCAGCGTGCGCTAACCGCTTGACCGCTGCACTAATAAGTAGCAATATAAAAGCATGAACAAACCCATGCACCACTTCTCAGACCTCTTCGCCCAGCTCGGGTTACCCAATGACGAGCTAGGCATCAAGCACTTCATCGCCAGCCACTTCCCGTTATCGCCTGATCTCCGCCTAGCCGAAGCCCCCTTCTGGACGCCCGCCCAAGCCGC
>JAYUCJ010000064.1:0-1785 GCA_043740415.1 Polaromonas sp. | reverse complement strand
TCGTTTTCAGTATCATGTGACCGTTGATGTGTCACGTCCATTTGGCGATAGCAAACACCAAACGCATTTCATAGATTGCAACTCGCTGTTTGCTTAGCAGGCTGTAACCTATAATCACATTCTAATTAGCAGAGTTTACAGTCGTACTTCTTAGCTACTTCTTAAACTGAGATATCTGCCTGCAGCGGCTATCTCTATCTTGTTGGCTGCGCCGAAGGATACTTAACTACTTATTGACATGGTAGCGATTGTTTGAGTTCACTCCGTTCCAAACTTTCAACGTCTTGCGGTAATTCAATACCCAGGACCACTTTAAAACCAATCTAGAAGCCTAAAACGATGTCAGAAGATCCTGATCAATTCGACGAAACTCCCGGAACTTCCTCTTCCCAGGCTTTCTCAAATATTCAGAATCAAACAACTTTAGGACCTTCAAGAAATACTCGGTCACAGTCTACAGAGCGGTTCACAACGCCTAGACTTGGAGTTTCCCCTCTACAACAAACCATGGATGCAATTGCTGAAGAAATTGACATTCGTGATGCCCGTCGTGCAGCCAGCCTAAATAGGCCATCACCAGGTCCACCTGATTACGGAGATGACCCAGATATTGGCAGCGCTCACAACCAGCATAACAACGGCCATAAACTTGTGCCAAAACACATTTACGATAAACTGGACATATTCAACATGGGACGCCTAAAAGAAAATGTTCTTACAAATTCTGGGACCGAGCAAGGCAAACGTTGGCTCAAACTTAAATCTATATTTGAGCAGATCGACGTTCATACTCTATTCTTGGGATTACGTACTCGTCCTGAATCCAGTGATACAAATCATTTTGGATTTACTGAAGGATATACCTCTACTCTCGACGGCCGTGTATACTATATTGGACCAGACGATATATTCAAATTTACACACGATATGAGGAAGCTCTTCACGATAATGGATATTAGCTTCGACGAATCATTTCATCACATCTCTCAGGAGGGTTTTATTCAACAGGATGGCATACGGATCTATCAGGATGCAAAACTGCATTTCGAAGGACGCGATTCGAAGGATGTCATCTTCCACCATCAGAATCTCAATCGATTCACACCAGCCCCCAAACAGTCTATTCGTTCGGATGCTGTTAGACTAGACGACCTCTTCCGTCGCGTAGACGAAGTCACTGGCCAGCCTATGACCGACAGCTTCAAACTTGCACAGTTTCTTACTCATTTCAACGACGACAACCGTCCTGGTGTTGCCGTTCGCATTCAGACTATGCTTCTTATGAAGACAACCTACGCCATGCTATATCAGTCAATATGCGAAATGAACCCCATCAATGAAATTCCACACCATCATGCTAAGATTGTCACCAAGTCTACCGAGCTCTGCCGCCGACATGGACTGGGAATATGCAATCATTCGGATGCTGACTGCAAATACATTCATAGGGGAAAAGCCGGTGCTATGGCTGTCAAGCCAGTTGATTCAACACCACCATCTCGGCCTCCTGCTGGACAGCCTCCATCAAAGATCCCGTATCCGAAATACATCTCAGATCGTCATCGCGCTGCTATTGGCCCACTTACTGGAGCGGTTTCAGCCTTCAACCCTACTGGTGTCTCTCGCAGTCAGGTGAGGAAAGTATATGCCCTCATCCGACAAGAAAAAGAGAATCCTGACCCATGGTCCAACGGCTCCATCGCTCATGCAGCTGGCTCCACTGGAGGGTACAGTAACCCACGCATTCTTATGATGCGTGACTCTTCTTCTTCCTCCTCTTCCGTT
>JAYUCJ010000063.1:0-12103 GCA_043740415.1 Polaromonas sp. | reverse complement strand
GGTTGTTTTTACCGTGCGTTACAGCCACAACGCCTTTTGGCAGCGTGATGTCAGACAGGTGCAGTGACGAGCCTTTCTTCAAGCCGCTCAGGTCTACCGCGATGAACTCTGGCAGGTCAGCAGGCAGGCACTTCACTTCAATTTCGGTGATGACATGGTTGGCAATGCAGCCTTCAGTCTTCACGGCAGGTGAATTCTCGTCACCGCTGTAGTGCAATGGCACTTTCATGTGCAGCTTGGTGTTGGCGTCTACACGCTGGAAATCGATGTGCAGCACGAGTTGTTTGAACGGGTGCATTTGCACGTCGCGCAGCAGCACTTTGCTCTCAGACTTGCCCACTTCCATGTCCAGCACGGTGGAATGGAACACTTCCTTTTTCAGGGCATGCCACAGCGCGTTGTGATCGAGTTCGATCAATTGCGGCTGGCCAGTGCCACCGTAAACGATACCGGGCGTGCGACCGGAGATGCGGAGACGGCGGCTCGCACCCGTGCCCTGCATAGCGCGCTCAAAAGCGACGAATTTCATAATTAACTCCTGAAAGAGCCTACCGCGACCAGTAAGGCTCTGTTTTAAAAAAGATTCATCGCACTACAACTTACTGAAAATTCCAGCACGCGAACCCACTACTTGACCCCAATCAAACGCTCTAAAAAAGAGTCTCTTGATCGGAGAACAAACTCATAACCGACTCACCTTTGGCGATTCGCTGAATCGTCTCGGCGATCAACGGTGCCACCGACAACTGGCGAATCTTCTGGCAGCCTTTCGCAGCGTTACTCAAGGGAATGGTGTCGGTCACCACCACCTCATCCAGCGCATCGCCGCTGGCAATCCGTTCAATCGCCGGGCCCGAAAAGATAGCGTGGGTGCAATAGGCATAGACCTTTTTGGCGCCGCGCTCTTTCAAAACCTCCGCCGCCTTCACCAGGGTGCCTGCGGTGTCGATCATGTCGTCCATGATGACGCAGTTGCGGCCTTCGATCTCGCCGATCACGTGCATCACCTCGCTCACGTTGGCCGCCGGGCGACGCTTGTCGATGATGGCCAGATCGCAACCGAGCTGCTTGGCCAAAGCGCGGGCGCGCACCACACCACCTACGTCAGGCGACACGACAATCAGATCGTCATACTTTTTCAGCCGCACGTCACCCAGGAGGACAGGCGACGCATAAATGTTGTCCACGGGAATATCGAAAAAACCCTGAATCTGGTCCGCGTGCAAGTCCATCGTCAAAACGCGCGCGACGCCCACCGCCTGCAGCATGTTGGCCACGACTTTGGCAGAGATGGGCACACGGCTAGAGCGCGGGCGGCGGTCTTGCCGGGCGTAGCCAAAATACGGAATCACCGCGCTGATACGCTCGGCCGACGCGCGCTTGAGCGCATCAACCATGATCAACAATTCCATCAGATTTTCATTCGTCGGCGCGCAGGTACTTTGCACCACAAACACGTCTCTGGCCCGCACGTTCTGGTTGATTTCAACCTTCACTTCGCCGTCTGAGAAACGCCCCACTGTGGCGGCCCCCAGGCTGATGTTCAGGTGCCGTGCAATGTCAGCCGCCATTGCTGGATTGGCATTGCCCGTGAAGACCATGAAATCTGGGGGAGGTGCTGGCTGCATGAGTATCCCGGCGTGAGCTTAGAAGAATCTTTGAGAAAACCAATGGAAAACAATTTTTTGGCAGGGGAAGAAGGACTCGAACCTTCGCATGCTGGAATCAAAATCCAGTGCCTTAACCAACTTGGCGACGCCCCTACACTGGTTATTGGCAAAAACTTAGCAACCTAAATTGCTTAATTTTTACCAACCACCGAAAACTCTAATACTAACTATCCAAACTCATAGCCTTCAATTTGCCCAGCTTTTCAGCGGATGTTCCGCTAAATTGCTGTAAAGTTTAACAATGGCGTTTTTGGGCGCATCTTTAAGCTCAACAAAGCTACTAACTTCTTCTTCGCTGACATGCGCAAAAACTGCGCTGCCAGAGCCTGTCATTCTCGGCTGCAGACCTAGTTTTTCCAGCCAATTTAAGGCGGTACTCACATCAGGACTCAGCTTTTGAGCAACAGCTTGCAAATCATTTTGGCCGAAGCTAAATGGATAAGCAGCAAAGCCTGAAATTATAGCATTGGGAGAGTCGCGTTTCAAGGCGGGGTCCGTAAAAATTGCTTGTGATGACAATCCAGATGCTGGTTTGACCACCAAAAAATGCGCTTTGGGCAGGTCAATCGGCGTAATTTGCTCGCCAATGCCCTCAACCCATGCATTGCTGCCGTGTATGAAAAAAGGCACATCAGCCCCCAGTTTGAGACCGATTTGGGCTAGTTGTTGCTTGGTCAGGTTCAATTGCCACAGGCGATTCAACGCTAAAAGTGTGGTTGCCGCATCAGAAGAGCCGCCACCCATGCCCGCCTGTGCTGGAATTGATTTGGCGATGCTGATGTGCGCCCCCTGCGTGGATCCTGTCGCCAACTGCAAAGCATGTGCCGCTTTGAGCACCAAATCATCCGCTGGCAGCGGCGTGGTGAGGTCTTCGCGGCTGATGTTGCCATTGGCTCGCAGCTCAAAATGCAGCTTATCGCACCAATCAATCAACATAAAAACCGACTGCAGCAGGTGGTAACCATCTGCCCGCCTGCCTGTGATGTGCAAAAACAGGTTCAATTTGGCGGGGGCGGGGACGTCAAAGAGCGAATGCATCTAATTTCTAACTTATTTCTCAATAGCAACGCGCAACTCGGCTGTGGGGAGTGGTGATGTGCGCTTGGCTACAAAGCGCTGCACCGTGTCATTGTTTGCATTTGCGGTTTTCATGGCTGACAGGTCAATTTCCCAGCCCTCGGCGGGTGTGTCTTTGCCGGCCATCCAGTCAAACAAGGCATTGAGTGGAATAACTGTCCCCGTTACATGCTCGATCAAAGCGCTGGTCGACGGGTATTCTTTGGTCTCATTGTTTGCCTTCAAAACCGCACTTTGCGGCGTCCACGACAGCTGTGCGAGTGAGTTGCCTAAGGGCGAATTCAGCGTCAAATCGCCGGTTTGTGCATCACCATTCAAGTTAAAGCCGGCGTAGAGCGATTGCGGTGGATCAGACGCAATGCGCAGTGACAGCCGGCCTTGGTAGCTTGCGGTAACGGGTTTTGCGTTAAAAGTTGAATTTTCACCCTCTATATTGACTCTGGTCGGCGTATTTACTGCGCAACCAGCTATTAAATTTATAGCAAAAAATAAGCTAAAGAAACGCAAAAAAACCGTCATGGTTTCACGCCAAAGCGCTTCAAGGTTTGTACCAACGTGTCGTTGTTTTTGTTGATTTTGACGCCTTCTTTCCACATCGCCGTTGCGCGCTCTTTCAGTCCCTGTTTCCACAGCACTTCGCCCAAATGCGCGGCAATTTCGGCATCTGGCTTGGTTTTGTACGCCGTTTCCAAAATGCGCTGAGCTTCAGCTATATTGCCCAATTTGAACTCGACCCAGCCCAAGCTGTCTGCAATAAACGGGTCTTCGGGGGCCAGTTTCAATGCTTGTTGGATCAATTTTTTGGCTTCCGGCAGGCGCTGGTTACGGTCTGCCAGTGAATAGCCCAGCGCGTTGTAGGCCTGCGGATCTTCGGGTTTGGCGTCAATCACCTGTCGCAAAATGCGCTCCATCTCGTCAAGGCGCATCAGTTTTTCAGCCATCATGGCCAAGTCATACTGTAAATCGGCGCGGTCGGCTTCGTTGCTGTTCGCAATGGCCTTGCTCAAGATGTCATACGCTTGTTGGTATTGTTTGTTGCCTTTCGCCATATTGGCCAACAAAATATAAGCGCGCGACTGGCTCGCACTGCGTTGCTCCAAGGGCAAAGCGTCGGTCAATTGGATGAATTGACTCAGTGACGCCTGCGCTGCCGCCGCAGAGGCGTCGGCCTTGTTTTTATCCGCCGCATCTTGGCTCAATTGGTACTGTAGCGTGCCCAAAACCAACCAGTTAGGCGCGTAGGTGGGGGCGTCGGCGCTGAGCTTTTGCACTTGCGCCAAAGCGTCTGCAAAACGCGACTGCGAAACCAATGTTCGGGCATACGCTAGGCGCACTTCAGGCTTGGGCGGAACAGCCGAGTTCGCAAGGTATTGTTTGACGAGTTGCTCGGCCAGGGTCTCTTTGGCGGCCATGAGCGCAATAGCCAGCTGCGCAGCCTCTGCATCACGTGGATTTTTGGCCAGTGCAAGTTTAGAAACTTCGAGGGCAATGGCCATGTCCGCTTTACCCGCGGGTAGTTCTAAACGGTTCATGCTCACCGAAATTTGAACCAGATACCGAGCTGCATCGGTAGATGTGGGGGTCGTCACCAACCAAGCCCTAGCCGCTGACAATGCGGACTCGCCAGAGCGCGCTTGCAAAGCAATGGTGATGGCGCGCTCGAACAGCGAGGCATCATTTGTTCTTCGGGCGCTGTCCAGCATCAGTGCGAAACCAATTCGGGGTTCTTCATCGAGCAAATTCAACTCGGCTAACAAAATTTTATAGAAGGTCTCGGCGTCCATCGCGGAGTTGTTGACAGGCTCTACAGGCGTTGATGATGCGGACGACGTTGATGGCTCTGACGCTGGCACAGATTGCCCGAATGCCAGCTGCACGGTACCCAGAAAGCCCAGTAAACTTAAAGCAGCGACGGTTATAGGCTTGGAGAATCGATTGTGTTGCATGTAAGCATGATAATTCATGCAATGTGAACCTGTATATACCCACAAAAAACCGTAAAAAACCGTAAAAAACGTGAATAAATAGTAGCATGCCTGAATTACCCGAAGTTGAAGTGACACGCTTGAGTTTTGCTTCCAGCATCGCTGGGGCGCGTATTTTGGCAGTGCGAGTCGGCAAGCCGCTGCGCTGGCCACTGCAATGCGAGCCGGTTGATTTGCTGGGTATGACCGTGCAGCAAGTGCGCCGACGCGGTAAATACTTGTTGTTGGATTTGATAGGTGGCCGCGTTGGTAGCCTAGAGACGGGCTTGCTGTTGATGCATTTGGGCATGTCTGGCAGCTTGAGTTTTACCTCGCAAACGGCATTTGGCGTAGAAGTAGCCGCAGCAGGCAAACACGATCATTTTGACTTGGTCACCACTCAGGGCTTGCTGCGTTTGAACGATCCGCGTCGCTTTGGCGCGGTCGTTTTTGCACCGGCAGAGCAATCACCCACCGCGCAAAAGCTGCTTGGCAGGCTAGGCGTCGAGCCTTTGACGGAGGCGTTTGATGTCAAAATTTTCCATCAACATCTTAAAAAACGCCAAACAGCGATCAAACAAGTGCTTTTAGCGGGCGAGTTGGTCGTCGGTGTGGGTAATATTTATGCGTCCGAAGCCCTGTTTATGGCGGGTATTCGCCCAACGACCCGTGCTGCCAAAATCAGCTTGCCCAGAGCCGCCAAACTGCACGCTGCAATTCAAGAAGTTCTTGCCCGAGCCATCGCCAAAGGCGGTAGCACCTTGCAAGATTTCTCCAGCGCCAAAGGCGAATCTGGCTACTTCCAGCTGGAAGCCAAGGTGTATGACCGCGCGGGATTGCCGTGTTTGGATTGCCAAACCCCCATCACAAAGATTGTGCAAGGGCAGCGTTCGACGTTTTATTGCGCTACTTGCCAAAAACCATGACGGAAATGATGACGAATATCTCGAAATCAAACGCAATTACCGAATTCGCACCTGCACTCATCGCCTGGCAAAAAACACATGGTCGGCACGATTTGCCGTGGCAAAACACGCGTGACCCCTACAAAGTCTGGCTGTCTGAAATCATGCTGCAGCAAACGCAAGTCGTCACCGTCAAAGACTATTTTGCGCGGTTTTTAGCCGCGCACCCCACGGTGGCGAGCTTGGCCGCCGCCAGTTTGGACGATGTGCTGGCGCTATGGAGCGGCTTGGGTTACTACAGCCGTGCCCGCAACATGCACCGCTGCGCGCAAGACGTGGTCGGGCTGCACGGCGGCGCGTTTCCCCAAACGGCAGAAGTGCTACAAACCCTGCCCGGCATCGGCCCCTCAACCGCGGCAGCCGTCGCCTCGCTGTGTTTCAGTGAGCGGGTGGCTATTTTGGATGGCAATGTGAAGCGGGTGCTGACGCGTTTGCTGGGTTTTGATGCTGATTTGGCGAAATCCGTCAATGAGAAAGCTTTGTGGGCGCTGGCAACGCAGGTGTTGCCGCATGACGATTTATGGACAGCCATGCCGCACTACACCCAAGGCGTGATGGACTTGGGCGCAACCCTGTGCACCACGCGCAGCCCGAATTGCTTGCTGTGCCCCGTCGAAAAGCTGTGCGCGGCTAAAAAAGGGGGCAAACCTGAAGCTTTTCCTGTTAAAACAAAAACCTTGAAGCGCAGCAGCCAATCGCTCTGGCTGCTGTGGGCGACTCAGCCCGATGGTTCGGTGTTTTTAGAGCAGCGCCCCACGCCCGGTGTGTGGGCGGGTTTGTATTGTTTGCCAGTGTTTGAGAGCTACGAGGCGTTAACTGCTGCGTTGCCTCCTTCTGCAATCGCAGAATTAGTTGACGGTGCGGTGTTTAAACATGTTTTGACGCACAAAGACTTGCATATTCACCCAGTGCGCTTGCAGTTTGCTGAAAAACCAAAGCACACAGCGCAGAAAATCAAAGGGAGTTGGGTTGCAGCGGATGCTTGGCCCAAGCTGGGATTACCCGCGCCCGTGCGTAAGTTGCTAACCTTGTAGTTCTCTGTGTCGCTTCAGTGTCACATATTTGCCCGTATTTTCGCTGGCAAAAGTCGCAGCCAACTGCTCCACCAAATAAACAGATCGGTGCTGCCCGCCCGTGCAGCCGATGGCGATGGTCACGTAGCTGCGGTGGTCGCGGGCAAGTGCGGTCAGCCATTTGCTGACAAATTTGGCGATATCGGCTTGCATGTCCATCACTTCAGGCCGGTTTTGCAGGAAGTTGGCCACGGGTTCGTCGCGCCCTGTCAAGTCACGCAGCGAGTTTTCGTAGTGGGGGTTGGGCAGCATGCGCACGTCAAACACGTAGTCTGCATCCATGGGGATGCCGCGTTTGAAGGCGAAGGACTCGAACACCAGTGTCATGCCACTGGCGGGGGCGGAAATCATGTCTTTCACATAAGCCAAAAGCTGTGCGGGGCGGATGATGCTGGTGTCTATGATGTGCGCCCCTTCGCGCAAATCGGCGAGCAGATCGCGCTCCAGCTCGATGGCTTCGACCAGAATGTGATGCAAGCTGGGTTGATTTTCAATCAAAGGCGCTGTTTGGCTTGAAAGCGGGTGTTTTCTGCGCGTTTCTGAGAAGCGTCGCACCAAGGTGTCCGTTGTGGCATCTAAAAACAAAGATTTCAAGTCAACATCACGATTTTTCAATGCTGACAACAAATTAGGCACCATGGGCAACGAGGTTGCACTGCGAATATCCATCGCAATCGCCACCCGTTTGACGCCATGCTGTTGCTCTAAATCGATGAAAGGCAGCAGCAGCTCAGGTGGCAAATTGTCAACGCAGTAAAAACCAGCATCTTCCAAAGCATGCAGTGCCACTGACTTGCCAGAGCCAGACATACCTGTAATTAAAACCAGCTCTAAACTCATGCGACAGCCTTAGATTTAGTCGATTTTGCCTCTGAAACCCCAAAAATAGGAGTAAATCTTCCTTTAGCCGGCGTATTTATTGCCTGAGATGCTATCATTTCAGTAGCGTGAAGGATGGTGGCTTCGGTCACCTGCGCACCACCCAGCATGCGGGCGATCTCGTTGACGCGGTCTGTTTGAACCACTTCCGTCACGCTGCTTTCGGTATTGTGTCCCTGCAAACGTTTGGCGACGACCAGATGCTGATCGGCACATGCGGCCACCTGCGGCAAATGCGTCACGGCCAAAACTTGCCTGTCCACGCCCAATTGTTTCATCAACTTGCCCACCGTTTCCGCCACGGCCCCGCCCACGCCGGCGTCTACCTCGTCAAAAATCAAGGTTTGCGCCGTGCCCAGCTGGCTGGTCACCACCGATATAGCCAAGGCAATCCGCGACAATTCGCCGCCCGAAGCCACTTTGCCCACAGGGCGCGGCGTGCTGCCAGCGTGTCCGGCGACCAAAAAGCCCACATCTTCCAACCCAGCTTCGGCGGGGGCATCCAGCGCCGTCAAAGCCACCTCAAACGCGCCGCCCTGCATGCCCAAGCCTTGCATGGCAGAGGTGATGGCGGCAGCCAATTTGGGTGCTGCAGCGCGGCGTTTTTTGGAGATAGCGGTCGCCTCAGCTTGGTAGGCTTTGGCGGCTTTTTGTTCTGCAGCTTCCAAAGCGGCTAAATCCGTCGAAGCATCCAAGCGTGTCAACTCTTCTTTCCATGAAGCCAGCAAGGCTGGCAGCTCTTCAGGTGTGCGTTTGTAGCGGCGCGACAGCAACAGCCACAGCGCCAGGCGTTCGTCCAACTCGGCCAAGCGCTGCGGCTCCAGCTCGGTGTTGCGCAAATAGCTGTTCAAGCTGTGGGCGGCGTCTTCTAGCTGCGCCAAATTTGACGCCAACACGTCAGCCAAGGCTTTGAACTCGGGTTCAATGTGCGCACGGGCTTCCAATGCGCTGTGGGCTTTGACCAAGCCGCTCATAACATTAAAGTGTGCGTCTGCGTTGGATCCAGATTCGTCATCTTGCAGCGCTGAAAACGCCGTTTGCGCCGCTTCCAAGAGCGATTGTGCGTTTGACAGCTTGGTGTGCTGCGCGTTCAGCTCGTCCCATTCGTCTGCGCCAGGTGCCAATTTGCCCACTTCGGCGAGTTGCCACAGCACGCGCTCGCGCTCGTTTTGCAGGTTGTGCATGGCCGCTTTGGCGGTGTCCAGCGCTTTGGTGGCAGCTCGCCACTGCGTCCAAAACGCACTTAAGGGTTGGCAATGGTTGCCCGCATAAGCGTCCAGCAGGCCACGCACCGCATCGGCACGGCTCAGCGTGGCCCAAGCGTGCTGGCCGTGAATATCGACCAGCTCGTCACCCAGTTCTTTCAGCTGCGTTGCTGTGGCGCTGCTGCCGTTGACCCACGCTCGGCTTTTTCCGGCAGTATCAACCGTGCGGCGTAGCAACAAGGTGTCTTCCACCTCAAAGCCCGCTTCTTCCAGCCAAGTGTTTAACCAAACTTTACGTGCTGCAGGAATATCAAATTCGGCGCTCACTTCGGCTCGAGTTGCGCCCTCGCGCACCCAAGCGGTGTCTGCACGTGCGCCCAGCGCCAGTTGTAAGGCGTCAATCAAAATAGATTTACCTGCGCCCGTTTCACCCGTCAGCACCGTAAATCCACTTGCTAAATCAAGCTCCAACTCGCGCACGATGACGAAATCGCGCAGAGCTATGCGTTTCAATGCCATAGCTAAGACCCCCCCTCGTTCCAGTGCAGTTTTTTGCGCAGCGTATCAAAATAGCTCCACCCTTTGGGGTGCAAAAACCGGACTGAATATTGTGATTTGGTGACTTTGATGCAGTCGCCGATCTGCATTTCTGTGATGGATTGCATGTCGAAATTGGCGCTCGCATCGCGGCCAGAGACGACTTCAACGGTGATCTCAACCGCATTGGCCAGCACGATGGGGCGGTTTGACAGGTTGTGCGGCGCAATCGGCGCCAGCACCCAGCCAGGAATAGACGGGTGCAGCAACGGCCCGCCGGCAGACAGCGCGTAGGCGGTCGAGCCCGTCGGCGTCGCAATGATCAAGCCGTCAGCCCGCTGGTTGGCCACAAAATGGCCATCCACGTCAACGCGAAGCTCAACCATGCCAGACGTGCCGCCACGGTTGATCACCACGTCGTTCATCGCCAGTGCGTCAAACACACAATGGCCGTCACGCATGACTTTGCCGTGGATCAGGCTGCGGTGGTCTTCCTCAAACTCGCCCATCAGCATGGGTTTGAGCACGCTTTGGTAGTCTTCAAGCGCAATGTCGGTGATAAAGCCCAAGCGCCCTTGGTTGATGCCAATCAACGGCACGCCATAGGGCGCCAGCTGGCGGCCAATGCCCAGCATGGTGCCGTCCCCACCCACCACCAAGCATAAATCGCACTGCGCACCTATGCCCTGCACGTCCAGCATGGGGTAGTTTGTGATGCCTGAGAGCTGCGCGGTGGTTTGCTCCAGCACCACCTTGCAACCTAAATCGCTCAAAAATTGGGCAATATCTTCCAGCACGCCGGCACTTGCAGCCAAGCCTGGCGCATGAATTTTGCCAATCAGGGCGACTTTAGAAAAATGAGATTGCAAGTTTGTCATCGATAAATGTGTCGATTAAAGGGTATGAGCTAAATCACATCATACTAAAATGCCACCATGCTAGACGACAGAGCCAAGTTATTGTTGAAAGCGTTGGTAGAACGCTATATTGCCGACGGGCAGCCCATAGGCTCGCGTACGCTGTCACGCGCCTCTGGTCTTGAACTCTCACCCGCGACGATTCGCAACGTGATGTCAGATTTAGAAGAACTGGGGCTGATCGCCAGCCCGCACACCTCGGCAGGGCGCATTCCAACCACACGCGGCTACAGATTGTTTGTCGACACCATGTTGACCGCGCAGCGCGAAACCTTTGCCCCGCAAATCTTGGCGGCTGAGCAGCCGAAAAAGGTGATCACGAACGCGGCGCATTTGCTCTCCAGCTTGTCACAGTTCGTCGGCGTGGTGATTGCGCCCAGGCGCACCTCGGTGTTCAGACACATCGAATTTTTGAAATTGTCTGAAAAACGCTATTTGGTCATCATCGTCGCCCCCGATGGTGATGTGCAAAACCGGGTGATTTTTACCGAAGCTGATTTCTCGCAATCGCAATTGCTCGAAGCGTCCAACTTCCTCAACGCCAATTACGCGGGCATGGCGATCGAGCAAGTGCGCGAGCGCCTCAAGCTGGAAGTTGACCAACTGCGCGGTGAAATCGCCCACTTGATGAACGCTGCCGTACAAATCGGCTCTGAGGTGTTGGCGCAAGAGCAGGACGAGGTGGTGATTGCGGGTGAGCGGAATTTGCTCTCTGTCAGCGATTTTTCCACCGACATGGGTCAACTTCGACGGGCTTTTGACCTGTTTGAGCAAAAAACGCAACTGATGCGCCTGTTAGACACCTCCAGCCAAGCCGAAGGCGTGCGTATCTATATCGGTGGCGAAAGCCATGTGGTGCCGATTGAAGACTTGTCCGTCGTCAGCGCGCCCTACGAGGTGGATGGTCAAGTCGTCGGCACCTTGGCCGTCATCGGCCCCACCCGCATGCACTACGACCGCATGATCCAAATCGTCGACATCACCTCAAAATTGGTCAGCAATGCGCTGAGCCATCAAAAATAGCTGTCAAATAATTGTTGTTAGAGCATTTACAATACTGAGTTGGTTTGATACTTTGTCAATCCAAAGGCGGGATGTTAGCTCAGTTGGTTAGAGCAGAGGACTCATAATCCTTTGGTCGTAGGTTCAAGTCCTACACGTCCCACCATATAAATCAAGGGGTTACAGCAATGTAACCCCTTTCTTTTTTCCTTGAAAATCAGTGAAGGTTCAACAAAGGTTCAACCGTATTTGAGCCTAGCTTGTTCAACGGGTTCAATTTCAAGGCTTCCTCCAAGTGATCTGGCGCTAGATGCGCGTATCTGAGCGTCATTTTTAAGTCGCTGTGACCGAGGATCCGTTGCAAATTCAAAATATTTCCGTTACCGATCATGAAGTGACTGGCAAAGGTGTGGCGCAAAACATGCGTCAATTGCCCCTGAACACGTTTAATCGACGTTCTTTCTATTGCGCTTCTGAAGGCACTGGATGAGCTGCTAAAAATGCGTTCGCTTTGACTATGAAGTTTGTGATGGGCAATGATCTCTTTTTCCATTTTTGCTTCAATTGGAATGGCGCGTACTTTTTTAGATTTTGTCTCTGCAAATTGGACGCGTTTTGCTTGCAGTTGATTCATCCGCAAACTTTCAACTTCATCCCAGCGCCCGCCAGTCGCTAGGCAAATTCTTGCGATCAGCAATACATGCACATTACTAGATGTTGAATCTCACCCAAAATTGACCCCTTGGGGGTGCGGCATAAAACTTGGACTGGTTTATGACGCGATACCGAGGCTCTCCCGGTACTCGAGGGGACT
>JAYUCJ010000062.1:0-1798 GCA_043740415.1 Polaromonas sp. | reverse complement strand
CGCAGCGTAGCGCCTTCTCCATTCAGGACGATCGCATTCATGCCAAACGTCACCGCGCCGTCCATCAGCGGGTTAGCGCGGTAGCTTTGCAGGGTGTCCGCCACGGCCGTGCCTTGTTTGCCGGATTGCAGGTCGACGTCTGGCATCGTGCAGCGGGCGCAGGGCTTGACGTGTTTGAGTTGCGCCACGCCTTCTTGCGTGGTGATGTGTAGCGTATCCAAACGGTCTTCGTCGTAGGCGTCAATGCCGGTCAACACCACGTTCGGGCGCAGGCGCTGCATGGTGATGGCTTTTTCACCAGCGAAGGTGAGCTTGTCGTTCAGCTCTTTGAGCGACGCCACGCTGGTCACCAGCACCGCAAAACCGTCGTCAAAGCCGTTTTTGGCTTCGATGCCGTTCGTCCACGTCATGCTGGACAGGCGCTTTTGTTCAGGGTCGAAGCGCACCAATCGAACCGTTTGGTTCAAAAAATCGCTGAACCAATAGGCCGCCTCGTCGCCCATGTCGAAAGCTTTGACCGTATCGTCCCACACCGTCACGGTGACGGGCTCGGCCACCTCGTCAATCGCCAGTTTCAGCGAAGACATACCGGGCGCTTTGACGATCAGGTCAAAACTGGTCAAAGTCGGCTGAATCAGCGCCATGCGCGGCAACTCGCGCTGGGTCAAAAACACGCCGTTTTCATCAACCACCATCCAAGCCCGATCCAAATCCAGCCCCGTATCCGTCAAAACGGCCTCTTTCAGCTCAATAGCGCCGCAAGATTTGATGGGATAAATGAAAAGTTGGGCGATTTTTGCGCGAACGTCGAATTGGGTAGGGTATTTGGAGGTCATAACCCATTTTACACGATAAATACACCCTCATTTTAGGCGCTAGCCGGCGTATTTATTGCCTAAAGCGCTATTTTATTTATAGCAAAATGGGATGTTTAATGGTTAAGTTATAGTACAGGTAACAACTGTCTTACGTTAGGACTCAAACCCATGTCACTTACTCTAATTGCCTTCGACGATCAACCCAATCGATTTGCAGCGACAAAGGTTGGCAACACTGTGCCAGACGGTCAATTCTTCCTCGACTTCACCCGAAAGCTTGAGGTAATTAGATGGTTCGGCATTAGAAATAGGTATATCGGCTTTGCTACCGGACTGTTCGTTCCAGTAGTTCACGTCGCAGAGAAATCAGGAGGCTACGTGATCGCCGTCAGTGTAGGAGAGTCTTATTTTCAAGATATCAGAAGACTCTGGAAAACGCACTTTCCATCAATTCCTGCGATAGTTTCCCAAGAAGCCGATGGGCTCAAGATTGCCTCCGATTTTGCAACGCAGTTTCCTGAGAGTTGAAAATTGATCATTTCGTAGATAAACAACATGGAATTTCTTTGTCATCGAGCTCAGATGACATATTCATTGCCTAAACAGCTATTTAATTCATAGCAAATCTCAATCCCCAAAGGTTTCCCGTAACCTTTTACAATGCCTACATGAGCACCCATTACGACATTTGCATTCAAGGTTCCGGCATTGTGGCGCGGACGTTGGCGTTGTTGTTGGCTCAGGCGCGGTTTCGGGTGGCTTTGGTTAGTGCGGCTAAGCCGGAATCTGCTAGTGATGTCAGGGCTTACGCGCTCAACGCGGCCTCTAAAAAGCTGCTTGAATCGCTGCGCGTGTGGCCTGATGCGGCGCACGCCACCCCTGTTTTGGGCATGCAGGTGCATGGCGACACGACGGGGCGGGTTAATTTCAGCGCGGCGGAGCATGGGTCTGAGGCACTGGCTTGGATTGTGGATGTACCG
>JAYUCJ010000061.1:0-1799 GCA_043740415.1 Polaromonas sp. | reverse complement strand
TTAGTCAAAAAATCGGTGAATTTAAGGTGAAATTCAAATTTATAGAGAAATTCCTCTCAAAATTAATTGAAAACTCAATTTTTAGAGGTGACCTATATGCTTTATAATGGTTTTGGATAAAGTTAACTGCACAACTTTAGTGTGAAATTGTGCCTGAATTTTGAGCTAAATGACCGAGTGCTGATTGATAGCGCTACTTAACGTCATGCTGAGTGTAGCGAAGCATCTAGAGGTTTTTTGCAGCGATGCTGCTGGATGCTTCGCTACGCTTCTCATACAAATAATGTGCTTTGAAGTGTGAATAATGCACTTTCACGCATGAGCCAGTATTTGGCTTCCCCAATTTGACTTCGCCAGTAAACTGGCAACTAAGGTGTGAAATAATCTGCTTTAACAGATATGTTTTGCAGGGATGCCAAGAACGGCATCAATATGATGGGGTTTTGATTATAATAGCTAATCCTCGAAATAATGACAGCAAACCTCGGCTCCTACAAGTGTGGCTCAACTCTCTGGGTATAGCGTGTCATTATTTTGGGTAATATCTATAGATGGTAAGGTTGTGCAGAGATTTTATAGCGGCCTGCAGAATTTAATGGTGCATAAAGGTAGTAAATCGCAATGATTGACGTTGTTATTCTTTTTTTCATTTTCGGCTTGGTTGCTGGCCTTGTACGTTCGGAGCTTAGGCTTCCTGCGACTTTATATGAAACGCTGTCTCTGGTTTTGCTGCTGACGATCGGCCTTAAGGGCGGAGAAGGCTTGGCCAAGCAAGCGCTGGGGCCACTACTGCCGCAACTAGGTGTCGTGATTATGCTGGGTGTCGCACAGACGTTTATTGCCTTCGCTATTCTACGTATTGTGGGGCGGCTTGGACGATCTGACGCGGCTGCGACTGCGGCTCACTATGGCTCGGTAAGTGTGGCAACTTTCGCGGTGGCTTCTACTTGGTTGATGTCTCGCAATATCGCGTTTGAACCGCAATTGGTCATATTCCTCACAGCGATGGAGGTGCCAGCCATTATGGTCGGCATTGTTCTCGCGCGTGGTATGAGTCGGCAGACGGACTGGCGCTCACTGGCTCACGAAACCTTTTTGGGCAAAGGGGTTATTCTGTTAATCGGCGGGATGGCAATTGGTTGGGTCGCAGGGCCTGTTGGATTAGAGCCGATTAAAGGACTATTCTTCGATCTGTTCAAGGGCGCATTGGCTCTATTCCTGCTGGAGATGGGGTTGATTGTCGCACGGCAAGCAGGGGAGCTGCGCAAGCGGGGCGTGTTTATTATCGCATTCGGTCTTTTCATGCCGCTGTTATCTGCTTTACTCGGCTTAGGTTGCGGCCTAGCTATGGGGCTATCTATTGGCGGCGTAACACTGCTTGCCACTTTGGCTGCCAGTGCGTCCTACATCGCTGTGCCGGCAACTATGCGCTTGGCGGTGCCAGAAGCCAGTCCAGCTTTGTCTCTCGCAGCAGTACTCGGCGTGACCTTCCCCTTCAACATTCTGGCTGGCATCCCTCTCTACCATTGGCTGGCTGTACAATTCTCGGGAGCGACAATATGACTTTAATGACAGAAAAACGGACCCTGTTAACCGTGATTACTGAGGCCGCTATCGAAGAATCTCTGCTGAGCGACTTGGAAAAGCTAGGTGTACGCGGCTACACCGTTACGGACGCACGTGGTCGCGGCGGCCGTGGTGTGCGGGATGCCACATGGGGAGAGGTGTCAAATATTCGTCTCGAAGTTATTTGCACACGCGTTTTGGCTGAGCTTGTACTCAATCATATTCAAAACCAT
>JAYUCJ010000060.1:0-12223 GCA_043740415.1 Polaromonas sp. | reverse complement strand
AGCGCCGAAGAGCGGGCCGAATTGCGTCGGCAGGTGCTGGAGCAGAGCCGCAGGTTCTCCAAGTGATTTTTCGCAGCCTCGTCGGCGCTGCGATGCTTGGATGCGCGACCCTGCTGGCGCAGGCAGCGCCGTCGCAACTGAGTGAGGCGCAGGCAAGGCAATTGCTTGTGCGCTCGGGCTTTTCGCCGGCGCAAGCCGAAGTCGACCAGATCGTGGGGCAGGGCGCGGAACAAGCGGTCGACGGCATCATCGGCCGCGCCAGGTCGTCCCAGCCTCGTCATCCGCCCCCGGATTTCGCCGGCGCCGCACCGCCCAGCCCGCCACGCCTGCTCGCAACTCAGGAGCAACGGCAGGCCTGGCGCCGGCAGCAGCTGGCTGAAGGCCTGCAACTCAAGACCTGGTGGATGCGAGAGATGGTCGAATCCCCGGCGCCCCTGGCCGAGCGCATGACGCTGTTCTGGCACGGTCATTTCGCCACGTCGCAGCAAAAAGTCGTGCGCTCGCAAGCCATGTGGCGGCAACATCAGCTGTTTCGTAGTCAAGCGCTGGGCAATTTTGCGACGCTATTGCACGGTGTCGCACGTGACCCAGCCATGCTGGTTTACTTGGATGCAGCCAACAGCCGAAGAGACGCGCCAAACGAAAACTTTGCGCGCGAGGTGATGGAGTTGTTCACCCTTGGTGAAGCGAGCCAAGGCGGCGGCTACAACGAGCAAGACATCAAAGAAGTCGCCCGCGCCTTCACCGGCTGGAGCGTGGACAGAGATGATTTCAGCTTCAAATTCCGCGCCCCCGCCCATGATATTTTTACTAAAACCGTACTTGGAAAAGTGGGCTTGTTCAATGGTGACGATGTACTCAACATCATGTTGGCGCAACCCGCTTGTGGCGAATTCGTCGTTGGCAAGTTGTGGAAAGAGTTTGTATCGCCGATGCCAGACAAAGCTGAAATCAAGCGTATTGCCAAGCGGTTTGCGCAGAGCGGCTACGCGATAGACGCTGCATTGGCAGATTTGTTCACCACAGATGCGTTTTGGGCAGAAAGTAATCGAGGTAGTTTGATCAAATCGCCCGTAGATTTGGTGGTCGGCACGGTGCGACAGTTTGCGTTTAGTTATAGCGATGTGATGCCGTTTGTGCTAAAAACCTCGCAGCTGGGGCAAAACCTCTTGATGCCGCCCAATGTCAAAGGTTGGCCTGGTTATACCGACTGGATCAACGCGACCACGCTTTTGGAACGCAAAAACTTCACCCAGCAGTTGTTCAGATCGATTGACCCGGCTATGGGAAGAATGGCGATGCTGAAAGTTGGAAAGGCAGAAGCCGCGATGACGCTGGATTCTGATGCGTTTCTAAGACCCTACGGTGGACGTGCTGATGGTGTGCCAAACGAGGCATTAAAAACGACATTATCCGGCATATTACTTGCTTCAGATGCTACACAAACAATAGCAAATGGTACGGTTGGTATAGCGTATTTACGAACGCTGACGCTTGACCCAGCTTACCAGTTGAAATAAAACAATAAGTGAGTCCATCATGAAAAGAAGAGATTTTATAAGCAACTTCAGCACGGTGACTGGTGCGGCACTTTTATCTGCTCACGCACCTGGCTGGACGCAAGCTGTGGCGCAGCGTGCCAGCAGTGTGCAAGAGCGTATTTTGATTTTGATCGAGCTCAAAGGCGGCAACGATGGGCTGAACACGGTTGTGCCGTATGCCGACAACGCCTATTACAAATTGCGCGACACGATTGGCATCAAACCAGAAGACGTGCTTAAGCTTGACGATAAAGTAGGTCTGCACCCAGACCTCAAAGCCATGCTGACATTTTGGGAGAAAAACGAACTGGCCATTGTGCAAGGCGTGGGCTATCCAGAGGCTAATTTGTCGCATTTTCGTTCGATTGAGATTTGGGAAACCGCCTCAAAAGCCAGCGAATACCTAAGAGATGGCTGGGCCACGCGTGGTATGCAAGCCGGCCTAGCTGCAAAGGCAAAGTACACAGCAGAAGGTGTGTTGATCGGTATGAACGACTTTGGCCCACTAGCCGGAGCGCGAGCTGTGTCGCTGAACGACCCCGTCGCCTTTGTCAACCAATCTCGCCTAGCGCGCGTGAACGAATTGGCAGCATCGACACAAAACCCAGCGCTACGCTACTTGCTCAAAGTAGAAAACGAAATTTCACAAGCAGCGGATGGCTTAAAGGGCGACAAATACACGTTTAACACGGTGTTTCCTACAGGGCAATTTGGCAACGGCGTGGCTGCGGCTGCGCAAATAGTTGCCTCGCAGCGGCTTGATGCAGCTCATGGAAAAGCGGGTGGCGTGCCCGTCATGTGTCTGACTTTGGGCAGCTTTGACACCCACCAAAACCAGCTTGGCACACATGCTGGCTTGCTGAAGCAGCTGGCTGAGGGCATGGCGGCCTTAAAAAGCGCTTTGACCGAGCTGGGTGCTTGGGATCGCACCATGGTGATGACTTTTTCAGAATTTGGCCGCAGAGCGCGTCAAAACAGCTCTGGCGGCAGTGACCATGGCACCGCTGCGCCACACTTCATCACCGGTGGGGCGGTGCGTGGCGGTTTGTACGGCCAAGCGCCAGATTTAAGCCGTCTGGACGGCAACCAAAACGTGCTCTACACCACCGACTTCAGGCAGATTTACACGACAGTCGCGCAGCAATGGTGGGGGGTAAGTGCTGAATCCGTGGTGCGGGGTAAATTTGACGCTTTGAAGTTTCTGCGCACATAGCCCGCAATTTACACACAACTGCGTGCATGGATTCAGCTGATGTCGTGGTCAAGCACCAAAGGCAAAGACTTTAAGTTGTCAAACCTAGACGGAATATACGGTGGTGTATATATTTTGAGGGGGACGGCGAAGCGGAAAACGCTGCCGAAACCCACTTTTGAGTTGACGGAAATGTGTGAATTTTCGGCATAGGCGGAGAGCCTCTTGACGACGCTGAGACCCAGTCCAAAACCTTCATCCGTGCTGGAAAAATCGCCCACTTTATAAAATTCTTCAAAAACATGCGCCAAATGCGCGGCGTCGATGCCGATGCCGGTATCCCAAACTTCAAAAACAATCGCATCTTTGCGCTTTCGAACCGCCACCAAAATACCACCTTGATGGGTGTATTTGACAGCATTGGAGATAAAGCAGGTCAAAATCCGCTTGATCAGCAACTGATCTGTTTGCAAATAGCCTGACACCGTGTTGGTTCTAAATTCTAAATTTTTTCGCCGCGCCAAAGGCTTGAATTGGTGTTCTAAATCGTCAATGAGTTCATCGATTTCAACAGTTTCGTTGGCAATATTGACATGTCCAGAGTTGATTTTTTCAAAGTCGAAAAGTGAGTCAAACAGTGTATTGATGGCATCGCATGAGTCTGTTATTTTTGGCAACAACGCGGGTAATTGCGTTGTATCTTTCGCCGCCATTTCTGCGTAAATCTTCAAAGCATAGACCGGCTGTCTGATTTCGTGTGCTGCGCTGGAATAGAAGCGCTGAATGACTTCATTCGCATTCAAAGCTACTTGCTTTTCATGTTCAAGTTGCTCAGATCTTTGATTCAGCGTTCGAATCAAACTGCCGTTCCTGTATTGAAGTGACTGATTCCGCATAAACGCGTTGAACAAACGCTTGTTAAACAGATACAACACGACCCAAATTAACACCAAACTCAGCAAGTGGATATATTGAAGCTGCGACCCTTGAAACTGCCAAACATAGGACATGTACCAGACCGCGCCCAACACTTGCGTGCCCATCAAAATATGGATGAACTGACTAGAAATCTCTTTGTGCGTGTTGAGGTTATGCACAGCCACAAAACCCACAAATGTCAAAATTGTGGCGCCAATGTATTGGTTTTGAATCGGAATATTGGTGAAAAATAGCCAACCCGAGACACCCCAAGTAAAAGCGTTCAGCGTCCAAGCCAACTGATTGCGATTTACAAAGGCACTTTTGATGCCAATGTCAGCATTCAAAAAATGTTTATTGAATTCAGATTTGATGTGAACGCGAAAAGCCACCACCACCAACGACACCAGCAGCCATGCAGCTATCAGCAAGGTATTGACATGACCATAGAGTTGCACCGCCATGGCAACCATGATTATAGACGAAAACCAAGTCATACGAGACCGTGGCTTCATCAACAAACGAAACGATTCGCCTTCAATCCAAGCTTTTTCAGATAATTCTGTTTTTAAATCAAGTTCATCCATGGACAATGGCGGTTGAATAATTGGAAAATTGTTTCTTTAGTTCTAATAAAATCGCGCTTCACTACATATTGATACATTTTGCCTTAAAAAGATGCACTTACGCATTTACTTTGCAACTCAAGCTAAATTTAAGCATGCTTACCTAAATTCCATGCTCGGTAGTTCGGGTCGCAAGACCGTTAAAATCGGTGCAGCAACTGGTCACGGTTGATTTTCATTCCTTCTCACAGGCTCACATTTTGAACTTGCACATCAGTACCATCGAGGGCGGCAACGCGCTCAGCCCGTTTCGTATCAACCAACTGCTGCCCAAGTTGCAAGCAGTCAACGACAAAATCAGCCACCTCAGCGCACGGTTTGTGCATTTGGCCGCCACTGAAACGCCGCCAGACGAGGCTTTGAGTTCAAAACTACAGTCCCTGTTGACCTACGGCGAACCGGCTGAACAAGTCCAAAAAACTGCCAATATTGTTCAAATCATCGTAGCGCCGCGCTTGGGCACCGTGTCACCGTGGGCTTCCAAAGCCAGCGACATCGCGCACAACTGCGGGCTAGCCGTCAAACGTATTGAGCGGCTGACCGAGTACGCCATTACTTTGAAAAATCCGCTTTTGGGTAAATCAAGCCTCACAGCCGAGCAATTACAAGCTGTCGCAGCGCTCTTACACGACCGCATGACCGAGTCTGTGCTGTTTGAACGCAAAGACGCGCTCAACTTATTTGCTACCGTAAACGCAGCACCGATGGCGCATGTGGACGTGCTCGCTGGTGGTAAAGCTGCCTTGGAAGCTGCGAACACCAAGTTCGGCCTGGCATTGGCCGACGACGAGATGGATTACCTCGTCACTGCCTTCACCGGCTTGAAGCGCAACCCCAGCGATGTCGAACTGATGATGTTCGCGCAGGCCAATTCCGAGCACTGTCGCCACAAAATCTTCAACGCCAACTTCATCATCGACGGCGTGGCCATGGACAAAAGCCTGTTTGGCATGATCCGCAACACCCATCAGCTAAACCCACAGCACATGGTGGTGGCGTATTCGGACAACTCGTCCGTGATGGAAGGCAGCGTGGTTGAGCGCTTTTCAGCCAATTTCGTCAATTTTGCTGATTTAGAGGCTAAAAACGACTCTAGCCGGCGTATTGATTGCCTGAGTAGCTATAAAACTAATAGCAAACTACAACACGTTTTGATGAAGGTGGAAACCCACAACCACCCGACCGCGATTTCGCCATTTGCCGGTGCGGCGACGGGTGCCGGCGGTGAGATTCGGGACGAGGGCGCGACCGGGCGTGGCTCCAAACCCAAAGCGGGATTGACTGGTTTTACCGTCTCCAAGATGCATTTTGATGAACCCTCCGTTCGGGCTGAGCCTGTCGAAGCCCTTCGACAAGCTCAGGGCGAACGGGTTAAGCAAAGTTACGGCAAACCTGAACACATTGCCAGCCCGCTGCAAATCATGATCGAAGGCCCGTTGGGTGGCGCGGCGTTTAACAATGAGTACGGTCGTCCAAACCTGTTGGGCTACTTCCGAGAGTACGAACAATCCGTCGCCAGCAGCGTGGACACGGTTCAACGCGGCTACCACAAGCCCATCATGATAGCGGGCGGCTTGGGTGTGATTGACAGCGACTTGACCCACAAAATCCTTTTCCCTGCGGGCAGTTTGCTAATCCAGCTGGGTGGCCCGGGCATGCGTATCGGCATGGGCGGCAGCGCGGCCAGCTCGATGGCGACGGGCTCCAACGCCGCGTCACTGGACTTTGACTCGGTACAACGCGGCAATCCGGAAATCGAACGCCGGGCGCAGGAAGTTATTAATCAATGTTGGCAAGCGGGTGCGAACAATCCTATCTTGGCGATTCACGACGTGGGCGCGGGCGGTTTGTCCAACGCCTTCCCCGAATTGGTGAACGACGCCGGCCGTGGTGCGCGGTTTGACCTGCGCGCCGTCCCGCTGGAAGAATCCGGTCTCGCGCCCAAAGAAATTTGGTGCAACGAGAGCCAAGAGCGCTATGTCATGGCGATTGCGCCTGAATCTTTGGAGGTGTTCAAGGCGATTTGTGAGCGTGAGCGTTGTCCGTTTTCAGTCGTTGGTGTGACGACGGATGAGAAGCAACTCGTTTTGGCTGATACAAACCAACCCGTTCGCCCTGAGCCTGTCGAAGGGTTCTTGAAGGCTTCGACAAGCTCAGCCCGAACGGACTCTTTTCCAGTCGATATGCCCATGAACGTGCTGCTGGGTAAGCCACCCAAAATGACCCGCGACGTCAAAACCGTCAAACGCCAAATTCCCGCCCTCAATTTGACTGGCGTAGACCTGCAAAAAGCCGTCATTGACGTGCTGGCGCATCCGACCGTCGCCAGCAAGCGCTTCCTCATCACCATCGGCGACCGCACTGTTGGCGGCTTCACCCACCGCGACCCGATGGTCGGCCCGTGGCAAGTGCCGGTGGCCGACTGCGCCGTGACCCTGGCCGATTACAAAGGTTTTGCCGGCGAAGCCATGAGCATGGGCGAGCGCACGCCGCTGGCTGCGCTGGACGCCCCTGCGTCTGGCCGCATGGCGGTGGCAGAGGCGATTACCAACCTGCTGGCCGCGCCGTTTGAGCTGTCCCGTGTCAAGCTGTCCGCCAACTGGATGGCGGCCTGCGGCGAAGCGGGCGAAGACGCTGCGCTGTACGAAACCGTCAAAGCTGTGGGCATGGAGCTGTGCCCGGCGCTGGGGATTTCGATTCCGGTGGGTAAGGATTCGCTCTCCATGCGGACGACTTGGGTAGAAAAAGTCCCCGCCGGGGGCAGCGAGAATATCTCGAAGAAGGTGACGTCACCCGTCAGCCTGATCGTCACCGCTTTTGCGACTTTGGCCGATGTGCGCGGCACCTTGACCCCACAACTGGACGCGACCGAAGCCGACACGACGCTGATCCTGATCGACCTCGGCAAAGGCCAAAACCGCATGGCGGGTAGCATTTTGGCGCAGACGATCGACCAGTTTGGCGACCGCGTGCCGGATTTGGACGACGCCAAGGACTTGGTCAATTTGGTCAATGCCATCAACGCCTTACGCACGAACCGCCAGATTTTGGCCTACCACGACAAGAGCGACGGCGGCCTGCTGGCCTGCGTGGCCGAGATGGCGTTTGCGGGGCACGTGGGTGTGAGCTTGAACGTGGATATGCTGGTTTTAGAAGGCGACGGCATCTCTGACAGCCGCATGGAAGTCGGCGATAGCAAAAACTGGGCGGGGCAGGTGTCTGCACGCCGTGAAGAGCTGACTTTGAAGGCGCTGTTCAACGAAGAGCTGGGTGCGGTCATCCAAGTCCGCACGTCTGAGCGCAACGCCATCATGGAAACTTTGCGTTCACACGGTTTGAGCAAATTCAGCCACTTCATCGGCAAAACACGTCCGGAATCGTCTGCGATAGACGCTGGCAAAGGCCATCTGCAAGTCTGGCGCGATGCCAAAGCCGTGTTCAGCGCGCCGCTGCATGATTTGCACCAGGTGTGGGACAGCGTGAGCTGGAAAATCGCCAAACTGCGCGACAACCCAGACTGTGCCGACAGCGAGCACGCAGCAGCGGGTTTGCCGGCAGATCCGGGCCTGCATGTTCACTTAGAAAATATATCTAGCAAAACCGTTCGCCCTGAGCCTGTCGAAGGGTTGCGCGTACCAGAGGCTTCGACAAGCTCAGCCCGAACGGGTGTTGCTTCAGATGGAACGGGATTGCTGTTAACCCGTCCGAAAGTCGCCATCCTGCGCGAGCAGGGCGTCAACTCGCATGTCGAGATGGCCTATTGCTTCACCGAAGCCGGTTTTGACGCCTTTGACGTCCACATGACCGACCTGCAAACGGGCAGGGCGAACCTGAAAGACTTCGTCGGCATCGTCGCCTGCGGCGGCTTCAGCTACGGCGACACGCTGGGCGCGGGCATCGGCTGGGCTCGGTCGATCACCTTCAACCCGGTGCTGTCCGACCAGTTCCAGGCCTTCTTTGCGCGATCTGACACCTTTGGCTTGGGTGTTTGCAACGGCTGCCAGATGTTTGCCGAATTGGCGCAAATCATCCCCGGCGCGGAGCACTGGCCGCGTTTCACGACCAACCAAAGCGAGCGCTTTGAGGCGCGTTTGAGCATGGTCGAGATCTTGGAGTCGTCAAGTTTGTTCCTCGTTGGCATGGCGGGCACCCGTTTGCCGATTGCGGTCGCGCATGGTGAAGGCTTCGCCAATTTCGACCCCGCCAAAGCCGGTCGCGGCAACTTGGAATCTGTCATCCAAGCCATGCGCTTCACCGACAACTTTGGTGCAGCGACGACGCAATACCCGTTCAACCCCAACGGCAGCCCCGGCGGCTTAACCGCTGTCACCACCCAAGACGGCCGTTTCACCGCCATGATGCCGCATCCCGAACGCGTCTTCCGCAATATCCAGATGAGCTGGACAAGTTTGGATCCAAGCGCGCACAGCCCGTGGTTGCAGTTGTGGCATAACGCACGGAAGTGGGTGAAATAAGGTTATTTACATTAAATAAATAGAAAAAATGCGGATTTAATGCAATAATTCAAATTATTAATTTAAAAATACGATGATTATCGAATTCAGTGTCAGTAACTTTCGTTCCATTCGTGATGAGGCACGACTTTCTTTCGTGGCTACGACTGACAAAGAGTTGGCTGCATCTAACCTTATTGAAACAGGTTTGCTTGCAGCGCCCCGCATCACTAGGTCTGCGGTCATTTATGGGGCTAACGCGAGTGGAAAAAGCAATCTGATTTTGGCTTTTTTAGACCTAAAAAGTTTAGTTGCTAGTTCTTTTACAGGCATGAAGCCTGGGCAACCTTTTGGCTTCCAACCGTTTAAGCTTGAACTGGCCAGTGTGATTAAACCCACTGAACTTGAAGTTACTTTTGTACTTAATGGCATCCGCCATCAATATGGCTGCGCATTTAATGCGGAACGAATCACAGAAGAGTGGTTGCATGTTTATGTGAATCCTAAGCCACAAGCTTGGTTTTATCGAAAATTTGATGTTGATGCAAATGAAGATAAATACACGTACAGCAATCACTTAAAAGGCGATAAAGAGTTTTGGCAAAAAACTACACGCCCTAATGCACTTTTTCTTTCCACGGCAGCACAACTCAATAGCGAACAGCTACTGCCTATTTATCGCTGGTTTTCTGAAAAGCTGGTAGTTTTGCCTATAGGCAGTTCTTTTACGCCCGATCAAACAGTTAATTGTCTGCAAAATGAATCCCTTCGTAATAAGGTTGTTGGACTGATAACAGCTGCTGACGTAGGTATCAACGATGTTAGTGTCAGTCTTGTAAAGCGACTTGGTGTTCAGCAAAATTTCAAACTTAATGAAGATGGGACTATCGAGTCCACGCGAGAAGATCGTGAAGTAATGGTAATGACGCCGCTTTTTACGCATCGAAGCGGTGATCGTGCAGTAGCATTTGAACTAGGACAAGAATCACAAGGTACCCAGAGATTTTTTAATTTAATCGGACCAATCATTGATATTTTGCAAAATGGCAAAACACTGATTGTCGACGAACTCGATAGCAGTTTGCATCCACTGCTTGTACGTCGCATTATTGAGATGTTCCACAATCCTGATTTAAACACTCAAGGCGCTCAATTGCTTTTTACAACCCACGATACGTCCCTCTTAGATGCATCGGGTTTATTGCGTAGAGATCAAGTTTGGTTCACGGAGAAAGCCGCAGACCATGCAACAACGCTTACGTCGTTAACGGAGTTCAGTCCAAGAAAAGGCGAAGCGTTAGAGCGTGGTTATTTGATGGGAAGGTATGGCGCTGTGCCTATGCTTGATAGTTTTTCTAGTGCGCTGAAAAAGTCGGCTGAGCATTCGTAAATGGGTAAAGACAATACGCCTCGTGTACGGCAAGCTAAGGATTTGATTAGAAAAAAGGGAAGACGTGCTCCCTATGATCGTATTTTGATTGTTTGTGAGGGCAGCAAGACTGAACCTAATTATTTCAATGAAATCAAGCAGTTTTATAGACTTCATACAGCGAATGTAGAGGTTCAACATAGCTCGCTTGGGACGTGCCCATTGCAGGTTGTTAAATCTGCAGAAGAATTGTTTTTAAAAGGTAATTCAGGAAAAGGCATACAAAAGCTGGCTTTTGAAAAGGTTTATGCGGTATTTGATCGCGACGAGCACGAAGAATACTTCAACGCACGTAACAAGGCAAAAGCTTTAAACAGCAAATTGAAGAATGACCTTGGAAAGAAGGTGAAATTTATTGCAATAACTTCAGTGCCTTGCTTTGAGCTTTGGTTATTGTTGCATTTTGAAGATGTGCAATGTTGAATCTCACCCAAAATTGACCCCATGGGGGGTGCGGCATAAAACTTGGACTGGTTTATGACGCGATACCGAGGCTCTCCCGGTACTCGAGGGGACTGAGTGAGCCAAGGGATATCTTGATTCTCTTTTCGTTATACCAGCGGATGTAGGAGTCTACTACCTGAATGAATTGCTCAATGGTTGTAGCCTGCCAGTTCCGAGGATAGAACAGCTCCGTTTTCAAGCGCCCGAAGAAACCCTCGCAGGCAGCATTGTCAGGCGAACAACCTTTGCGCGACATCGAACGAATCAACCTTGCGTTGTGCATCCTTGAGAGCCACCCAGGCCAGCGGTAGTGACATCCCCGATCAGAGTGAACGACAGGCCGGTTTTCGCTGTTGGCCACCGTCTCAATTGCAGCATCCAGCATTGTGTTCACCAAGTCGGAGTCTGGACGTGTGCCGATAGTCCAGCTGACCACCAGACCATCGAAGCAGTCGATCATGGGCGAGAGATACACCTTGCCAGCAGGTATCTGAAACTCCGTGATGTCGGTCAGCCATTTCTCATTTGGCAGCTCAGCTTGGAAATCCCGGTCGATGAGGTTCTCTGGCGCCGGGCTGATTTCTCCCAGGTAAGACCCGTACCGACGCTTTCTGTTGGCGGCAACGATCAAGCATTCCTGCTTCATCAAGCGTTGCACGACTTTCTCAGAGATATGTAGATGACGCCTGCCAAGTGCTGCACGCATTCGCCTGTAACCGTAGCAACGGTGATTGCTCTGGAAGACGTCGGCGATGGCAACGCGCGCGTCAGCGTATTTGTCAGGGCTTCGTAGTCGCGAGCAGTGGTAAAAGTAGGAGCTGCGTGCCAGATCAAGCTCTGTCAATAGCTCTTGGAGCGAATAGGTATGCTTTAGGGCGTCAACCAGCAGTGTCTTCTCCCGGTTGCTCAGGAGCTGCGGGGCGACGCCCAGGCCTTTTTTTAACAGTTCATTGGCCTTCTTTAATAGGTCATGTTCAAGCTGCAATCGCCGGATGTTGCGTTGAAGCACATCGACTTGCTGCTGCAGTTCGGCCAACTGCGTCTGATCTGGAACTGACCCTGAATCGTTATGTCGTTTCATGGATGGGGGTGCCTCATGACCAAGTAATTGATTCTTCCAGTTATACAACGTCGGCCTGCACACGGCTAGCTTTTTGGCAATTACTTGTGCACTTGTCTCCCTGGTGCACAGATCAATGACTGCCGCGTTCTTGAGCTCTAGTGGGTGCTGTACGTTCGGAGCTCTCCCCACAACGCGTTGACGTATCGGCGGGTGCAAGTCATCAATCCACGCCGTGAGTGTTCCACGACAGGGATATCCCAGTACCCTCATGGTTGATGCAATGCAGCGGTCGTGATCAAGGTAATGCTCTATGGCTGCCTGCTTCTGTTCAGTTGAATACTTCTGCCTTGAGCGCACGTAGCCCACCTGTAAATCACGACTGTGCTCGTATTCACGATACCAGCTTTTGAGTGCATTCTTTGTTGGATAGCCCAACTGCCGAATGGTTGGGCCAGTGCGTTTGTCCAGCTTGATATAGAGCTTGACGGCTCGAATTCGATCTTCGTATGTATACATGAACTACCTCCAAGTAGTCCAAGTTATTGTCCGCACCTCC
>JAYUCJ010000059.1:0-35020 GCA_043740415.1 Polaromonas sp. | reverse complement strand
ACGTTAGAGCCGCCCGTCTCTACGCCCACTTCACGCAAAACTGCCAGCGAAGCGTTACGCATGATTTGATATTCTTTGTCAGTCAACGTTTGCGCGGGCGCCACGGTAATAGAATCACCAGTATGCACACCCATCGGGTCAAGGTTTTCGATTGAGCAAATGATGATGCAGTTGTCCGCTTTGTCGCGCACCACTTCCATCTCGTACTCTTTCCAGCCGAGCAGCGATTCTTCAATCAACAACTCGTTGGTTGGTGAGGCTTCCAAGCCGCGCTTGCAAATCTCTTCGAACTCTTCTGCGTTGTAGGCGATACCGCCACCGGTACCACCCAACGTGAAGCTAGGGCGAATGACGGTCGGAAAACCCAAGGTCTTTTGCACAACCCAAGCTTCGTCCATGCTGTGCGCAATACCTGAGCGGGCAGAACCCAAGCCGATTTTGGTCATCGCGTCCTTGAACTTCAAGCGGTCTTCGGCTTTGTCGATGGCTTCTGGGGTTGCACCAATCATCTCGATTGGTTTGCCTGTCGCTGCACCGGTGTATTTTTGCAATACGCCGTTGTGCCACAAATCCAAGGCGCAATTGAGTGCCGTTTGCCCGCCCATGGTCGGCAAAATCGCGTCTGGTCGTTCTTTGGCGATGATTTTTTCAACCGTTTGCCAAGTGATCGGTTCGATGTAGGTGACATCCGCCGTGGCCGGGTCGGTCATGATCGTCGCTGGGTTGCTGTTGATCAAGATGACTTTATAGCCCTCTTCGCGCAAGGCTTTGCAGGCTTGCACACCAGAATAGTCAAACTCGCAGGCTTGACCAATGATGATAGGCCCAGCGCCTATGATGAGGATACTTTTAAGATCGGTACGTTTTGGCATTTTATTTATTCTCCCCAGCTCTGGTCATCAAACCGACAAAGCGGTCGAACAGGTAGCTGATGTCTTGTGGGCCGGGCGATGCCTCAGGGTGGCCCTGGAAGCAAAACGCGGGCTTGTCGGTGCGGACCAGGCCCTGCAGCGTGCCGTCAAACAAGCTGACGTGGGTGGCGCGCAAGTTGGCTGGCAATGATTTTTCGTCCACTGCAAAACCGTGGTTTTGGCTGGTGATACTGACTTTGCCAGTGTCTAAATCTTTGACTGGGTGGTTGGCACCGTGGTGGCCGAACTTCATTTTGAAGGTTTTGGCACCGCTGGCCAAAGCCATGATTTGGTGCCCCAAGCAAATACCCAAGGTCGGGATACCGGTTTCAATCAAATCTTTGACGGCTGCGATGGCGTAATCGCACGGCTCTGGGTCTCCAGGGCCGTTGGACAAGAAAATGCCGTTCGGATTCAACTTGAGAACATCAGCAGCGCTGGTTTGCGCAGGCACGACGGTAACCCGGCAGCCACGCTCGGCCAACATGCGCAAGATGTTGTACTTGACGCCGAAGTCATACGCAACGACGTGGAACTTGGCATCTGCAGGCACTTGCTCGCTGTAACCAGCTTTGCCGTCTAAGGTCGAGTTGTGCAACTGCCACTCGGTTTGCGTCCAAGCGTAGGTTTTGGTGGTGGAAACGACTTTGGCCAAATCCAAACCTGCCATGCTGGGTGCCGCTTTGGCCAGTGCAATCGCTTTGGCTATCAACGCTGGCGTAGCAGCCTCACCTTCGGCTAAAGCCAAAATGCAGCCGTTTTGCGCACCGTGGGTACGCAGATGGCGGGTTAATTGGCGGGTGTCAATGTCGGCGATCGCTATCGTTTTCTCTTTGACCAAGTACTCGGTCAAGCTCATGGTGGAGCGGAAATTGGAAGCGATCAAAGGCAAATTTTTGATGATCAAACCGGCGGCATTGACCTTGGAAGACTCAACATCTTGCTCGCTAATACCGTAATTGCCAATGTGCGGATAAGTCAGCGTGACGATTTGCTGGCAATAGCTGGGGTCGGTCAGGATTTCTTGGTAACCAGTCATGGAAGTGTTGAAAACAACTTCACCGACGGTATAAGAAACGTCTTTTGACGCCGCTCCTATGGAGGATCCAACAAAGACGGTGCCATCTGCGAGTGCCAGAATGGCTAGGGGGAAACGTGGCTTGAGTGACAAAAGCACTGGGTTCTCCGAATATAAAACGGGTACGCCCAAGCTGGCTGTAAAAATGACTCTTTTGGAGCCAATTTAGAGCTGCTATGTCAGGGTTAAGCTAAATGATGCGCTAGGCGTACGTGGGGTAGACAGGAAGCCTCTAATTATAGCTGAGCTTGCGGGAGAACCCTTACTCAACCTTGGCTGAACTTGCCTAATTGGTGCAAAATTCGCTTGAAATTGACCCAAAAGCAGAAATTATGAAGCTACCGAGCTAGCATGCAAACAAATCGCTGCCGCTGCCGCCACATTCAACGACTCTTCGCCGCCGGGCTGACCAATCCGCACTGAAACACTGGCTTGCTGCAGCAATTCCACCCGAACGCCCTGCCCTTCATGCCCCATGACCCAAGCGCAGGGTCGCGGTAACTGCTTGTTTTGCATGAGGTTTTGCAAAAAATCGCCTTGATGGGAGCTGGTGACGACCAAGGGGATGGTCAAAGTCGATAAGTCATCCAAACTTGCACTTTCAACCAGTTGCAGCCCAAAATGTGCGCCCATGCCGGCACGCAGCACTTTAGGGCTCCACAGTGCGGCTGTTCCAGTTAAAGCAATGACTTGTTTGAAACCAAACGCTGCCGCGCTGCGCAGGATGGAGCCGACGTTACCGGCGTCTTGCACACGGTCCAAAATGACGGTGGCGACATTCGGGATGATTTGTGCTGAGCTTGGCAAATCGACGACAAAACCCATCTTAGCGGGAGACTCTAAGCCACTGATGTCTTGCCACAGTTTGTCTGAAATAACGACCATTTTTACTATGTTTTTAATAGCTACTGAGGAAATAAATACGCCGGCTAGAGGCATAAATGACTCTGAAAATACCACCATTAACGGTTTGATGCCTCTTACAATCGCTGCGCTACACAAATGATCGCCCTCTAACCACACGCGCCCTGTTTTGCGGTATGCCGTAGGCTCAGTGCTGAGTTTGCGCAACTCTTTGAGGAGCGGGTTGTCGCGGGACGTGATGTGGATAGTTTCAGACGAACTCATTTCGCAGCCCTATTCAAAACGGCAGTTACAGGTGCAAACGTACGGCGATGCTCTGGGCAAGCGCCAAATTCGTTCAAAGCGGCCACATGCTGTGCGGTGCCGTAGCCTTTGTGTTGGTCAAAACCATATTGCGGGTGCTTTAAATGCAACTCTGCGCACCAGCGGTCGCGGGTGACTTTGGCCAAAATCGAGGCTGCTGATATCGCTTGAACCTTGCTATCACCCTTCACAATCGCCTCTGCCAGCACATCCAAGGTCGGAATGCGGTTGCCATCGACCAGTACTTTGACGGGCTTGAGGCGCAAACCCTCCACCGCGCGGCGCATGGCCAGCATGGTGGCTTGCAGGATGTTGAGCTCGTCAATTTCCGCCACGCTGGCTTCGGCGACCGAGCAGCACAGCGCTTTGGCGCGGATTTCGTCATAGAGCTTTTCACGGCGTGCGGCGGTCAGCGTTTTGGAGTCTGCCAAGCCTTTGATGGGGTTCAAGTCGTCCAAAATCACAGCAGCGGCAACGACGGGGCCAGCCAAGGGGCCGCGGCCAGCCTCATCCACTCCGGCCATCAAACCTGGGGCGTCCCACGACAAAGCGACTTGCTCGGCCTTAACTAGGCTTTTCATCAAGCTTTTAGCTGTTTTTCTAGCCGTTTTAGCTGGCTTTGGTAGTTTGATTGAGGACTTGGGCGATGGCATCGGCGGCTAATTCTGAGGTGTTTCGGAGCAATTGGGTGTGCAAGATGATGAATTGTCGCTCTAAATCAGCCACTTTTTCAGGTGCCTCAAACCATGCCAGCGTTGCAGCGGCCAAAGCCTCAGGCGTAGCGGCATCTTGAATCAGCTCTGGCACGACAAATTTGCCACTCAAAATATTCGGCAACCCCACCCAAGGCTGCAATTTTTTACGCTTCATGATCACGTAACTGAGCCAATTCAGCGCGTAGCCAATGACCATGGGGCGCTTGTACAAAGCGGCTTCTAATGTGGCGGTGCCGCTGGTAATCAAGGTCACATCACAGGCTTCTAGCGCGGTGTGAGACTGGCCAGAGATGATGTGCACGTGCTTTTCAACCCCACATTCTTTGGCTATTTTTTGCAGCAAAGGGATGTGCCTAGGTATCGAAGGAACTATAAATTTCATAGCAGGACATGTAATAATTACGCCGGCTACAGCATTAAAATACCTTGGTGCGAGGTGTTTAATCTCGGCTAGACGGCTGCCAGGCAAGACGGCGACGACTTTGTCCTCTAATTTCAATCCCAGGAGTTCACGTGCTTTGGATCTATCAGGTTGCATGGGTATCACTGAAGCCAGTGGATGCCCGACAAAGGTCGCCGGAATGCCGTGTTTGGCCAAAATTTCAGGCTCGAACGGGAAGACGCAGAGCACGTGGTCGCAGCTTTTTTTGAGCTTTTCGACCCGTTTTGGACGCCAAGCCCAAATCGACGGACAGACGAAATGGACGGTTTTGATGCCGTTTTGACGTAAGTCGGCTTCTAGATCAAGGTTGAAATCTGGCGCATCAACCCCTATAAACACATCAGGCGGATTCGCTAACAGCTTGGTTTTGAGTTGGTTGCGGATGCCCAGAATCTCGCGGTAGTGGCGCAAAGCGTCTATGTAACCGAAAACGGATAATTTGTCGCTAGGCCACCACGCTTTGAAACCGCGCTCTAACATACGTGCACCGCCGATGCCGCTGGCTTGCATCTGCGGCCAGCGCTGCTGCATACCGTCTATGAGTAAACCTGCCAACAAATCGCCGGAGGCTTCGCCAGCTACCAGTGAAAACGTGGGTGCTTCAGCGCTCACCTTGAGTCCTTGGATTTCACCTGGCTATGCCGCGCGTACTTGCACTCAAAAACTGTAGCAATAAAGCAATGTCTTGCAATGCCTCAGGCATAGATTGCTCAAGCTCTTTGATATCTGCAGTGGCTTGCGCTAAAGTTTTACCCGTGCGGTAAATCAACTTGTGCATTTGCTTGACAGCTGCAATACGCGCCTCGCTGAATTGGCGGCGGCGCAAGCCCTCTGAGTTGAAACCGCGCACAGCCAGCGGATTGCCGTCAGCCATCATAAAGGGGGGGACATCTTGCGTCACCGCACTAGAAAAACCCACCATCGCATGTGCGCCTATTTTGACGAATTGGTGAATACCCGTGAGCCCGCCAACGATAACCCAATCCGCCAAATGGACATGACCGCCTAGCGTCGTGTTGTTCGCCAAAATAGTCTTGTTGCCGACCTGGCAGTCATGCGCAATATGCACATAGGCCATGATCCAGTTGCCATTACCGACCCGTGTCACGCCTGCGTCGCCGGGGCTGCCTATATTCAAGGTGCAAAACTCGCGGATAGTGTTGTGGTCGCCAATGTGCAGTTCGCAAGGCTCACCCGCGTATTTTTTGTCTTGCGGAATAGCGCCAATCGAGTTGAACTGGAAAATTTGGTTGTCTTTGCCAATCGTGGTGTGGCCTTCAATCACGCAATGCGCACCCACGCGTGTGCCAGCACCCATTCGGACATGCGGGCCAACCACGCTGTAAGGACCAATCTCAACGCTGCTGTCTAGCTGCGCTTGGGGGTCAACTAAAGCGGTGCTGTGTATCAATCGCTGCATCAGTCGCTCATCAATCGTCTTCACCTAGCATACGAATGGTGCACATGATGGTCGCTTCTGTAACCACTTCGCCATCAACCGTGGCTTGGCCTTTGAACTTCCACATGCCTGAGCGAACGCGGTCAACATGCATTTCCAACCAAAGTTGGTCACCTGGTGCGACAGGTTTCTTAAAACGCACGCCATCAATGCCGGCAAAGTAAAACATGGTTTTATCATCTGGCGTGACACCCAGCGTGTCAAACCCGAGCAAAGCTGCTGTTTGCGCCAAGGCTTCGACAATCAAGACGCCTGGCATCACGGGGCGGTGTGGGAAGTGCCCGACAAAATACGGCTCGTTGATAGAAACGTTTTTGTAGCCTTTGATGTATTTGCCTTTTTCAAGCTCGGTGATTCTGTCCACCAACACAAAGGGATAGCGGTGTGGCAGCTGCTTGAGGATGCGGTAAATGTCCATCATGTTTATTTTTTCTTTCTTTAATTTTTTGAATTTTTTTTGACGATTATTTTGATTGTTGTTTATATTTTTCTAACAACCGTAGTCTATCGCGCAAGCTGGACAATTGCTTTAATGCAGCAGCATTTTTAGCCCATGATGCATTGTCATCTAGCGGAAACAAACCAGTGTATGTGCCGGCTTTGTGAATCGAATGGGTCACCACGGAGGCGCCAGATATTTCGGTATGCGGTGCAATCGACAAATGCCCAGCGATACTGACGCAACCACCAATCATGCAGTAGGCACCGATCTCTGTACTGCCAGCAACAGCTGTAGCTGCAGCAATGATGGCATGTTTACCAATACGAACGTTGTGACCAATTTGAATCAAATTATCGAGTTTCACACCATCCTCAATCACGGTGTCGTGCAAAGCGCCACGATCTATACAGGTATTGGCACCTATTTCGACATCATTGCCAAGCGTCACAGCGCCTAATTGCTCAATCTTTACCCAAGTTACGCCTTGCTCTGTTTTTTGCGGCGCAAAACCGAATCCATCTGCGCCAATGACAACGCCTGAGTGCAAGATGCAATTATTGCCCACCGTGCAGTTTTCACCGACTGTAACGCGTGCGCTAAGTATCGTTTTCGCACCAATATGTACATTTGCCTCAATGACGCACAAGGCACCAATCACGGCTGTTTTGTCAACAACTGCAGTGGCGTCAACTATAGCGCTAGGGTGGATAGAGCCAGTGCTGTGAGGCGAACGCTGTTGTTTCCAAAACTGCGTCAGCAATGCAAAGTAAACATAAGGCTGGTCGGTGACAATGAACGAACCACGCTTTTCAGCAAGCGCGGCAAGATGTGGACTGACGATGACACAAGCAGCTTTAGAGGCCGCCAATTCTTGCTCGTACTTGATATTGCTTACAAAGCTAATATCAAATGATGTCGCTTGCTTGAGTGAAGCCAGGCCAGTGATTTGCTGGCTGGCATCGCCATGAAGTTGCCCGCCTAAAGCTTCAGTGATTTGATGTAAAAAAATATCCACACGCGAACCAAAACCAAAATGGGCTGCCGGTAGGTGAAAAGCGCTTATTTTGCAGCGTTCAAAACTTTAAGCACTTTTTCTGTGATGTCGTGCTTGGGGTTGACGTACACCGCTTCCTGTAAAACATAATCATATTTTTCGGCTTCAGCCACTTGTTTGACCACTTTATTGGCGCGCTCTAGGACGATTTGAAGCTCTTCATTTTTGCGTACATTCAAGTCTTCTTGAAACTCACGGCGCTTACGCTGAAAGTCACGATCTTGATCAGTGAGCTGCTTTTGACGTGATGTACGTTGCGCTTCAGACAAGGTAGGCGCATCTTTCTCCAACTTGTCAGCAGCAGATTTGATTTGCGAACCCTGATCATTCAACTCTTTTTCACGCTTCATGAACTCCTGCTCTAATTTAGCCTGCGCAGTTTTGGCAGAATTTGCATCTCGAAAAATGCGATCGGTATTGATGAAACCAATTTTAAATTCTTGAGCCGATACGGCTGCAGACAAGCTGGCCAAGCCAATGGCAAGAATAACAAGACATTTATTGCGTGATGGATTAACAGTGATATTCATTAGAAAGCGGTTCCGATTTGAAATTGTACTTTTTGTATTTTATCTCTAGCAAACGTTTTGATGGGTTTTGCATACGCAAGTCGTAAGGGGCCGATCGGCGAAATCCAGCTTATGCCAACGCCTGTTGAGGCGCGCATCTCGCTCAACAAAACGGGATCATTTGCGCCGTAAACATTGCCAACATCAAGGAAGGCATACAAGCGCAGGCTTTTGTCATTGCCAGCACCTGGGAACGGCGTGATAAATTCAGTATTCAACGTGATTTTTTTCGCCCCACCGAGAGCGGTATTTGTGGTTACGTCAAGAGGTCCAAGCGAAGATGCCTCGAAACCACGAACTGAGCCTAAGCCACCAGAGTAGGAATGTTTAAATACTGGGAAAGGCTTACCTTGCAGGCCTTTACCCCAATTCAACTCTCCGTTAAAAGCAAGAGTAAATTGCTTATTCAAAGGAATGTATTGTTGATACTGAGCAACCGCCTTGATGTAATTAACATCACCGGCAGGACTCCATTCTGTTGAAAGCTTTTGAAGTTTTCCAGAGTTTGGCGTCAATGCGCTATCACGGTCATCGCGCGACCAACCCAAAGTCAATGGAATGGCATAACTGCTGTACCCGAATTGGTTGGCGTAATCGAGGTAAGCAGCTGGCAAATTAGTGCCTGTGAATATCTTGTTTTGCTCAGCGCCACCACCTATATAAATTGTGTCGATTGGGCTCACTGGAATGCCGAATTTAACACCCAAACCAATAGTTTCAACCTTGTAGTCACCCGTGCCAGCACTGGCTGGAGAGGTTGTACGATAGTAAGCGTCGTAGATTCGCGATATGCCATCTTCGGTGAAATAGGGATCCACTGTGGTGATACTCAACGCGCGATTTAACTTGCTGGTATTGACATCAACACCAAGATAATTACCACTGCCAAAAATATTCTCCTGCTTGATGCCAAACTGGAACGTCAACTTGTCAGATGTTGAGTAGCCGGCACCGAAGTTAATGTTACCGGTAGGCTTCTCTGCAACGATAATATTGATATCGACCTGATCTGGCGCGTTAGGTATTTCTTGGGTATCAAATTGGACATCCTTGAAAAAACCCAAGCGATCTACGCGTTCTCGAGATGTTCTAAGTTTTTCACCATCGTACCAAGACGACTCAAACTGCCGAAGCTCTCGTCGAATAACCTCATCACGTGTTCTGTTGTTGCCAGAAATGTTGATTCTTCGGACATAGGCACGCTGGCCAGGCTCAGCAGTCAGGGTCAAAGCAACTTGGTTTTTAGCACGATCTATTTCAGGTTTCACAACAATACGTGCAAATGCAAATCCAAAATCGCCAAAGTAGCTGACCATTGCCTTGTTCGTCTCGGCAATTTTGTCTGCACTGTATTCTTGCCCAGCCGCAACTGTCACTAAAGATTTGAATTTATTGTCTTTACCCAAGAAACTGCCAGCAAGCTTGACATCCGACACAGTAAAGCGCTCGCCCTCAACAACTTCTATCGCAATAGCAATGTCTTTTTTATCTGTAGAAATAGATACTTGTGTTGCTTCTACTTTGAATTCAAGAAAACCACGCGCCAAATAATAGGAGCGCATGGTTTCAATGTCTGCATTCAATTTTGAGCGGGTGTAACGGTCACTTTTAGTGTACCAACTCAAAATGCCACCGGTATCCAAATCGAATAAGCCACGTAAAGTTGATTCACTGAACGCTTTGTTACCCGTGATGCGAATTTCTTTGATTTTGGCGACATCGCCCTCGACCACACTGAACGTCAAGTTGACGCGATTTCGTTCAATGGGCGTTACCGTCGTCACAATTTCCGCCGCATACAAGCTTCGCGTCAAATACTGACGTTTCAATTCTTGCTCCGCTTTGTCCAACAGCGCTTTGTCAAACGGGCGGCCATCGGTCAAACCGATTTCACGCATGGCTTTTGTGAGAGCATCTTTATCAAATTCTTTGGTGCCCGAAAATTCAATCCCGGCCACGGTCGGACGCTCTTCAACAATCAGCACCAATACATCACCATTCACCTCAACCCGCACATCCTTGAAGACCCCCAAAGCAAACAACGAACGAATTGCGGTAGAACCCTTCTCATCGTCATAAGTATCACCAATGCGAAAGGGTAAGGTGGCAAACACGGTGCCTGGTTCGACACGTTGCAAGCCTTCAACACGAATGTCTTTAACAGCAAACGGCGTCACCGCCCATGTCGCTGTCGAAGCCAAGAGTGTGGCCGCTAAAAATACTGCTTTTCGCCCGCTATTTACGAGCTTGCAACTAAAATTTGGTTTGTGTGTTTGTTTCATTAAATAGAAAATAGTCTAGTCACGTCGTTGTAAAGCGCTATGAACATCATACTAAACAGCAGGGCGACACCGCCTCGCTGCAAGCGATCTGTCCACAGTTCGGAAACGGCCTTCCCCGTCACAGCTTCCCAGAGATAATACATCAGATGGCCGCCATCGAGCACAGGCAGCGGTAACAAATTCAAAACACCCAAACTAACACTGATAAGCGCTAAAAACACGAGATATGGTGTCAAACCTAAACTCGCCGACTTACCTGCATAGTCTGCAATGGTCAATGGGCCGCTTAAATTCTTAAGAGAGGCTTGCCCAACAAGCATTTTCCCCATCATTTTCAGTGTCAATACAGACACATCCCACGTTTTTTCCGCACCAGCTTGCAAACCATCCAACAAGCCGTACCTTACGGTCGTCATCTCTGGCAAAGTACCTACAAATGCACCAAGTCTTCCAATTTGTCGATTTCCTTCAGTTTTTACTTCCGCAGTTACAGGGATGCTTATTGTCTGGCCAGCCCGTAAAACCGTCCAATTCTTAGTTACAGCTAAAGTTTGCTGATCTTTAACTACAACAGACTCTCGAATCAATTGCCGCAATTGTTGAGCATCTACAACAGACACATCATTGACTTTGGTAATAACATCACCTGCCTGCAAACCGGCGCGCTTTGCTGCGCTATCTGCCTGCATGTCACCCAGAATCGGCTTAGTCCAAGGCCCCGTGATACCAATTTTTTGAAACAATTGTGCATCAACCTCTTTCACATCTAGCTGCTCTAAATCGAGAATGACATCCCGCGTAGGCGCGTCAGCCGCCCTTGCAACAGCCAGTCGAACATTTTCGCCATTCAATGCCCCGCGTGTAATGAGCCATCGCAAATCCTCCATGGACTGAATTTGATGCAAATCCTCGCCCACAAAACTCGCTTGCTTCACGTACTCACCACCCGTTAAACCAGCACGGTGTGCGATAGAACCTGCTACAGGGCTGGCCAAAATAGCCTTGGCCTCTTGAACACCCATCCAATTCACAACTGAATACAAGAAAATCGCCAAAACCAAATTGGCAATTGGACCAGCAGCCACGATAGCAGCACGTTTATGCAAGGGCTGCGTATTGAATGCCAGATGTTTTTGATCAGCAGGTACAGGCGCCTCGCGCTCATCCAACATTTTGACAAAACCACCGAGCGGCAGCATACCTATGACGAATTCGGTATCTGAACCTTTGGGTTGCCACTTAAAAATAGTTTTACCGAAACCTATTGAAAATTTCAGCACCTTGACACCGCATGCCACGGCAACTCGGTAATGACCATACTCATGAATGGCAATCAGCAATGCCAATGCAGTAACGAAAGCCAATACTGTCATCATGATTTACACCTCAAAACGCTTGACTTGTGCCAGCGCGGCTTCCCGAGACTGCGCATCAATAGCCAACAGGTCTTCCAAACTCGTGGGCTTAGAAGGAATAACGGCAGATAGCGTTGATTGATTCACCGCATGGATTTGATCAAACCTGATGCGCTCATCCAAAAACGCTTGCACAGCGACTTCGTTGGCCGCATTCAGCACAGCCGTGGTTCCAGCTGGCGCACGGAGTACATCCCACGCCAATGCCAAGCCTGGAAAGCGAGCAGGATGATTATTGCTGTCTATAGCTTCAAAAGTCATCGCAGATAGGGTTTTAAAATCAATCGGTGAAGCGCCATTTTCAATTCGGTTAGGCCAAGACAAGCCATAAGCAATGGGACCACGCATATCCGGCGTACCAAGCTGCGCAAGCACCGAGGCATCACGAAACTGCACCATAGAATGAACCACACTTTGCGGATGTATGACGACTTCAATTTGTTTAAGTTCAACATTGAATAAGTATTTTGCCTCGATGACTTCAAGTGCTTTGTTCATCATTGTTGCAGAATCTACTGAGATTTTTCGCCCCATCACCCAATTGGGATGAGAGCAAGCTTCGCTAGGCGTGACGGCGCTTAGACTGGCAACGTCGCGTGTGCGAAATGGGCCGCCAGAAGCTGTCAAGATGATTTTTTCAACGCTGTTTGCCCACGTGCTTCTATCGCTTGGTAGGCACTGGAAAATTGCAGAATGTTCACTGTCAATTGGCAGCAGTGTTGCCCCCCCTGACTTAACCTCATCCAAAAATAACTCGGCCCCGACAACCAACGCCTCTTTATTTGCCAACAATAGCCGTTTGCCTGCACGGGCTGCAGCTAAACATGGCGGCAAACCGGCAGCACCAACAATGGCCGCCATGACGACATCTACAGATTCATGTTTTGCTATATTTTCAATAGCTACTGAGCCAAACAATACGCCGACAGATAACGAATTTAGTTTCACCAATCGGGCTAATTCTTTACCATGTTCAGCACTTGCCATAACCACAAAACTGGGTTTAAATTGAATGATCTGAGCCAGCATGAGCTCAACTTGCGTTGATGCCGTGAGCGCAAAAACTTCAAACTGATCCGGATGTCTGGCGACAACATCTAAGGTGCTGACGCCAATCGAGCCTGTTGACCCAAGAATTGCGATGCGTTGTTTAGTCATTTATCAATTTGTCAAAGAGGCCAGCATCATGGCAATAGGCAGTGTAGGCAGTAACGCATCAACCCGATCAAGCACACCACCGTGCCCTGGTAGCAACGCACTTGAGTCCTTAACGCCAGCACTTCGTTTGATAAGTGATTCGATCAAATCACCAACCACGCTCATGGCCGTTAAAAACAACAAGGCGACAGACATTAAAACCAAATTTTGACTTTGTAATCGCGAGTACAAACTTGCTACAGCGTTATGCCAATGACTGTCCGCCCACACCCACGCCAGCGCCAGTAAAAATACGCCCACAATGCCGCCCCAAACGCCTTCCCAGCTTTTGCCAGGACTGATCGTAGGCGCTAATTTGTTTGTCGTGAACTTGCCACCCCAAGTCCGCCCCGCAAAATAAGCAAAACTATCCGCCACCCATACCAACGTCAAAATAGACATCAAGAAATTGATGCCTTGTACGCGCGCCTGCGCCACTGCCAACCAAGCCAGCAACAGTGCAAGCATGCCACCAATGCGTCTTAATGTCACAGGAATTTTGGCCCAACCAGCCACGCCCGTTTTAAGCAGCCAAGCACTAATAAGCACCCAAAAGCCGCTGGCCAAAATCCAAGCCATGGGCAAGGGTCGCTCAATTAAACCCGCGTACCAGCCCAAGGCCGCCAAAATGACGAAAAGACCAGCAAAGCAAATCGCACCAACCGCTTCCATGCCATTCAATCTAGCCCACTCCCAAGCACCCGTTGCTATAAAAAAAAGTGCTAATACACAAAAAGGCCATGGACTAATGAAAAACAGTGTAGGCAGCACAATTGCCAACATGACTAAAGCGGTGATGACGCGTTGTTTAAGCATTTTTCGCCTTTGTTTTCATTTGTATATTGAATTTGGTAAAAGCTAATCGCTAATTGCTTCGATCAATCACACCGCAGTTTTAGACTGAATTTGTTCCGACGTTTTACCAAACCTTCTCTCGCGTTGATTAAACACATCTATCGCTTCATCCAACGCCGCAGCATCAAAATCAGGCCACAATTTATCACTGAAATACAGCTCAGAATATGCAGCCTGCCAAAGCAAGAAGTTACTCAACCGCTGCTCCCCACCGGTGCGAATAACCAAATCAGGATCTGGCACATGCGCCAGAGACATCTCTGAATTCAGACTCGCCGGTGTAATACTTAGACCTTTTGCTATTAATTTTGAAGCAGCTTGGGCGATATCCCAACGACCTCCATAATTAAAGCAAATATTAAAAATCAATTTAGAATTATGCGCAGTGGTATTTTCAGCCTGTTCAAAACCCCGCTTTAAACTATCAGACAAACTTGTCCGCTCACCTACAAAGTGAATTTGAATGCCATCTTTGCTCAGTTGCGCAACTTCACGCGCGAGTGCTTTTGCCAGCAATTCCATCAAACCAGAAACCTCATCTGCTGGTCGCTCCCAGTTTTCAGATGAAAAGGCAAACACCGTCAACACTTTAACGCCGCGCTCAGCGCAGGCTTTTACACAGCCATGCAAGGCATCAACGCCTTGTTTATGCCCTGCTACGCGTGGTAAAAATCGGCGATTTGCCCAGCGGCCATTGCCATCCATGACGACAGCAATATGGTGAGGGACGTGCCGATCGGCTGCCATTTGAAGAGATGATTGGAACGATTTGAATGGCGAAAAAGCCTAAACCGCCATGATTTCATGCTCTTTAGCGGCAACCAGCTGATCAATCGTGATGATATGACGGTCTGTGACTTTTTGAATTTCGGCTTCAGCACGTTTTTGATCGTCTTCTGAAGCTTCTTTTTCTTTCACCAATTTTTTGATGCTTTCGTTGGCATCCCTGCGCAAATTGCGGATCGCAATTTTGGAGTTTTCACCTTCATTGCGTACGAGTTTTGTCATCTCTTTGCGGCGCTCTTCACTCATCATTGGCATAGGCACACGAATCAAATCACCCATACTGGATGGATTCAAACCCAAATCACTGTCACGAATGGCTTTTTCAATCTTAGCACCCATGCCTTTTTCCCAAGGCTGAACACCAACAGTGCGCGAATCGATCATTGACAGATTAGCCACTTGGCTAATTGGCAGCATGCTACCGTAATATTCAACATGCACACTCTCTAGCAATGCTGGACTGGCGCGACCTGTGCGAATTTTGCCGATATTGTTTTTAAACGCCTCGATGGATTGATCCATCTTGGTTTCTGCTTGCGTTTTGATTTGAGTTGTTGGCATGCGATCTCCGACAGATTATTCCGAGAGTTTTATTCTAAAAGCTTGATGCTTAATATTTTGATTAATTTGTTTTACGCGCACATTCACGCATAGACCAAAGTACCTTCGTTTTCACCCATCACGACACGTTTCAGCGCACCGTGCTTGAATATTGAAAATACTTTGATTGGTAGTTTTTGCTCACGACATACTGCAAAGGCAGCAGCATCCATGATGCCAAGATTCTTCATCATCGCTTCGTCAAAGCTCAGTCGTTCGTAGCGCGTCGCGGCGGGGTCTTTTTTAGGATCAGCCGAATAGACGCCATCAACTTTGGTGGCTTTGAGAACGACCTCAGCGCCAATCTCAGCGCCTCGTAAGGCAGCCGCAGTGTCTGTTGTGAAAAATGGATTGCCCGTTCCTGCCGCGAAAATAACCACTTTACCTTCTTCAAGGTATTGCAGTGCTTTGGGGCGAATGTAGGGTTCGACAACTTGTTCAATATTGATGGCAGACATCACACGAGCTACCAAGCCCGCTTTGTTCATGGTGTCGCCCAGGGCCAGTGCATTCATCACCGTAGCCAGCATGCCCATGTAGTCAGCGGTGGCGCGGTCCATGCCGACGGAGCCGCCTGCAACGCCCCGGAAAATATTGCCACCACCAATCACCACCGCTACTTCGACACCCATGCGGGTGACTTCGGCGATCTCCTCAACCATGCGCACGATGGTGGCACGGTTGATGCCAAAGGCATCGTCGCCCATCAAAGCCTCACCAGACAATTTAAGCAAAATCCGCTTGTAGGCGGGTGCATTGTTCGCTGGCGTTGGCTCAGACATAGACGACTCCTTTGGGTTAATGTTGATACTGCGCTTTAGTTGATAACGATGGTCTAGAAAAGCTTTAAGCTGCTTTAGAAGCGGCAGCCACTTGCGCGGCCACTTCAGCCGCGAAGTCGTCAACCTTCTTCTCTATGCCTTCGCCAACAACATACAGGGTGAAGCCCTTGATGGTCGTGGCTTTTTCTTTCAACATGGCAGCAACAGTTTGCTTGCCGTCTGCGGCTTTGACGAAAACTTGATCGTACAAAGATACTTCTTTCAAGAATTTCTGCACGCCGCCTTCGATACGCTTAGCCACGATCTCGTCTGACTGCACCGGCTTGCCAGCAGCCGTTGCGACAGCCGCATCTTCTGCTGCTTTAGCAGCAGCCACTGAGCGCTCTTTGGCGACCAATTCAGCCGGCACTTCTGCGCTAGACAATGACACAGGCTTCATGGCCGCAATGTGCATCGCCACGTCTTTGGCAGCTACTTCATCACCTTCAAACTCGACAACCACACCGATACGTGTGCCGTGCAAGTAGGTAGCTAACTTAGCACCGCCGGCGGAATGCTTGAAACGGCGAAAGCTCATGTTTTCGCCAATTTTGCCGATCAAACCCTTACGCACATCTTCCAATGTTGGGCCAAAACCATCCAAACTGTAAGGCAACGCGCCCAAGGCTGCGATGTCGGCTGGGTTGTGCTTTGCGACCAAATCCGCAGCAGCTTGTGCCAAACCCAAGAAGCTATCGTTCTTAGTCACAAAGTCAGTTTCGCAGTTCACTTCAAGCATCGCGCCTGTTGAACCATTTACACTGCACATCACCACGCCTTCGGCAGTGATACGGTCAGACGCTTTGCTGGCTTTGCTGCCGAGCTTAACGCGGAGCAACTCTTCAGCTTTATCCATGTCGCCTGCAGCTTCTGTCAGGGCTTTTTTGCATTCCATCATTGGCGCATCGGTCTTGGCGCGCAATGCGGCTACCATGCTGGCGGTGATTGCAATTGTTGGGGTGGTCATATCTAACTCCTACTCAATATTCAAAATATTTAAAACTATTACTATTCGTCGACTAATTTTGGCTAAAAAAAGAGGGCAACCAGTGCCCCTCTTTTCTGCTTAGCTGATCTAAGCGCGAGGGCAAAACCTAAGTTTAAGCCGCTGGCGCCTCTTCAACTTCTACAAACTCGTCCGCGCCTTCAGGCTTAGCAGCTTTCACAACTTCGTTAGAGCGGTTGTTACGGCCTTCAATGATCGCATCAGCAATACCGCGCGCATACAAAGCAACCGCTTTAGATGAGTCGTCGTTACCTGGGATGATGTAGTCGATGCCTTCTGGTGAGTGATTGGAGTCAACCACACCAATCAATGGAATACCCAATTTGCGAGCTTCCAAGATAGCAATTTTGTGGTAGCCGACGTCGATCACAAAAATCGCATCCGGCAAGCCAGTCATGTCTTGAATGCCACCCATGTCGCGCTCAAGCTTGGCCATTTCACGGGCAAACATGAGTTGTTCTTTTTTACTCAGAGCGTCAAGACCGGCTTCTTGCTGAACTTTCATTTCCTTCAAACGCTTGAGGGAGATTTTGACCGTTTTGAAGTTGGTCATCATGCCGCCCAACCAGCGTTGGTCAACGAAAGGCACGCCAGCGCGCAGCGCTTCAGTAGACAAGATTTCGCGTGCTTGACGCTTGGTACCGACCATCAAAACGGTACCGCCGTTTGCCGTCAATTGACGCACAAACTTGGTGGCCTCTTGGAACATCGGGAGCGATTTTTCCAAGTTGATGATGTGAATTTTGTTGCGATGACCGAAAATAAACGGGGCCATCTTAGGGTTCCAGAAACGGGTTTGGTGTCCAAAATGAACACCCGCATCTAGCATTTCACGCATGGTTACTGACATGATTAATTCCAATTCAATCAAAAGGTTAGGTCTAAAATCAGTCCGATTTGTGACAACGAGGTTTATATTTCCATATAAACCACTTTGCGCAACACCTTGAATGGACTGATTCGCGAATAACTTCACCCACTTAGCACAGTAGCTGCGCATAGCTGGTAAAGCCGTTCGATTATAGCATGGCACTCTGCACCTCTCCTCTATCAACGATAATGACGACAATCCAAGCAAGGCATTCACTTTTCGCCGAGCTCTCTCCTCATATTCCGTCCAGAAATACCGCTTTTACCCATGAAAATTGCCATAGTTGGCGCAGGCGTCATTGGCGTCACCACAGCTTTCGAGCTGGCGTGTGACGGCCACGAAGTCACCGTTTTTGAGCGCAACTCATCCGTCGCCGTCGAGTCCAGCTTTGCCAATGCGGGCATCCTCGCGCCAAGCTACGTCGCCCCGTTGGCCATGCCGGGCATGCCCTCCCAAGTGCTGAAACAGCTGTTCAGTCGCCATGCGCCGGTCAAGATCAAGTTTCCGTTAACCCGTGCCGAACTGGCCTGGATCAGCCAGTGGCACCGCGCCTGCAAGCTGGATACCTACCTCACCACCCGCAGCCGCATGCAAGCACTGGCCAGCTATAGCCGCGACCGATTACATGCCATCACGGAGCATTTGGCACTGGAATATGAACGCAGTGATGGCCTGCTGGTGTTGCTGCGCAGCGAAAAAGACGCCAAACTCATCCAACCCAGCTTGCAGGTGATGCATGAAAGCGGTTTGCCGTTTCAAACGATCAGCGTCTCTGATGCGCGCTTGATTGAGCCCGCACTGAACCCGGACAACGACTTTTTCGGCGCCGTTCACCTGCCCGGTGATGCCGTGGGGAACTGCCGCGAGTTTACTTTGTTGCTCAAATCGGAGGCGCAAGAATTAGGCGTTAAATTTGAACTAAATGCAAATGTAGCCGGCATATCATATTCCAATGGCGCTACATTAAATATAGCAAATGAGGATCATCCGCGTCACTTCGACGCTATCGTCATGTGCGCCGGCATAGCCAGTGCAGAGTTGCTGAAACCGATTTTAAAAACCCTGCAACGCAAACTGCCGCTCATCCCCGTCTATGGCTACTCCATCAGTGCGCAAGTGCGTGAAGACCTCAACGCGCCGCGCAGCGCCTTGATAGATGAGCACTACAAAGTGGCCATTTCACGCTTGGGCAACCGCGTCCGCGTATCGGGCAGCTTTGAGATTGGTGGCTCCCTAGAAAACAAGCAAGTTAGCGCGATTTCGACACTTTACAAGGTGATGCAAGACTGGTTTCCTGGCGCAGCACACATTTCAAGCATGGGTGCCAGTGTGACCGAATGGAAAGGTGCTCACCCCATGCTGCCGGACGGCCCACCGGTTATAGGCGCTAGCGGCATCCCCAACATTTGGTTGAACTTGGGGCATGGCTCCAACGGCTGGGCGCTGAGTTGCGGCAGTGCGCGGGTATTGGCAGATTTGATCGCCCAGCGTCAACCAGACATCGATGTCAGCGGTATGTCGATTGAGCGTTTTTAGATAATATCTTAATATTTAACAAATTTTATTGAATTTTAAGAGCTTTTATGACCATTCCACATCAATTTGACGTTGTCATCATTGGCGCAGGCGCAGCCGGTTTGTTCTGCGCGGGGTTGGCTGGACAGGCGGGATTGAAGGTTTTGGTCATCGACCACAGCGAGAAAGTGGCCGAAAAAATCCGCATTTCAGGCGGTGGGCGTGCCAACTTCACCAACAAAGACGTCAGTCCCGCAAATTTTCTGAGCGAAAATCCGCATTTTTGCCGCAGCGCCCTCTCCCGCTACACCCCGCGCGACTTTATCGCGCTGATGGACAAGCACGGCATTGCCCACCACGAAAAACACAAAGGTCAGCTGTTTTGCGACAACTCGGCGCAGGATTTGATCGATATGCTGCTCAAAGAATGCGAGGCTGGCGGCGTGCAGCGTTGGCAGCCGTGCCAGGTGCAAAACATTCGCGAAATTTTTGAAAATCATGAAAAACCAGATGAATTACCGGAAAATAGTGTTATTTCCGGCTCTAGCCGGCGTATTAATTATCTAAACAGCTATGAAATTAATAGCAATAAAGGCGTCATAAAAACTTCAAATATCGTCATCGCTACCGGCGGATTGTCCATCCCGAAGATTGGTGCGACGGATTTTGGCTACCGTATCGCCAAGCAGTTCAACCTGCGCATGGTTGAACCACGCCCTGCCCTCGTTCCGCTCACCTTTGATGGCGATGCTTGGTTGCCTTATTCAGGCTTGGCTGGTTTGGCTTTGCCTGTCGTTATTGAAACGGGCGTGAAGAAGTCAAAAGCGAACGAAAAAGCCGCATTTTCAGAAGATTTGCTCTTCACCCACAAAGGCTTGAGCGGCCCCGCCGTTTTGCAGATTTCAAGCTTTTGGCGCGAGAACGGCACCATTCGACTCAACTTAGCACCAAATACTGACGTTTTGGCGCTTTTACATCAATCAAAAGCCCGTTCCCACAAGCTGGTAGCTAACGAGTTGGTTAATCTTGTGCCTTCGCGCCTAGCCGATGCTTGGACTAGCACGGACACCACTTTGCAGCGCCCCATGAGCGATGTGCCCGACAAAGCCTTGGCGCAATTGGCGCAGCGGTTGTCAAACTGGGAGCTGACACCCACAGGCACCGAAGGCTACAAAAAAGCCGAAGTGACACTGGGCGGCGTCGATACGCGAGATGTGTCGTCGCAAACCATGGAATCCAAACAACCAGGCTTGTATTTCATCGGCGAGGTGATGGACGTGACCGGCTGGCTGGGTGGCTACAACTTCCAGTGGGCGTGGGCAAGTGCGTTTGCCTGTGCTCAAGGTTTGAAGGGGTGGCGCGAAGCGACGGGGTAGTTAAACCAGCTCTCTATCCGTCAATTCCTTCTTGAGATAGGCGTAAAACACAGGCGCCGCCACCAAGCCTGGCATGCCAAACAGCGTTTCCATCACCAAAATAGCGGTCAACATTTCCCACGCGCGGGCGTTGATTTGGCTGCCGATGATACGGGCGTTCAAGAAGTATTCCAGCTTATGGATCACCACCATGAAAACGAGGGAAGCCACCGCTATTTGCAGCGAATGTGAGAGCCCGACGATGACGATGACGGTGTTCGACACAATGTTGCCCACCACAGGAATCAAACCCACCAAAAAGGTGATGGCGATCATGCTTTTGGTCAATGGCAAATGCACCCCCGCCATAGGCAAAATCACCAACAAATAAATCGCTGTGAAAGCGGTGTTGATCAGCGAAATACGCACTTGGGCATAGACTATTTTACTGAATATCAGGTTCAAATTGACAATGCGGTCCAGCATCGCCTTGGCAAAAGGGCGATAGTTGTCTTCTGTCGTCGCGTCTTGCAGGGCAACCATGCTGCCAATGATCATGCCTAAAACGAGTTGCAAGACAATATGTCCCGCCTCTTTACTTAACCCTTTGGCCTCCCCAGAATGTTCGCGCAGCCATTCGGTCATCCACTCGCGCAGCGCAACGACGCCATCGGGCAGATTGGTGCTCACCCATAGCGGGAGCTGGTTACGCGAACCTTCAATAATATCGGCCAGCTTTTGCAGCAAATGTTGCAGATTGCTGGCATCACTTCGCAAAAAAATCACGACCGCCCAAATGGCTGCGCTGATGATCAATACAATCAACGACGACAACATCACCACGGCAATCGTGCGCGCTTGCGTGCTGCTGTAACGTTTTTCAATGGTAGGTACCAGCAAGTGCGCCAAGGAATACACCAGCAAACCCGAGAACAAGGCGACCAGCATGCTAAATTTCACAACGAGGAAAAGCGCTAGCGCGGCCAGAATGTAGGAGCAGATTTCGGGCGTTGTGAGCGTGTTTGTTTTAACGATGTTTTCAGTAGTCATGCGAAAATGTACTCCAAAATCATCATGCTTGAGTAGCAGTGACAAGTGCAAACAAAAAATGGGTATAATCCAAGACTTTACTGCTGCACTCATGAGCCATTGTTCTGTGTAGCTACAAATACCCCGCGCGGGGCCACGATCTTCCCAGCGCAATTATTTTCGGAAAATATTTTTTCATGACCACTATCCGTTTAAAAGAGAATGAGCCGTTTGATGTTGCACTGCGCCGCTTTAAGCGCCAGATTGAGAAATTGGGTCTATTGACTGACCTGCGCGCTCGTGAGTTTTATGAGAAGCCAACAACAGAGCGTAAGCGCAAGAAATCTGCTGCTGTCAAGCGTAACTACAAGCGTATTCGCGCTATGCAGTTGCCGAAGAAAATGTACTAAAGAGTGTACTAAACCGTACAGCTTTTAAGCACAAAAAGCCCGCAAGACCTGCTCTAGCGGGTTTTTTTACTTTAGAAGTTAAAGAATAAGGACAAGGAAAAAATCATGCTACTCAAAGACCAAATCACCGAAGACATGAAAACCGCCATGCGCGCCAAAGACGCTGAGCGCTTGGGTACGATTCGCCTGCTCTTGTCTGCTTGCAAGCAAAAAGAAGTGGACGAGCGTGTCGTGTTGGACGACACCATGGTGGTCGGCATCATCGACAAAATGATCAAACAGCGCAAAGACAGCATTGACGCCTTCACCAAAGCCGACCGCAAAGACATGGCGGACAAGGAAGCGGCAGAAATCACCGTCTTACAAGGCTATTTACCGGTACGTATGACCTCAGAGGAAGTGCTAGCCGCCGTCAAAGCCATCGTCGCCACGCTAGGAGCCACCGGTCCTGGCGACATGGGCAAAGTGATGGGCGCGGCTAAGGCGCAATTGGCTGGCAAGGCCGAGATGGGGCAAGTCTCTGCTGCGGTGAAGGCTGCCCTAGCGGGTTAATCCCTGCTAATGAATGCCTTCGGGTGAAATTACTTCACCGTCGCATTCATCTGCAACATCACACCAGCTGAACCCAACACGTTCAGCTGCGCTGCGAATTGGTCATTGAAGTCCCAACCAATCGATGGAATCACGCCCAAGCCCCAGCCGCTGGAGGTGTTGATGGGAATTTTCTTGTTATAGGGTGACTTATATCCATGAATGACACCCGCAGATATTTTGGCGAAAAACTTTGGCATGTCGTCTAGGGGTCGAAACTTGGCACCCGCATAGACATACTCGGTGGGCTGCCCAAACGAGTTGCTAAAAAATGCAGCTCCAGCAAAATAACGCTCATCCAGCATTTTTTCAGCACCAAGCAGCCACACGTACGAGTGCTTGACTTCGGTCAAACCTGATTTTTGTTTCATATCTGAATAATGCAAAGTCACAGGCGCTGCCATGATGGTCCACAGTCCGGCTTCAGACAAAGTGGTGCTCATTTTCAGCTCTTGCGCGCTGGTTGCAGTACTCAAGCTAGCCAAAACGCAGCTTATGCCAATGGAAAATAGGTGCTTCAACATGTGGGGTTCCGAAAAAGCGGCATTTTAAAAATGCACTTTGTGATGGTGTTTAGATGTAACGATTGTACATTTAGCGCCCTCCCCACTCGCGTGGTTTTACAACGCGACACACATCGTGTTCAAATCCTCATCTTGCCTCACAGTCTTAGCATCAGTCTTCGGCTAATGAATATGTCCAATGCGTTGGCAAATGTGCTTGCAGATTTCGCACTTTTTTCTCCAACACCTCGATGCGATTGAGGTGACTCAGCAGCATGGCCACGGTGAACAAGTCCAAATCGTAGTCTTGCCGCATCTTGCCCACTTCGCGCAGCGGCGTTACCCACTCGGCGCTGAACAGGCGCTCAAACATCAGGGGCGACTGGGATGGCGGGGGCGGCAGTATGGGTAGCGCTTTGTACTCCACCAGTTCATCCAGCTCCAGTGTGCTCATACCGCAGCAGCGCGACAGCTCAGAAATTGTCACAGTTTCCGTGGCATCCAGCCACATACATTCAACTTGTTGATGTTCCATGAGGATTCTCCTTGTGCGGTTTGGTTGAATTTTTACGCGGATCAAAAGTCGACAAGTTGGCCAATTCTTGGTACAACTCGCGTTCGCGGTCGGTCAAAGTGGCGGGTATGTCGATATGCACCAAAGCGTAAAGATCGCCTCTGCCTTTCTTAGTTTCATCGCCATCATCCACTTTAGAGCCATTCGACAATCCGCGACCCCGCAAACGCAGTTTTCGGCCAAAACGCATGCCTGCAGGCACTGTCAGCAGCACAGGCTCGTCCAGCGTCGGCACTTGCACTTCTGCACCCAAAGCGGCTTCCCACGGGGTCAGCATCAAATCAAAATACAAGTCATGACCGTTGGTTCGGAAGATGGGGTGCGGCAGCAAAGCAATGTGCAAATAAATATCGCCATCTGAGCCGCCGTTGCGCCCCTTGCCACCTTTGCCACGAAGACGCAGCTTTTGCCCTTCGCGCACGCCTGCAGGAATCGTCACTTCTAAGATACGACTTCCCTTTTCGTCAGCCAATTCCAAATTCATCTTGGTGCCACGGTGCGCGTCTTCTAGCTTGATGTGAACCGTGTTTTCATAATCCCTGCCGTGCATAGGCATGGACGCACGCTGTGCACCTCTTGGATCGCCTGCGTGTCCGCGCCCCATGGCGGCGAACAAGTCGGATAAATCGATATCCTCAAAAGATGCGCCATTAGCGTTGCCGTAGTTGCCACCGCCATATTCTTGTCGCCACTGCGGTGGCGGTGAAAACTCCTCGCCAATGGGTTGTTTGCCAAGTTGGTCATACGCCGCGCGCTTGTCAGCATCTTTCAACGTGGCGTAGGCCTCGCCCGCTTCTTTGAATTGCGCTTCGGCATTGGGTTCTTTGGACATATCAGGGTGGTGCTGACGTGCCAATTTGCGGTAGGCTTTTTTGATCTGATCTAAATCAGCATCGCGCGGTACGCCCAGCACAGCGTAGTAATCTTTGTATTTCATGTTGAAAACGCCATTGATTCCAAACGGTCAGTCTAGGACTGCTGGGGCGCTGCGTCTGTAGGATAAGACGCATAAAAAGACACTTTTTCGCTATATTTTCACAATCTATGTTCGCTATTTACTTGCCGCTAATCAGCTTCCGGCCACTTTCATGCGGTTCAACAACACCGAACCCATGGTTTTCGAGCCAGACACATAGGTATCTGCTCCCACCGCTTCAATGCCTTTGAGCATCGTTTTAAAATTACCAGCGATGGTGATTTCATGCACGGGGAAGGCGATCACGCCGTTCTCCACCCAAAAGCCGCTCGCACCGCGTGAGTAGTCACCCGTCACGCCGTTCACGCCTGAGCCCATCAACTCGGTAACAAACAAACCTGTACCTAGTTTGCGCAGCATCTCGTCCAAATCGTCGCCCGCTTGGGTACGGGTCGATGTCATCGTCAAATTGTGCGAGCCACCGGCATTGCCCGTCGTTTTCATGCCCAGCTTGCGGGCGCTGTAGCTGCCCAAAAAGTAGCCTTCCACCACGCCAGATTTGATAACTTGCCGTGCTTTGACCCGCACGCCCTCGTCGTCAAACGGGGAACTGCCATTGCCGCGCACGACAAACGGGTCGTCTATCACGTTGATGTGTTTGGGCAGCACCTGCTTGCCCAGTGAATCGAGCAAAAACGAGCTTTTGCGGTACAAAGCCCCACCGCTGATGGCGTTGACCAATCCGCCCAGCAAACCGCCGGCTACGGGCGATTCAAACAACACTGGGCATTCGGTTGTGGGAATTTTGCGAGACTTTAGACGGCTAAGCGCACGCTGCGCAGCGTAGCGGCCAATGGCTTGGGCAGATGCCAAGTCGTCAATATTGCGTGCGGTGCTGTACCAGCCATCACGCTGCATGTCGTCGCCACGGCCCGCGATGGGCGATACCGACATCGATTGCCGCGAGCTGGCATAACCTCCGCGAAACCCATGCGTGTGGGCGCTGAAAAAGTGGCTTTGCTGAGCAGAGACACCCGCGCCTTCGCTGTTGGTGATGAATCTTTTGCTGGTGTTCAACGCCGCAGTCTCGCACTCTAGCGCCAAGACAGCGGCTTGCTCACTCGTCACCGCCCAAGGGTGAAACAGGTCTAAATTGATGGCGGCAATTTCCGCCTCGGTGGCGATATCGGCTTCATCCGGCAGCGCTGCAAACGGGTCTTCTGCCGTGAAACGGGCAATGTCAAACGCGGCTTGCACCGTGCGCTCGATAGCAGCTTTGGAAAAGTCAGACGTGCTGGCATTGCCGCGTCGCTGTCCCACATACACCGTCACGCCCAATGATTTGTCGCGATTCCGCTCCACATTTTCCAGCTCGCCTTTGCGCACAGAAACACTCAAACCACAGCCTTCAGAGGCATCCGCGCCCGCATCCGTCGCGCCGATTTTCTTGGCGTGGGCAATGGCGCTGTCGACCAAATCTTCAAAAAATGGGCGTGAATAGGCAAAACCGGCAGATTTAGTGTCGGATTTAGCGGCTGTAGTGGACTTCAAAGAGGTGTTTTTCATTGGTTTATTCGTGTACAAGGGCTTATGATACTTGCTTACTCAGACATCAGAGAAAAACGCAAACATGGCAGGCAAATTCAAAAAAGGTTATTACGTCAACGGGCACTTTGTCGCGGAAGACAGCGCGGTTGACCTAGAGCTCAAACGCGAGATGAAGGGTCGGCACGAAACCAGCCGCACCGACGACAAACGCGAAAGTGACGAGCTGCAGGAACTGGGCGAGAGCCTGCTGATCCTGAGCGCCGATCAACTAGAAGCCATCGGCTTGGGCGAAAAACTGCTGGACGCCCTAGCCGAGACCCACCGCATCACCAACTTTGAAGGCCGCCGCCGCCAGATGCAGTTTGTCGGCAAGCTGATGCGTAAACTGGAGCCCGAGATGATCGAGGCCGCCAAAGCAGCCATCGTCAACAAAACCACCGGCTCCGCCGCCGACAAAATGGCCCTGCACGTGGCCGAAAAATGGCGCGACGACCTGATCGCCAACGACGACGCCTTCCAGCGCTGGATAGGCATCAAGCCAGAAACGGATACCCAGCAACTCCGCGCCCTCATCCGCCAGGCCCGCAAAGACCAGGATGCCATGGTCAAAGCCCCAGCCGGCACCCCGCACCGCCAAGGACGCGCGTATCGGGAGATTTTCTTGCTGGTGCGTGAGGGGTTGGAGTATGAGGATCGGGATGAAGGTTCCGAATAAATCCTATTGCTATTATTTTTATAGTGACAAAAGCAATAAATACACCGGCTAGATGCCAATTTAACCGAGTTTTTTAAAATACAACTGCCCTATGAGTCTGATCACAGTTCGCCAAGCCGTTTTGACTGACATTGAAGCAATTGCACGACTATTCGATGTTTATCGTCAATTTTATGGTCGTCCAAGTGACATCGCAGCTGCCAAAGCGTTTTTATCAGAGCGCTTCAATCATGGCGAATCAGTATTGTTCATGGCCTTTGAGAACGATACGGCCATTGGCTTCACGCAGCTTTATCCCAGTTTTTCATCAGTTTCAATGGCACGAGTGTTCGTGCTCAACGATCTATTTATAGACGCACAAGCTCGCGGCAGGGGCGCAGCCAAGAAGCTGCTGTCTGCCGCCACTGAGTTTGCGGCATCTTTGGGCGCTATTCGCTTAACACTGTCAACCGCAACCACCAATGAATCTGCCCAAGCGCTTTACCAGTCTGCTGGTTGGAAGCGTGATGAGCAGTTTTTTGTGTATCACTTTGCTATCCCAGCGTGATCTTTTAACTCACTATATTTTTCATAGCATCTCAGACAATAAATACGCCGGCTAGACACAAATTTTATACTAAAAATGACTCAAGCAACTGCTACTTTCGATCCCGTCCGCATCGGCATCGTCTCTATCAGCGACCGCGCCTCCACCGGCGTGTATGAGGACAAAGGCTTACCTGCTTTGCAAAGCTGGCTGACTGCAGCGTTGCAAAATCCGATCACGTTTGAACCACGGCTGATTCCGGATGAGACGGCCAAAATCAGCGCGACGTTGGTGGAGCTGGTCGATTTGGGCTGTTCATTGGTGCTGACCACGGGCGGCACGGGGCCGGCGCTGCGGGATGTGACGCCGGAGGCGACGCTGGCGGTGGCGGACAAGGAGATGCCGGGGTTTGGGGAGCAGATGCGGCAGATCAGCCTAAAGTTTGTACCGACGGCGATTTTGTCGCGACAGGTGGCGGTGATTCGCGGCAACAGCCTGATCATCAACCTGCCCGGGCAGCCCAAAGCGATTGCCGAGACGCTGGAAGGGCTGAAAAACGCCGATGGCTCGCAGGCCGTGGCGGGGATTTTTGCGGCTGTGCCCTACTGCGTTGACCTGATCGGCGGGCCGTATATGGAAACGAATGACGCGGTGTGTAAGGCGTTCAGGCCGAAAACGGCGATTCGGGCACCGAAAACTGTTTAAACAACCGAAAATATAGGTAAATATCGCTCTAGCCGGCGTATTTATTGCCTAAGCAGCTATTTTATTTGTAGCATTTCGACAAGCTCAATGCGAACGGTTGTAGCCTACTTTCCAATCAACTGATTCAGCTTCTCCGCCTCGAAGCACTCTTTGAGCGAGGCATCACTCGGCAGGCAATCACCCACTTTGCCGGTGCGAACCAGTTGCTCCAAGGCTTGCCACAGCAGCGCGATTTGGTGGTCGTGGGTGGTGGCACTGCTAACCAAGCCGCGCAGGGCTTGGCTCACGGGGTCGTCTTCATTGGTGATGCCGTAGGCGTTGAATTTGGGGTCGGAGGTGGCCACATCAGCACTTTCGCCTTCTTTGCTCAAGATGATGCGAGCGGGAATGCCCACCGCCGTCGCGCCCGCTGGCACAGGTTTGATAACCACCGCGTTGCTGCCGATTTTGGCGTTGTCACCCACCGTGAAGCCGCCCAAAACCTTGGCGCCCGCGCTGACCACCACGTTTTTGCCCAGTGTGGGGTGGCGTTTTGCGCCTTTGTAGAGCGAGGTGCCACCCAAGGTGACGCCTTGGTAGATCGTGCAACCGTCGCCGATTTCAGCGGTTTCACCCACGACGACACCCATGGCATGGTCGAAAAAAACGCGCTCACCGACGATGGCTGCGGGGTGGATTTCAATGCCCGTCACCATGCGCGACAAGTTTGAAATAAAACGTGCCAGCCATTTGAAACCCATATTCCAGCAGCCATGCGCGAAGCGGTGCAACACCACGGCGTGAAAGCCGGGATAGCTGGTGATCACGTCCCAGCGCGTGCGGGCGGCGGGGTCGCGGTCGAGGATGCATTGGATGTCGGAGCGGATTCTTGAAAACATAAGCTTAGTTTAAACAGTTATTTCAAACCTTGTTTGGGTGCGTTTTTAGGTTTGATGAAAGTTTTTAGTACTTTTAGCAGCCTCAGACATCGCCTTCGCAATGCCGCGCAAAATGTGAATCTCCTCAGGGCTGAGCGCGGCGCGGTTAAACAGTTGGTTCAGCCGTGGCATCAGCTTCTTGGGTGCGGCGGGGTCTAAAAAGCCAATATCGGCGAGGGATTTCTCCCAATGTTGCAGCATGCCAGTGACTTGGGCTGCGTCGGCCAGTCCCCCCGTTCGGGCTGAGCTTGTCGAAGCCTTTTCGTTATTGAACCCTTCGACAAGCTCAGGGCGAACGGTATTTTTAGTTTCGAAATCCTCAAACCCACCCAACGTCATCCGCCACTCATAAGCAATCAACTGAATCGCCGCCCCCAGATTGAGCGAACCGAATTTCGGGTTCGTCGGGATGCTCAGCGCCACGTTGCAGCGGTACACATCGTCATTGGCCATGCCAAACCGCTCAGAACCGAACAAAAAGCCCATGCCCGAAGCGGTTTCTGCCTCAGAACTCAATAATTCATCACTTTTAGGTGACAAATCTGGCTCTAGTCGGCGTATTTTCTGCCTAAACTGCTCATCTTTTAATAGCATTTCAAAATGCTCACGCGGACTGCGAATGGGTGGCCCGAAGTCGCGTGGCGTCATCGCCGTGGCGCACAGGTGGGTCATGCCGTCCAGCGCTTCATCCAGGGTGTCAACGATGCGGGCGCTGTTCAACACGTCCAAGGCTCCACTGGCACGCTGGATGGTTTCCTCCCGCCGCAGCACATTGGCCCAGCGCGGGGCGACCAGCACCATATCGGTAAACCCCATGGTTTTCATGGCGCGGGCGGCAGCGCCCACGTTGCCGGCGTGGCTGGTGTTGATGAGGATGAAGCGGGTTTTCATGGGGAAATTAACAATTTGATTCAATAATCATTAAATTGATTCCTTTTTCTTTGCAAAATAACCACAAAGCAAACAAAAAAGAAACGCACCGATTGTCATTAAAAAAGTTTTAAACAAGCTATTTATTGTTAGTAATCCGGTGGGGATAAATTGATCTTGATTTTTCGTTAAATACCCACTAACTTGTTTATTTTTAAGATATTTAATTTTTTCTACTACGGCTGATTTATCGCATGTCTGCAATTCATTCGTTCCTGATAAAATTGAGCCATCGGGAAGAATTTTGAAAGTTATATCGAAATAGTAACAATTAATAGCTATTGCACCTTCTACCGTCGTAAATATTTCATTTTTCACTTTAACATTAATATTTTTTACAACAGCATTTTGTTTTAAAGAAGTTAATGCTACAGGGTATTCAAGCCAGAGTTTAATAATAGGCAATAGCCCAAGCAGACATCCGCAAATTATACTTTTAATCTTTATAGTCAAAGTCAATTAATTCCTCCAATTAGCATTTTTTGAGTAGTCATTGCGTGCTGTGCGCTAAAAATTCCTGAACATTTGTAGTGTTAGGATACACAAAGTGTACGTTAAATCATTGTTACATCCTGAATCAAGCTTAGAGAATTTCACACCTTAGATTAAATGAAATGTACTTTTAAAGGTACAATCACGCATGGCTTCCACCAAAAAATTACCCGCTTTTTTCTTTAAGTCCGCCAGTGGTGATGAGCCAGTACGGGATTGGTTAAAGGGGTTGGGGAAGGAAGATAGACAGAGCATCGGAGAAGACATTGCTTATGTGCAGTACAAATGGCCGATTGGTAAACCACGGGTTGACCATTTGCGGGGGCCAATTTGGGAGGTGCGTAGCAAGATTGGCAACCGGATTGCGCGGGTTTTGTTTGCTGTGGAGCAGTCAAACATGATTTTGCTGCATGGTTTTGTCAAAAAGACCCAGCAAACCGACCCTGCGGATATTGAATTGGCAATCAAACGATTAAAGGAGTGGAAAAATGGCTAAAACAGCAAGCATCCCAAAAGCAACCAACACACATACTGGTAGCAGCTTTGATGATTTCTTGAAGGAAGACGGTATTTTTGAAGAAGTTCAAGCCCGTGCGCTCAAGCGCGCATTGTCTGAGCAGCTTGACGATGCCATGCAAACCAGCAAGCTCACCAAGGTGGTGATGGCGCAGCGCATGGCTACCAGCCGGTCGCAGCTAGACAGAGTGCTTGATCCTGCGAATTTGTCGATTCAACTGGACACACTGATAAAAGCGGCACATGCGGTGGGCAAAACGGTGGAAATACGTTTGAAGCAAGAGGTGAAAAGTGCTTCTGTTAGAGCTTCGGTTTCTACTGTCGGGGTTTAATCTCCTGCTATCAATTCGTGGTTAAATTGGCGGTTAAAATAGATTCACCCGCCAAGTTACCATCGCTGTAGCTTCCATACCGCTCTTCACTACAACTTATGTCGCCCAATCTACACCCCATGATCAACGTGGCCGTCAAGGCTGCCCGTGCTGCTGGCTCTCTTATCAACCGCGCTGCGCTGGATATCGAATCGGTGCGCGTCTCCAGCAAGCAGGTCAACGACTTTGTGACCGAGGTCGACGTGGCTTGTGAAAAAACCATCATCGAGACGCTGCTCACAGCCTACCCGGGCCATGGTATTTGGGCGGAGGAGTCGGGCACCGAACACGGTGCGCAGGACTCCGAGTTTGTATGGATCATTGACCCGCTGGACGGCACCACCAACTTCATCCACGGCCTGCCCGTGTACTGCGTCAGCATCGCTTTGGCCGTGAAAGGCAAAATCGAGCAGGCTGTCGTGTACGACCCCACCCGCAATGACCTCTTCACCGCCACCAAAGGCCGTGGCGCGTACATGAACGACAGACGCATCCGCGTCAGCAAGCGCATCCACATGGAGGAATGCTTGATCTCGACCGGCTTCCCTTACCGTGCAGGCGACAATTTACCAAAATACCTGAGCATGTTGGGTGATGTGATGCCCCGTTGCGCCGGCGTGCGCCGCCCGGGTGCTGCTGCGCTGGACTTGGCTTACGTGGCGGCAGGCTTCACCGATGGCTTTTTTGAATCGAACTTGCAGCCGTGGGATGTGGCAGCGGGCTCACTCCTGATCACCGAAGCCGGCGGCTTGGTCGGCAACTTCTCTGGTGAAGCCGATTTTTTAGAAACCGGTGAATGCATGGCCGGCGCGCCCCGCATTTATGCGCAAATGGCGACCATGCTGGGCAAGTACAGCCAATTCGCCACCGCCGGTGAAAAAGCGGCTGTGCGCCAGTCTTTGAGCTTGAAACGCGCCAATCCCTGAATGTATAAACTACAGTATTCAAACAGATCGCTGATGCGCTAAAACCAAGTAATCAAATGGCTCAAATTGAACGTCTCACAATAAAAGGATTCAAGTCGATTAAGTCACTTGAAAACTTAGAGTTACGCTCGCTAAATGTCTTAATTGGAGCTAACGGCGCAGGCAAAAGCAATTTTATCGGAGCGTTGCGTTTTTTGTCTGAAGTTGCTGGGGATAACTTTTCTGGGTATGTACAAAAACAAGGGAAAGCGCCTGCCTTGTTTCATTGCGGACTTAAAAAGACGCAAAACCTTGTATTTGAAGTCTATGCAAAACCAAATATGGGTTACAGAAACGGTTACTTGGTTAATTTTGAAGCCACCAACGACAATCGCTTGATTTTTGCTGAAGAAAAAACATGGGTAGCAGGTTCAATGACCTCTGGTACGACCTACTTGTTAGGCCGGAATCACGAGGAGGCATTGATTAGAGTTGATGCGAACCCAGTGAGCAAATATGTGCGAACTATGATGCAAAGTTGGCGTCAATATCATTTTCACGATACAAGTGATCTTGCTGATGTTAAACAAACTCACAGCCGAAAAGACACACTAAGATTAAAAGCTAACGCAGGAAATTTGGCGGCCTATTTAGCAATGTTGCGTGAATCGTATTCAGTCCACTATTCGCAAATTCTGGAAACCATTCGTTTAGTTGCACCTTTTTTTGGTGATTTCGTTAAAAGAACTGATGAATCTGACTCGATTGAGTTGGAATGGACACAACGCAATGACCCTGATACGCCTTATAGCGCTAGCACACTGTCAGATGGTACTTTGCGTTTTATTTGCCTCACGACTTTACTTTTACAGCCGTCCCACAAATTGCCAGACACCGTCCTGATTGACGAACCAGAATTAGGATTACATCCATTTGCCATTGGTGTATTAGTCGATATGCTCAAACAAGTCGCCGAAACGCGCCAACTTATCGTCGCAACTCAATCAGTTGAATTATTAAATGCACTATCACCCGAAGATGTCGTTGTGGTTGATCGAGTTGATGAAGAGTCTGTTTTTCGACGCTGCTCTGATGAAGAGTTAGGTGATTGGCTAAAAGATTACAGCCTTGGCGATTTGTGGCTTCGTAATGTATTGGGTGGACGTCCGTGAAAGCAATTGAGGTTTATATCATCGCTGAAGGACCGAGCGAAGAATCATTTATCAAACGTGTAATTGCACCAAGTTTTCAGAATCTAAGCATTTATCTTAAACCGCTGACTTTGGAAACTTCACAGAATGCGAGTGGCGGTGCTCTGAACTTTGACCGGTTAAAGCGAAATGCACGAAATATACTTGCGGCTCATCCAAAGGCTTATTTGACAACATTGATAGACCTTTACGCTTTATCCACTGATTTTCCGTCGTTTCTACACGCTCAAAAACTGCCCACACCTAGAGAAAAGGCGTCTTTTCTTGAGACTCATCTAGACTCAGATTTAACAGCGCACATTGATTGTCGATCTGAAAGAATTTTGACGCACATTCAACCATATGAGTTTGAAGGATTATTTTTCTCTAACCCGCAAGCTCTCAGTCTGACCGTTCCAGAATGGCACGTATATTCCAAAAAATTGCAAGATGTAAGAGATCAATTTGAGACTCCGGAACATATCAATAACAGCTATGAGACAAAGCCATCTAAGCGCTTAGAAGATTTGCTTACACCACGTTATAAAAAAACTAGACATGCTGCATTGATTGGTCAAAAAATTGGTTTGTCGGCTATAGAAAAAGAATGTCCCCATTTTGCGGCATGGTTACAGCAGTTGCGCGACTTGAAACCGCTATGAAATCGGTTGAAGAGAAAGTCGAATCTCGTATCGCAGATCTCAGCAGCCACACCCCCATGATGCAGCAGTACCTGGCCATCAAGGCCGAGTACCCCAGCACGCTGGTGCTGTACCGCATGGGCGATTTTTACGAGCTGTTTTTTGACGATGCCGAGAAGGCCGCGCGACTGCTGGACATCACCCTCACCGCCCGTGGCAACTCTGGCGGCAAGCCGATTGCCATGGCGGGCGTGCCGTTTCATGCGATTGAAAGCTACCTCGCCAAACTCATCAAGCTGGGCGAATCCGTCGCGATTTGCGAGCAGATCGGCGAAGTCACTGGCAAAGGCCCAGTCGAAAGAAAAGTAGTCCGCATCATCACCCCCGGCACGCTGACCGATAGCGCGTTGTTGAGCGACAAAACCGAATCCGTCTTGCTGGCGGTGCATCAAGGCGCACGCAACAGCTGCGGACTCGCTTGGCTCAGCGTCATGCAGGGCGAGGTGCACCTGGCCGAATGCCCACCGGATGAGTTGGCAGGCTGGATCACCCGCATCGCGCCCAGCGAGCTGCTGTTCAGCGCCGATGTGACGACCAAGTTTGAAGCGGCCCTCAAAAACGCGCAGCAAAACAGTACGGCAAAGTACAACCTGACCCGCCGAGCCGAATGGCAGTTTGACGCCGCCTTGGGGCAACGCAAGCTGCTGGAACTCTTCAAAGCCGCCAGCCTGGCGAGCTGGAACGCCGAAACCCTGACCCAAGCCCACGCCGCCGCGGGTGCGCTGATGGCCTATGCCGAGCACACACAAGGCCGCGTGTTGACGCACCTGCAAAGCATCGTCGTGCAAAAAAGCGATGCGCTGATCGACCTGCCACCCACCACGCGCCGCAACCTGGAGCTGACGCAAACCCTGCGCGGTGAAGATGCACCTACGCTGTTTTCGCTGCTCGACACCTGCATGACCGGCATGGGCAGCCGTTTGCTGAAAGCATGGCTGCT
>JAYUCJ010000058.1:0-1813 GCA_043740415.1 Polaromonas sp. | reverse complement strand
CCCAAGGACTGTGTGGGTGAGCAAAGTACACCTTCATACCCGTTTGTCTTGCTAAATGCGCATGATCTGCCATCTCACGACCTTGGTCGTAGGTCAGCAAGCCGTGCCCAGTGCATTACGCGTTGTCAAAGCAAGTTAATTCAGGCAAGTTAATACATTTGCATCCCGTAACGTTACACGATACAATAGAACATGATTAAGTCATTTAGACATAAAGGTTTAAAAGCCTTTTTTGACAAAGGCAGCATGGCTGGCATACAAGCCGTTCACGCTCCAAGGTTAGCCGCCATGCTGAGGCGCTTGAACGAAACAACCAATGCCCAAGGTATGAACTTACCGGGCTGGGGTTTACACCCGCTAAAAGGGCGTGACCTCAAAGGGCATTATTCGGTTTGGGTGAATGGCAATTGGCGAATGACATTTACGTTTGAAGGTACAGACGCTATTTTGGTTGACTATCAAGACTACCACTAAGGCGATTTTGAAATTAGGAGAAACCACGATGACCCGCATGTTTAACCCCCCGCACCCCGGCCTAACGCTGCGCGACGATGTGTTGCCCGCGCTGGGGCTGACGGTGACGCAAGCCGCTGCACAGCTAGACGTTTCGCGTGTGGCGCTGTCCCGCGTGTTGAACGCCCGCGCCGCCATTTCGCCCGATATGGCTTTGCGTATCGAGGCATGGCTAGGCATAGAGCGCGGTGGTGAAGCCCGCCTATGGCTGGCAGAACAAAGCGCCTATGACGTGTGGCAGGCCGCGCAAAGGTTTAAAGCCAGTCCTATGCACGTCCAACCCGCGCCTATAGCCGCTTAGTGGTTTTCCCAAAATGGTTGAGAAAACCATACACTTTAGTATCAGAGTAATCCAGTAGCGAATAAATAAAACCCCCGCACGTTACTCTTTATGCTATCTTTTTCCGCCAAAATCTTATGTTCAGGAAAACGACGTTTCAAAGCTTCCAAATAAAACTTGGCTCCACCACCAGTCATGATGATTTGGTCAATCCGGCCAATCTGATTTTGGGCATTTATAAAACGATCCACCACTGAATCAGCAGCAGACTCGGCAATAGCTTTGTAGGGTCGGAAGTCGTACTTTTGTGACTTGACGACCAGAATACCACTTTCCAACGCCAATTCAACTTCGTTGAAATCAAGTGATCCAACGCCAAGGTGTTTCCCGGCCTGATTGGATACAGACTTCAAAATGTGAGCTACACCGCCCTCAAAGCTTCCGCTTCTCTCAATATCAACTCGCATCCCACGCGCGACCAACCAGTCGAAAGTGTTGTAGCCAGGGTCAATAATCATGTTGGTTTTAGTTGCATCGGCAATCGAACTGTCCTTATCTGCGTGCGATCGCAGCGCACCAATTGGCTGAGGGAGAACCATGACTCGTTTCACATCTACGTCAATGGTTGGTCCATAGGTTTCCGACAGCCCAACTGGTGTAGGAATGGAATGCACTCCAGCCGAGAGTTTTTCAAGAGCTGCGCGGTGTTCTTCAAAATTCGAAACAGGTAAGCCCACTACAAGACCATCAATTTTGTGATGAACCACTCCGGAGCACTTCATCATGTAATAAATTGCACCACGCAGAAGTGCCAAATATTGAGGACGGCCTACAAAATTTGTTTCAAGAGTGGCAACACCACCTGCATCGACAGCTTCTGGACCAACCAGGTATTGAGTTCCATTGACAATGATGCCAACCTGTTGATTTTCACTTAGAACTGACCCCATGGAGGTGCGGACAATAACTTGGACTACTTGGAGGTAGTTCATGTATACATACGAAGATCGAATTCGAGCC
>JAYUCJ010000057.1:0-4484 GCA_043740415.1 Polaromonas sp. | reverse complement strand
TTTTTTGGGCATCGGTTCGCAACTCGTGACGGTCAATGACCCCGCAGCTGTCAAGTTGGACGTGCGCATCAACGGCAGCTTGCAGCAAACCGTAGATTTTTCAAACCTGGTGCGAAACGCGCAGACATTGATTCGCGATGTCACAGAGTTCATGACGCTGCGTGATGGTGATGTGCTGATGCTCGGTTGCGACTGCTGGCCCGGTGGCGGGAGGCCGCTGGCCAAGGTGGGCGACGTGATTCAAGTCAGTGCGCCAAGCCATCCTGCGTTAGGTGTTTTAGTCAACACGCTGGTCGCGGAAACGCTATGAAACACGCCAGAGTGGCCTATGCGGGCGCGATACATGATGTGGTTGAGCGCGACGGCCAATTGCTGCTCCAAGACGGGCGGCTCGTCGCGCATGACGTGGTGGTTTGGTTGCCGCCGTTGAAGCCTGTAGCGCAATCGCGAACCATCCTAGCGCTGGGTTTGAATTATGCGGACCACGCCAAAGAACTCGAATTCAAAGCGCCCGAGGAACCGTTGGTGTTTATCAAAGGCGAAGCCACGCTGATCGGCCATCGCGCCTTCACGCGCCGCCCGCCCGAAGTGCAATTCATGCATTACGAGTGCGAGCTGGCGGTCGTCATTGGCAAAACCGCGAAGCGTGTGACACGTGACGATGCTTACGACTACATTGCAGGCTATAGCGTGGCCAATGACTACGCGATCCGCGATTATCTGGAGAACTGGTATCGCCCCAACCTGCGCGTGAAAAACCGCGACACCTGCACGCCCATCGGGCCGTGGCTGGTGGATGCACAAGACATTTCGAACCCGCAGGCACTGGCTCTGCAAACCACGGTGAACGGAAAAATCACGCAGTCCGGCAGCACCCGAGACATGATTTTTGATGTGCCTTTTTTGATCGAATATTTCAGCAGCTTCATGACGCTGCAACCCGGCGATCTGATTTTGACGGGCACGCCGGATGGGGTGGTCGATTGCCAGCCGGGGGATGTGATCGTGACGAGTATTGAACAAGTCGGAAGTTTGGAGAACTGGATCCAAGAAAGCAGCAGGCTCGAAGGGGTTTGATACACAACAAATTTATCGTACAATAAAAATATCGTAAATAAAAATTGTTGTATCATGAAACCCAATCCCGGCGGAATTCTGGTACCCAGCGACATCGTTGGCCGCGAGTCAGTGGTTGCTTACTTGCAATCAACAGTGGGCCAACAAAGCGTATTAGTCGTTGCAGAGCGGCGTACCGGCAAAACCCACGTTCTTGAAAAATTCAAAGCCAATGCACCCAAAAACTGGGTTGTGATCAAGAGGGACATCGGTGCAGTCCGAAGCGCCACCGAGTTTGTCCAGCTTGTCATGGCAGATTTGTACCCCAACTTCGGCGGCACCACCAATTTTCGCCGCTGGATTCAAACCATGGCCGAGCAAATTGGGGGCACAAAAATCGGCTCAGTGACACTGCCCAACTTCGCAGCCAAGCACTGGAAAACAATGCTTGAAGAGGCCATCGCCCACCTGGACGAATTGCCAAATATTGAGCGGGTGGTCTTCCTTTGGGACGAATTGCCCTGGATGCTGGAAATCATCACCAAAAACCATCCGCAAGAAGCCATGGAATTGCTCGATGCCTTGCGAGCGCTACGCCAAACCCGTTCTGCAAAACTGCGCATGGTGTTTACCGGCTCTTTGGGGCTGCACCATATCGTGCGTCAACTCAAGGCGCAGGGTTACAACAACACGCCAGTGAACGACATGCTCACCATTGAAGTGGAGCCCCTTGCCCTGGACGCTGCCACCGAACTCGCGCAACGCCTTTGCCAAGACAGCCAACTCCAGGTCGTCGATGACACCATTTACACCTTGTTGGCAACAGCAGTGGACTGTATGCCTTACTACATCCACCATGTCGTATCAGGTCTGCTGAAAGCACCAGGTGCTACAACCAAGCCTTTGGATGCCGCCACTGTTGAAGCGGCCATCACGCAAGGCATTCACTCCAGCGACAACCCTTGGGATTTGCAGCACTACGAAGGCCGTACCTTGCCTTACTACGGCACACAGCGCGGCGAATGTTTGGCGCTGCTGGATGCCGTCGCCTCCTCGTTGGCAGATCTGTCCATCGTTGAAGCCATCAAACGCGCCAAAGCGGCCTACCCTGAAGTACAACACCAAGACTGGATAGAACTGAGTCGCCTGCTCGAACGCGACCACTACTTCAAACGCAATGCCACAGGCGAAGTCAGCTTCAAATTCACGGTCGTCAAACGCTGGTGGGTTTGGCATCGCAGCCTTGATGTCACCACCGGGGGCACGTTATGAGCCCTATCGCAGAAACCGTGCGAGCCTCCACAGAGCAGACCCGGCGAACCCTCTACCTCTCGCATTTCACCCCCAGCATGATGGCACCAGAAACTCTGGAAGCCATGCTGGTGCAGCGAGAACCCGTACTCACGCGCGCGTTGGACCATGTTGTTGAAAGCCTGCGTATGGGCAGTCGCCACCACACCCTGTTTGTTGGCCCCAGGGGCATCGGCAAAACCCACCTCATTTCCCTGCTGCACCATCGCCTGATACAAACCCAGGAAGCCAAAGACAAGGCCCTGGTTGCCTGGATGCGGGAGGAAGAATGGGGCGTAACAAGTTTCTTCGAGCTGGTGATGCGTATCTTGCGCTCGCTGGATGCGACATACCCCCAGTTCAACATCACCGAGCGCACCCAACCCCTGTATGACTTGAAAGTGGACGAAGCCGCCAAACAGGCAGAAGCTTTGTTGCTTGATGTGCTGGCCAACAAATGCCTGGTCATCTTGCTAGAAAACCTGGACGACCTGTTTGACCAAATCGGTGACCAGGGCCAAAAGGCCTGGCGTGCGTTCATCCAGAACCACGGCAATATGCTGCTGGTGTGCACAACGCCTTCGCTGTTCGCGGGCGTGAGCATTCACAATTCAGCGTTTTATGGTTTCTTCGACATAGAGCCTCTGGCAGAGCTTGAGTTTGAGGACGTAGTTGCCTTATTGTTGAAAATTGCCAACGAGCGTGGCGACAAGGACTTGGCATCGTTCATCGACACTTCCGAAGGTCGCGCCCGTATTCGTGCAGTCCATCATCTGGCCGATGGCAACCCCCGCATTTACATCATCTTCGCGCAGTTTTTAAGCCAGCAAGCATTAGATGAGTTGGTGCAAGCTTTTATGCATACGCTGGACGAATTAACGCCGTATTACCAGGCGCGGATGAAGGAATTGCCAGGGCAGCAAAGAAAGATTGCAGAGTATTTGCTGCACTACCGGGGAGCAGCGCCTGTCAAAACTATTGCCAGGGCCTGTTTTGTGACGCAACAGGTGTGCTCAAGCCAACTCAAGCAGCTGAAGGAAAAACGCTTCGTGCGTGCCATTGAACAAGGCCGAGAGAGTTTTTACGAGTTATGCGAACCGTTGATGCGACTTTGTATGGAAGTTAAGCAGCAGCGTAGCGAGCCTATTTCGCTCTTTGTAGACATGCTCAGAATTTGGTATCGGTTGGAGGAATTGGAACAGTGGAATGCATCGCCCGATCAAGGCAACCGGATTGATAGCCGGTATCTCGAAAAAGCGATTGAGTCGCTTAAAAAAGGTGACGATCCCAAAAAAATTGCTTGGTCGCGGGATTTATTGGCCGCTGCAAAAAGGACAGACTCCCATGAAATGATGGCCCTCTATGATGAGCTTGACGTACAGAATGGCGACGAGTTCAGTTGGGCCGAATATGCACTTGCACTTGGCGCTTACTCCATATTCGGGGGTAAACCATTCCAGATTTTAAGTACTGACAAATTGAACGCTGGACTGGTGCGGTTACTTCAAGACGAAGATATCCTGCCAAGGAGCTCAGTCGTCAATGTTCGAATGATCTTGTCGGTCGCATTTGCAATCTATAAATGCGATGTGAAAGTTCTACCAGCATTGGCGCAGGGCATCTCGCGCATATTCGCCGCTCACCCCGTTGAAAGCGCAGTCGCTTTGATGTATTTGGTTAGTGAAAATACAGATACAAAACCCCTCATTGCATGGCTCCGGGTTGCAATCGACCCCTCACCAAGTATTGACCCGCTGAGGGCCTTTTCCAACACCGTCACTTCACTATTCAATGCCCTCACATCTGGCAAGCGATCCGAAATGTTGAAGCTACCCGTTGAGCAGCGCAAACTATTGACAAAACACATGGGTCAGGCGTTTAAATACGCAGAAAAGAAAAGGAAATCCAAAAATGAGAATTAACCACCTCATCAACGGCAAGTCCGTCACCAGCGCCAGCTATTTCGAGTCCGTCAACCCGGCCACGCAAGGGGTGCTGGCCGAGGTCGCCTCTGGCGGCGAAGCAGAAGTCAACGCCGCCGTCGCTGCCGCCAAAGAAGCCTTCCCCAAGTGGGCCGGCATGCCCGCACCGCAGCGCGCCAAGCTCATTCGCAAACTCGGCGACCTGATCGCCGCGCA
>JAYUCJ010000056.1:0-1815 GCA_043740415.1 Polaromonas sp. | reverse complement strand
CCGCGTGGTCGAGCAGTTCACGCATTGAGACGAGTGCCATTTGAAATCCCCAGAGAGTTGAAGTTGAACGAAGTGGGCTTTGGGCGGATTGTTTGGGTCACCTTGGCTTGCTTGTTTGCCTGGTAACTGCTTGGTAACTTTCTGCCGATGGGCTGGATTTTAATGCTTGGTGGCTGGTTGGCGTGCTGCCACCGCGCGGCGACTGGGCAATGCGCGTGCGGTTTTGGTGTGAAAACACACGCGAAAGGGGGTTTACCAGCGCAGCTAAGAATCGGTCAAGCTTTCGCTCGGGCGTTTTTTCTGGTGCGCCGCGCATATCTCTGTGCGCCCGTCACGGTGCCGCGCTGGCCGCTCTTCGGCTAGCCAGGCAACCAATCTTCGGACAACAGATCAGTGAAACTCCAAACGCAGTTTTCAGGAAACGCGCTGTGGCCTGTTTCTTTCTCGGCGATTGATTTGGCATCCACCCAAATCTCATCAATCCACTCAGGGTCAGTCAGCATCGGCGCGAGACTGGGGGTTTTTTGGATACGGCGCACCAGTAGTCGGCGCTGCTCCTTGATCGTCAGCGTCCAGCTGATGGATCGCTTCTCTGGCTGGAACTGCCATTTGAGGATGTGCGCGATCAGCACCGCCATGCGGCTGGCGAGTTCACGTTGTTCGCTTTTGCCCACGTCTTCAATCTCCTCTGCGAGGTGCTCCAAATCTAGCTGATCGAACTGACCCGAACGAATCAGGCGCGCCTGTTCGTTGGCCCAAGCCACAACATCACTGGCGTATGGCGTTCCCATGAGGTTTCCTTTCAGATTGCACACCCAGACACCATTCTAATTGTTGCGGCCTATTTTGAAGTGATGGGCGGGCAGCCGCTGTACAGACAATGTCACTACAACTGGAAAATCTCACGCATTGCAAGGAGTAAACCCATGTCGTTTGCGAGCCACCACCGCGCGGCGACTGGGCAAAGCGCGTGTGGTTTTGGTGTGAAATCACACGCGAAATGGGAAAAATCGGTCAAGCTTTCGCTCGGGCGTTTTTATGGCGCACTTGGCGTATCTCCGCGCGCCTTTCACTCAAAAGCCCGCTCGCATTTCCCAATCACCACGCTTTGCTCTTTTTCAGGCTGATTTGGGAGAAACCGGGAGCCCCTTCACAGAGTCGAATTTCTCTGGAGTAATTCGCTGTTCGATGCCAGTTCAACGGAATTTACAGTTCAAAGCTTGCGTTAATATCGCGTGAGCCGTGCAGCACTCGAATGACATCTATGCCGTCTGGCAGCGGTTGAAAGAACACAACGTACCGGCCAAATGCGAGACTGCGAATCCCCGGCGACAACTCGTCGCGGGCACAACCCATCATCGGTTGCGTAGCCCACAGTGCAAACTTCTCATCGAGTTTGTCGACCCAACGGTCAGCCGCAACAACGCTGTCTTCAGCGATGTAGCCCCAAATATCCAGAATGTCTGCTTCGGCGTGCGGACGCCGCGTAACGCGGGACATCTACGCAACAGCCGTCTTGGCTGCATGCCGGGAGCGCGCCTTGGCCTTCACGGTGGTTGCATCCCACGGCTCGCTCGCGCCGCTGTCGAGCCCTTTGCGAACCTCGCTCCGCAGCTCATCAAATTTCACCTGCCGAAGGCGATCCTGCTCGTCCATCAGCCGAAGCGCTTCGCGCACCACCTCACTGGCAGAGGCGTACATACCGGAGCTCACCTTGGAGCGCACGAGCGCCTCTAGTTGAGGGGTGAGATTCACGTTCATGCCCATGACTTGTTCCTGTCTTCGAAGGATTTTCACTGTATCAGAAAATGTCAA
>JAYUCJ010000055.1:0-12464 GCA_043740415.1 Polaromonas sp. | reverse complement strand
AGCTCCCACTCGTAGCCAAACAGATTGTCGAAATAGCCCATGTCCCATTTGATGGGGTTGTTGGTCCACGCACCCTCGATGCCGCTAGAGATCGTGTGCACGCCTTTTGCGCTGCCGAAGTTACTGGTCCAGCCCAAGCCTTGCTCGGTGATGTCGGCACCCTCCGGATCAGGGCCTTTGTGGTCTTCAGAGGCCGCGCCGTGAGATTTTCCAAACGTGTGTCCACCGGCAGTCAGTGCGACTGTTTCGTAGTCGTTCATCGCCATGCGGGCAAAGGTTTCGCGAATGTCCCGCGCCGAACCCAGTGCGTCTGGCACGCCGTCTGGTCCCTGCGGGTTCACGTAAATCAGGCCCATCTGCACGGCGCCCAGAGGTTGTTCAAGTTCCCGGTCACCGGTGTAGCGCTTGTTGTCAAGCCACGTGTCCTCAGGCCCCCAGTAAATTTCCTCGCCTGGCTCCCAGACGTCCTGGCGGCCACCGGCGAAACCGAAGGTTTTGAAGCCCATCGAATCCATCGCGACAGTACCGGTCAGAACAATCAGGTCGGCCCAGGAAATTTTTCGGCCGTATTTCTGCTTGATCGGCCACAGCAGGCGGCGCGCCTTGTCCAGGTTGCCGTTGTCGGGCCAGCTGTTGAGGGGCGCAAATCGCTGCGTGCCGAAGCCGGAGCCACCGCGACCATCAGCGATACGGTAGGTGCCGGCACTGTGCCAGGCCATGCGGACAAAAAACGGGCCGTAGTGGCCATAGTCTGCGGGCCACCAGTCCTGGGAATCGGTCATCAAGGCATGGAGGTCCTGGACCACGGCGTGCAGGTCAAGGCTCTTGAACTCCTCGGCGTAGTTGAACTCCCTGCCCATGGGATCGGATCGCTCGGAGTGCTGGTGCAAGATCTTCAAGTTCAGTTGATTAGGCCACCAGTCGGCGTTCGTTCGGGCGCCAGCGACTGTGGGTTTGAGAGCGGCGCCCGAGAATGGGCAGTTTGTTTCGTTTGACATGGTTTTCCCCTTTGGTTGTGTGCAATTTAGTATGCCGTCTAGTCTAGCGTATGGGTACCGATCGATCAACGTAATTTTGCTTATGGGATCTATAGTGAGGATCTATAGTGCGGTCTGACAAACTCACCGGGCCTGCTCTGGGCCTGCGCTGCCGGGGCGTTCGACGACATGAAGGCCGTCGTGACGACTTTTTAAGGCAAAGAAAAACCCGCTATGCCAGTAAACATGCGGGTAATTGGTCCCCTCGACAGGAATCGAACCTGTATTTAGCACTTAGGAGGCACTCGTTCTATCCGTTGAACTACAAGGGGAAGCTGGGATTGTAGTGCCTACTTACACACACTTTTACTTAGACAGCAGCCGCATCGCTTCTTCCAGGCCCTTGATGGTCAGCGGATACATGCGGTGGTTGACGATTTGCTGAATCACCGCGATGCTTTGGCGGTATTGCCACACGCCTTGCGGCTCAGGGTTGATCCACGCGAACTTGGGGAAGGCGTTGGTCAAGCGCTGCAGCCACTCGGCACCGGCCTCGGCGTTGTTGTATTCCACGCTGCCGCCGGGCTGCAAAATCTCATACGGGCTCATGGTGGCGTCGCCGATGAAGATGAGTTTGTAGTCTTTGTTGTACTTGCGGATGACGTCCCAGGTGTCAAACTTCTCGGCAAAGCGGCGGCGGTTGTTTTTCCACATGAAGTCATACACGCAGTTGTGGAAATAGTAAAACTCTAGGTGTTTGAACTCCGACTTGGAGGCTGAAAACAGCTCTTCGACCCGCTGAATATGGTCGTCCATGGTGCCGCCCACGTCCATCAGCAGCAAAATTTTGACGTTGTTGTGCTTTTCGGGCACCATTTTGATGTCCAAAAAGCCCGCATTGGCAGCGGTGGAGTGGATGGTGTCGTCCAAATCCAGCTCTTCTTCGTTGCCCAGCCGCGCAAACTTACGCAGGCGGCGCAATGCCACCTTGATGTTGCGCGTGCCCAGCTCTTGGCCATCGTCGTAGTCTTTGTAAGCGCGTTGGTCCCACACCTTGACGGCGCTGCGGTTGCGGCTTTTGTCTTGCCCAATACGGATGCCCTGCGGGTTTTGGCCATACGCGCCAAATGGCGAGGTGCCGCCCGTGCCAATCCACTTGCTGCCACCTTCATGGCGCTCTTTTTGCTCTTCAAAACGCTTTTTCAGCGTCTCCATCAGCTCGTCCCAGCCCATTTTTTCAATCTTGGCGCGTTCTTCTGGCGATAAATTCAGCTCCAGGTTTTTGCGCAGCCAATCCAGTGGAATCTCTTTGGTGAAATCTGCAATCGCTTCCACACCCTTGAAATACGAAGCAAACGCCCGGTCAAACTTGTCGTAATGCTTTTCGTCCTTGACTAATACCAGACGGCTCAGGTAGTAGAAATCGTTAATGTCGTAGCCGCTGCCCGAGTCACTGTGCTCGGTTTCGTCTTCCGGCGTGTTCGGACCCAGTACGCCGACTTTCAACGCAGCGAGCAAGTCAAGATACTCTTTGACAGAGACTGGCAGCTTGGCGCTGCGCAGGGTGTAGAAGAAGTCGATCAACATGGTTTAAATTTTCGCCCAGCGCTTCGGGTCACTTTTTTGATGAATACAAGCAAAGATACGGACTAGATCATCTTCGATTCGAAAATGCAAAGAGTATGGGAATTTGGCTAAAAATGCACGTCGGATATTGCTGTATTCAATGGCGTGAATCAAAGGCGCACGCGATAACCGAGCTTCCTGAATGGCGACTTGGCGTAAAAATTCAGACCCTAAACCTTCCGAACGTTCTTCGTACCAAAGAAAAGCTTCTAGCAACTCTTCCTCGGCACCTGCGTCGAATTCGACTCTGTATTTCACAGACGCACGCCCAGCTCTGCCACGATTTGACTCAACGCTTTGCCTGAGCCAGGATTGGCATCACGCCACGCCGCACGACGCAGCACTTCTTCACGTGCAGCAGCGGACGTTGGTGTGATATCTGTTTGCTCTGAGATGTCATCCCATAAATCTTCGACAAGTTGAATTTTTTCTTGTGTTGATAAATGAGTTAAGTTTTTTAGAACGGCGTTCATATCAATTCCTTAGTTTTTCCGAAAACGTCAGACTCAATTATCAATCTTTTGAACGATGTTTGTTCAGCAAATACAAGAGTTGCGCCTTCACCTCCGGCCATTCACCGCTGCGCAAGCTGTACATAACCGTGTCGCGGATGGTGCCGTCACGGCGCAGGGCATGGCCGCGGATGATGCCGTCTTTTTTCGCGCCCAATCTCTTAATCGCAGCTTGGCTGGCGAAGTTGAAATTGTCTGTGCGCCAGCCGACGACGTTGCAGTCCAGCGTTTCAAAGGCATGCGTCATCATGAGTAGTTTGCAGGTGGTGTTGACATGGCTACGCTGGCTGCTTTTGCCATACCAAGTGTAGCCAATCTCTACGCGTTTAACGGCGGGCAGGATATCGTGGTAGCTAGTGCTGCCCAAAACTTTGCCCGTCGAGTCTTCTAACACTGCAAAGGCAAATCGGTTGCCGGCTTCGCGCATGGTGAGTGCGTCTGCTATGTATTGGCGGGTTTGCTCAGGTTCTGGCACGGAGGTGATGCGGATGTTCCACAGCTCTCCATCCGCCGCCGCCGCGCGCAGACCCGCTTCGTGCGCTAGGCTCAGGGGTTCTAGACACACGTTGCGATCAATGAGGGTGATAGGTTCAACAAATGCCATAGAACTCTAAAACCACAAACTTAGTTAAAGCGTGCATCAGGCGCGACGCTGCGAATGAAGCTTTGCGCTGCAGGCGATTGCAGGTTCATAAACGCGGATATTTCACCGACCGAGCAATCTGCTCTGGTGCCGTAAGAGGTTGTGCCAATGATGGCTTGTTGGTTGCCGATTTGAAGCAACAAGGGGCCACCTGAATCGCCTGAGCATACGTTGCTTGCGCTGGCTTCGTAGCTGGCAAATATAGTGTTGCTGTCAACACCGGATAGCGTCATCGCACCCGTGCGAAGTTTGCCGTCAATACTGGCACCGCTGGATATCGCGCCGTAGCCAAAAATACTGGCTTTGTCACCAGCTTTGGGTGCACGGCTTGTCAAAATGGGCAAATTGGGTACTGGCAAAGAAACGGGTGTGTGAACAATACCAATGTCATTCCTTATTTCGCCGCCTGAAAATCCCGTGAATTCAGGGTGAATATTCCATGAACTGGCCGTCTGGGAAACTAAATTATCTGCCGCTAAGCTATATAAAATATTTATGCTTGCGGCACCTTCTAAACAATGCGCTGCCGTCAATACTTTGTTGGGCGACAGCATGGTGCCTGAGCACAAGCCAGTTCTGCCATCGGGAAAATTTTTAAGCACGACGACCACGGGCGATTTGCTCAGACCGCTGCAGGGTGTTCCGTTCACAATTTTGGGGGTTGTCGCTGTGTCCGTGAGCTCAAGGGCGTTGCATTTGCCTGTGTTGTCCGTATCACCGCCGCCACCGCAAGAGGCGAGTAAGGCTAAGCAAACAATCCAAAGAGGGGCTAAAAATGATCGCATGGTCGTAGGTGTAGTTGGTTAATTAGTTTTTAAGTTTAACGCAGTCGACGGGCAATTTTGAGTCCTAAGCCACCGCCAATCAGCATCACGACAACACCGATGATGCCAGCATTGCTGGTGTTACCGGCGACGGCCATGTTAAAGCTCAAAAGTGTGCCGACCCAATAGCTCAAGAAAGCGCCCCCTGCAAAGCCAATGAAATCTGTCAAACCTTCAAACAGCAGTTGTTTTAGAGTTTTCTCGCTGCCATCTTTGTTTTTAGTTGCCATGAATGTGGTTCGAATCAACATTGACGATTAACGGTTACGGCTTTGCATAAATACCAGTTTTTCAAACAATGTCACATCTTGCTCGTTTTTCAATAATGCGCCTACCAATGGCGGAATCGACACTTTGTCGTCTTTGATTTGCAGCGCATCCAGACTGATGTCTTCGGCGACCAAGAGTTTCAGCCAATCCAACAATTCGCTGGTAGACGGCTTTTTCTTCAAGCCGGGCAAGTTGCGCACTTCGTAAAAAGTCTTCATCGCCGCGTTCAGCAGCTCTTTTTTCAAGCCGGGGAAGTGCACATCAACGATTTGCTGCATCGTTGTCGCATCCGGGAACTTGATGTAGTGGAAGAAGCAGCGGCGCAAAAACGCGTCTGGCAGTTCTTTTTCATTGTTAGAGGTGATAAACACCAGGGGTCGGTGCTTGGCTTTGATGAGCTGGCGCGTTTCGTAGACGTAAAACTCCATGCGGTCGATCTCGCGCAGCAGGTCGTTCGGGAACTCGATGTCGGCTTTGTCGATCTCGTCGATCAACAGCGCCACCGGCTGGTCTGCCGTGAAAGCCTGCCACAGCACGCCTTTGACGATGTAGTTGTTGATATCTTTGACCTTCTCGCCACCGTCGATGGTGGACAGCTGCGAGTCGCGCAGGCGGCTCACAGCGTCGTATTCGTACAGACCCTGCTGCGCTTTGGTGGTCGATTTGATATGCCATTGCAGTAGAGGAATGCCCAGCGTGCTGGCCACCTCTTCAGCCAGCATGGTTTTGCCGGTGCCGGGTTCGCCTTTGACCAAAAGCGGTTTTTGTAGAGTAGCCGCAGCATTGACGGCGAGCATCAAGTCGTCAGTGGCGACGTAGTTTTGGGAGCCTTGGAATTTCATAAGTGGGTTCAAAGTAAACTGAGAATGAGGATGAGATTGGGTTGAATCTAGCAATGTCAGGAAAGTGGAATAAAACGAGCCAAGCCACGGATATAATCTTTTATTAGATTATTTCACTAGATTGTGCTCGAAAAATGAATAAGTTGTTGTTGACGCTATCCAAATTTGCTGTCGCCTCTGTGACGGTTATGGTGACCTTTGCTTCCCCCTTGGCCGCTCAGGCACAAGAGATCAAGGGTGATGCCGTTGCTGGTAAAACCAAAAACGCCATGTGTATCGGCTGCCACGGCATTGCAGGCTACCAAGCTAGTTTTCCAGAAATCTACAAAGTCCCCAAAATCTCCGGCCAAGGTGCTAAATACATTGTTTCAGCCTTAAATGCCTACAAAAAAGGCGAGCGCAAGCACCCCACCATGCGCGGCATTGCTGAAAGTTTGAGCGATCAAGACATGGCTGACGTGGCCGCCTACTACAGCACGCATGGCGTGGTGGAAGGCGCAACTTTGGCAGCAAAACCAAGCAAAGAGCCAAGCCCACAAGTGGCCGCCTTGCTAAAAAAAGCAGCCTGCATCTCTTGCCACGGTGAAAATTTCGCCAAGCCTATCAGCCCTGACTATCCCAAAATTGCAGGTCAGCACTCAGACTATCTCTACGTGGCACTCAAGGCTTATAAAACCGAAGGCAATCCGCAAATCGGTCGTTCCAACGGCGTGATGGCTGGCATGGTGAAGCAATTCTCCAACAACGAACTCAAAGAAATCGCCAAATATGTAAGCTCTTTGGAAGGCGATTTGAAAACGGTGCCGCAATCTAAGTTTCGGTAATAAATTCAATTGATATTCAAAAAGCCGCTAAGATTCAGTTTTAGCGGCTTTTTGTGCTTTTAGACAGGTAAATATGTCTCTAGCCGGCGTATTCATTGCCTAAGTAGCTATGAATAGTATAGCGTTTAATGGAAGTACACATGAACAACACAACACCTGTAAAAACCTTCGCAAGCCAAGCCGATCTGGAAGTCAAAAAAGTCAGTTTCGACAAGCTTTCCGACAATGCCTACGCCTACACGGCAGAGGGTGACCCAAATACCGGCATCATCATTGGCGACGATGCGGTGATGGTGATAGATACCCAAGCCACGCCGGTGATGGCCGCCGACGTCATCCGCCGCATTCGCGAAGTGACCGACAAACCCATCAAATACGTGGTGCTGAGCCACTACCACGCGGTGCGCGTGCTGGGTGCGAGTGCCTACAAGCCCGAGCAAATCATCGCCAGCCAAGACACCTACGATTTGATCGTGGAGCGCGGCGAGCAGGACAAAGCCAGCGAGATTGGCCGCTTCCCGCGCCTGTTCAACGCCGTGGAGTCCGTACCCGATGGCATGACCTGGCCGACCATGACGTTCACCGGCAAGATGACCATCTGGCTGGGCAAGCTGGAAGTGCAGTTGCTGCAATTGGGCCGTGGCCACACCAAGGGCGACACGGTGGCTTGGTTGCCACAGCAAAAAATCATGTTCAGCGGCGACTTGGTCGAGTTTGGCGCGACGCCTTACGCGGGTGACGCCTATTTTAAAGACTGGCCGACGACTTTAGACGCGATTGCCGCTTTGAAGCCTGAAAAACTCGTCCCAGGCCGGGGTGCAGCGCTGCAAACACCTGCGCAAGTGGCGCGAGGTTTGACCGAGACATGTGCGTTTGTGTCTGATGTGTATAGCAGCGTCCAAGCCGGTGCCCAAGCGGGCAAAGACCTGAACACCGTCTACAACGACACCATGAACCGCCTGCGCCCAACCTACGGCCAGTGGGTGATTTTTGACCACTGCATGCCGTTTGACGTGACCCGCGCCTACGACGAAGCAACGAAATACACCGATCCACGCATCTGGACGGCCGAGCGCGATATTGAGATGTGGAAAGCCTTAGAGAATCAATAAACATCAACATGAGCGTGCATCCCGTTGTCATCATTGGTGCAGGGCCGGTAGGTTTGACTTTGGCGATTGATCTAGCGCAGCGTGGCCAAAACGTTGTGCTGTTGAACAAAGGCAAACTCACAGCGAGTGGTTCAAAGGCGATTTGTTTTTCAAAGCGCAGTTTGGAGATTTTTGACCGCTTGGGCTGCGGCCAGCGCATGGTGGACAAAGGCGTGTCCTGGAACGTGGGCAAGGTGTTTTTGAAAGACAAGCCCTTGTATGGCTTTGACCTGCTGCCCGAGCCTGGACATTCGCGCCCCGCGTTTATCAATTTGCAACAGTATTACGTCGAAGGATATTTGGCCGAGCGTGCAGCGCAGTTGCCGTTGATAGATATTCGTTGGCTCAACAAGGTCACCGACATCAACCAAACTGCCGATGCCACAACGCTGACGGTGGATACGCCCGACGGCAGCTATTCCTTGCAGGCGCAGTATGTTGTCGCCTGTGATGGTTCGCGCTCCACCACGCGGCAGTTGATGGGGCTGGAGACCACGGGCAGGGTGTTTCAGGATCGGTTTTTAATCGCCGATGTGAAGATGACCGCCGAGTTTCCGACCGAGCGTTGGTTCTGGTTTGACCCGCCGTTTCACCCCAACCAAAGCGTTCTGCTGCACCGCCAGCCCGACCATGTGTGGCGCATCGACTTTCAATTGGGCTGGGATGCCGACCCTGAGGAAGAAAAGAAGCCGGAAAAAATCATCCCTCGTGTCAAAGCTTTATTAGCATATGGTGCAAAAGATACAAATACCTCACCTGATTTTCAACTCGAATGGGCCAGCGTCTACACCTTTGCCTGCCAGCGCATGGCCAGCTTTCGCCACGGTCGCGTGTTGTTTGCCGGTGACTCAGCCCATGGCGTCTCGCCCTTTGGCGCACGGGGCGCGAACTCGGGCATTCAAGACGCAGAAAATTTGGCGTGGAAGCTGGACGCCGTGCTGCGCGTCCAAGCGTCGGAGGCATTGTTGAACAGCTACGCCAGCGAGCGTGAATATGCGGCCGATGAAAATATCCGCAACTCCACCCGAGCGACGGATTTCATCACCCCCAAAAGCGCCATCAGCCGCGTGTTTAGGGATGCTGTGCTGGACTTGGCCAAGGATTACCCGTTTGCGCGCACCCTGGTGAACAGCGGGCGCTTGTCAGTACCTGCAACCTTGCATTACTCTGTGTTGAATACGCCAGATGGCGACACATTTGAAGGGCGTATGGTGCCCGGCAGTACAGCGCTGGATGCACCTGTGCAGTTAATTGACGGTAATGACTCATGGTTGTTACAGCAACTTGGGGCTGGCTTTACCTTGCTGGTTTATGAATTTGATTGGGAATTAGAAGCAAAGTCGGCAGAGTTGTCTGTTTCAATCGTGCCTATACAAGCGCAAAACTCGGTGGTCAAATCTTCTAAATCCAATGTTCTGATCGACCGCGACGGTTTGATCGCCAAACGCTATGACATGCAGCCTGGCACAGCTTACCTGCTGCGCCCAGACCAACACGTGTGCGCACGCTGGCGGCAGGTCACGCCAGCAAAATTGCAGGCTGCGTTCGACTTGGCCTTGTCTCAAGAAATCGTCTAAAAATTGAAGGATAGTGTCATGCCACTCATCACAACCCCCAATTTAAGCGCACCCGATGATTTTTACGAAGCACTGATCAATGCGCATCAAGATTTATCGCTCGAAGAAAGTCAGGCTTTCAACGCGCGTTTGGTGCTTTTGCTGGCTAACCATATTGGTAATTTTCCAGTGTTACTAGAGGCTTTGCAGGCAGCTAAAAAAAATTGAAAGCAAGTAAAAATGGCAAAAATACAAGCGTCTGATTTGAAGTATCAAAGTGGTTTCGGCAACGAATTCGCCACCGAAGCCGTGGCTGGTGCGTTACCCCAAGGCCGCAACAGCCCACAACGCGCACCGCATGGTTTGTATGCAGAGCTGATTTCGGGCACCGCCTTCACCGCGCCACGTGCAGAAAATCGCCGCAGTTGGCTGTACCGTCGGCAACCGTCGGTGATGGTGGGTGGGTACAAGCCGTACACGCAAACTTACTGGTGTACAGGTGCGGCGCAAGGCGTAGCTACGCCGCCTGATCCGATGCGCTGGAGCCCAGTTGCTGTTCCCGAAGTGCCGACTGATTTCGTCGATGGCTTGCGCACCATGGTTGCCAATGGCGATGCCGATGCACAAACCGGCATGGCTGCGCATGTGTATGTGGCTAATCAGTCCATGGAACAACGCGCATGTGTGAACGCCGATGGCGAGCTGTTGTTTGTGCCGCAGCAAGGACGTTTGCTCATCACCACCGAAATGGGGGTGTTGGAGGTCAAACCGGGTGAAGTCGCCTTGGTGCCTCGTGGCGTTGTGTTCAAAGTTGCGTTACCGGACGGCTCAGCTCGTGGCTACGTGTGTGAAAACTACGGCGCGCATTTCAAATTGCCAGAGCTGGGACCGATTGGTTCAAACGGTTTGGCCAATGCAAGAGATTTTCAAACACCCGTGGCGGCGTTTGATACCTCGATTGATGGCTACGAGATTATCAAAAAATACGGCGGCAGTTTGTGGTCAGCGCAGATGCAACATTCACCTTTTAACGTGGTGGCATGGCATGGCAATCTAGCACCGTTCAAATACGACACTGCCAATTTCATGACGATTGGTTCCATCAGCTTTGACCATCCAGACCCGTCTATCTTCACGGTGCTGACCTCACCGACCGACACGCCCGGCACCGCCAATTGCGATTTCGTCATCTTCCCGCCACGCTGGTTGGTGGGGGAAAATACGTTCAGACCGCCGTGGTACCACCGCAATCTGATGAGTGAATTCATGGGGCTGGTGAAGGGGCAATACGATGCCAAGGAAGCAGGCTTTGTCCCTGGCGGCGCGTCGCTGCACAACTGCATGGTGCCGCATGGACCTGATTCTGATGCCTTTACCAAAGCAAGCAACGCTGAGTTGAAACCGCAAAAGCTGGACAACTCCTTGGCGTTTATGTTTGAAAGCCGATACCGCTTTGTGCCAACCACTTTCGCCATGAACAGTGGACTGTTGGATGAGAACTACGCTGATTGCTGGGCAGGGTTATCGGATCAATTCAAGGATCAATTCAAGGTATAGTTGTTTTTTGCAAATGTACTAATTGGTACAAACCTTAAAAGTGTGCGAACATCTCCGCGGCATAAACTGGGCTACCGTGGCGTATACAGCTTTGAAGTCTTCACGACGACTACCAACAAATGCCCCTAGAAAGCGTCGCCAAGCGCGCCAGACAATCGGCGCTGTGGCTCAGTGAAGGGGTGTTGCGCCGGTCAGTGCCTTTGCCGAATCATATTAAGTTGAAGCGTCGACAAAAGCTCAAAATCGTCACAATGCAACTTATTAGTCAACAATGGTTGTAACGTGTAGTCAAACCAAATTTATTCGCTTTCTGGGAGTATTTGTAAAAACCCTTTGTAATAGTATTCGGGTCCTAGCAATGACTTCTTGGATTGCGCTTCCGACTCTACTGAGATCTCGTAAAACGTCTCGTTCGGATTGAATCCGCCGACTATCCTATGAATCGTATACGAATACCCTTTTGACACGATATGCAAATGATTTGATTGTATTGAAGGTTTTTCGAAAACTATCCGATCAATGTAGATTGGCGGTGGATCAAACGGTTTGTCTCTCGCTGGATCACGTCGAACACTAGCGTGCTCTTGTTTTTTTAGCAAAATCCATACTGCACGATCTAAACAATATCGAGTATTTGTGTCCGTTGCATTACTGTTGGGGAAGTTAGCATCGTACGTTATAGACCACCCTCCATTTTTATTAGTTCGAAATACATCAGGGGTTAATCGACGTAGGTTTTCCAACTCAATGGTGTGAATTCCAAGTTCCATCGCTTTTAGGCGCCAATGCTGCCAATCGATTTGTATGTATTTGGTTGGGATGGTTACATTTTTGTCGATCCAGTCTTTATTTCTAGTCCAAGCGGGCGCGCTCCAACCACCACGTGCAGCAGATGCTATCAACCCCTCATGTTTTGTTCCATCGTAGTCAGACCATCCGTGAATGTTGTATGACGCCTCGAATTCTATAAAAATGGCTTTTCGAATTTCTATCAGTGCGTCAAGATAGCGTTCCTCTATTAACGCGAATTCGGCAGCTTAGAGATATGTTTTTGCCTCGCTTTCAGCAAGTAAATCAGCAATAAATAGATCATGAATCGATCTACCGAGAACCTTGTTACATGTTGCTTCGATTGCTAATTGAGCTGCGGAAAAGTACGTTCTTACAGTGGTTGGTTCAGCTACCTGAGCATAGTGTTTTGTAAGAACACGTTGTTTGTTTAGCGCCTTTAACGTGCCCGATTTGGGAACGGGAACATCGGCAGCTTTAAGTTCACCAATAAGATCATCGAAACTTTTGCGTTCAAGATTTTTTGCTTCATCAATGTCCATTTCAATAAGCAATGCGTAAAAGACGGCTTCTAATGCATCTTGTAGCACTACTAGACCCGCTGAGGCAAGATATCTGTCATCTGATGCACAAAGCGGCTCCGCGCGTTCTAATAACGTGCGAGCTATGACTAGCGAGTGGACAGTAGTTTCTTTCATATGATTGTTAACGTAATGTACAGTGCAAAACTTGTAGGATAGCTCGATTACCGTATATTAATTTGATCACTAATAATCTTGCATGAATTTTGGTTGTAAATTTAGGCTATGTCAACGTTAGATAGTGGTTCAAAATAGACTCTATATAAATCAACGAGTTAGCCGATGCAGCAACGCTGTTTTCTATGCCTATAT
>JAYUCJ010000054.1:0-1837 GCA_043740415.1 Polaromonas sp. | reverse complement strand
CGGTCACGGCTACGGGCATGACGCCTTGAATGCCGCCTGCTGTTGCACGGGACACCAGCAGGTCTAAAGTTTCGTGCCGATACGTCATCGCGCGCATCAGCATGGGCAAATTAACGCCAGAAATTAGTTTGCAGTTCACCCCGTCCATCAGTTTCATGGCGACATTGCAGGGCGTAGCGCCAAAAATATCGGTCAACATCAAGGTGCTGCTGTTACCGGTGGCTTTTACCAATTGCTCCATCATGATGGCGGCACTGGCTTGGGTTTCATCCGCCGGTAGATTGGGCTGCACATCAAAGGCAACGATGTTTGCATGCGCCTCTGGAAACACATGCAGCGTGCAGGTACGCAATGCACTGGCCAGCGGCACATGGGCAATGATGAAGATGCTGTTCATGGTGCCTAATTATGCAGTTTGTCTGCGCTTTGCACGGGTCGGGTAAACACAAAATACGCGTACGACGCCATATTGCACAGCAAAAAGACCCCAAAAGCACCCTGAAAAGCCGCCACCTCGGTCCAGCCCAGCGCTTTGAAACCATCAATCACCAGCCCAATGCCCCATTGGACGACAAAAACACCGGCAAAAATCACCAAGTTGTAAGCCGACAGTGCCCGACCCGCCACTGCCGCTGGAAAAGCCATGGCGATCGCGGGTTGCGACAGGGCAATAAACGTGCAGCTAACGCAGTACAAAGCCCACAGCGCCCAGACATATTTGTTCAAAACACCCAAAAGAGCATCAAAACCCGTTTTACCTGCCAAAATAGTGTCATTTATGTTTATAGCCGGCGTATTATAATCCTGTACTGCTATTATAATTATAGCTAACACAACAAAACTGATGGGCAAACCCTGCACCATCAACTTGTCTGAACTGATTTTTTTGTGGAACAACCAGGGGTTGATGCTGCCCCACAGCCAAAAAGCGATAAGCATGGCCACGTTGATGTAAAACAAGCCCTGCGCCGCCTCAAGCGTGCTGTAGCCCGCAATCTTGATCATCCACGGCGAGACCCACAGCGTTTGCACCGCGACCAAGCCGCCGTACAGGAAAAACGCCAAAGGCATCAAACTGCGAATGTAGCGGTTTGACCAGACTTGGGCGTAGCTGTTGTCCACGGTTTTACCCGCAGAAGCCACAGCGCCCTCAGGCTTCCAAGCAGGAACGATCACCATAATTGCCAATATCGCTATAAATATCATAGCACCCAAGGCAACAAATATGCCACGCCATCCCCACATTGGCATCAACCATTGAACAGGCAAGGTAGACGCAACCATGCCGAGCGAACCCGACATCAGCATCCATGAATTCGCCCGGATTTGGCTATTGGGCGCGAGCCAACGTCGGTAACCGGTGAGCGGCGCCATCAAACAGGCGCTGACACCAGCGCCGCAAAACACGCGGGCGAGCAGTAAACCTGAAAAACTGGTCGCCTTGGCAAATGCCAAACAACCCAAAACGGCGACGCTGAGAAAGCAAATAATCACCTTTTTCGGGCCAAACTTGTCCAGCCACTTGCCCAAAGGCAGTTGCATTGCCGCAAAACCCAAAAAATAGCCCCCCGAAAGCAGCCCCAAATCGCGCGCTTGCAGGCTCAATTCAACCGTCAGAACCGGTGAAATCGTCGCCGTGATGGCGCGTATCAAGGACGACATGAAATACGAGAATGCAAACGCCAAAAATACCAAGATGGCTTGCTTGCTGGGCAACAGTGCTTCGTTAGCGGAGTTTTTCGCGGGCATCGCGGCGGTGGTCCTTGCGGTTGTCATTGCAATTGCAAACTTTCAAAAAATGTGGTGATCGCTTCGTTGCTGGGCTGTTTGCCATACA
>JAYUCJ010000053.1:0-4543 GCA_043740415.1 Polaromonas sp. | reverse complement strand
AGCCAGCGCCTGCTACGGGTGGCGGCTATGTGCTCAGTGAACACGTCAAACAGTATTACAAAACGACCCTGGTTTAATGCCGCGTCTTGTTATGCACTTGAACAAACCTAGAGTCCCCAACATTCCCAAACAACCCCAAGTTTATTGGAGAGTTTCATGTTATTAACTAAAAAAACAAGCACTGCTGAGAACGCAGCTCGCTCACCCTTCGTGCATAGCCTACGCAGAGGCATTTCACAAGCCCTGCCCACCATGGACCGCCGCGCGTTTTTGCGCCGCTCCGGTTTAGGCGTTGGTGTAGGTATTGCAGCGACTCAGTTGACGCTCGTGAAAAAAGCGCAGGCTGCAGAAGGCGCTTCAATATTAGGCGCAGGAAAAATTGAAATCAAACGTACGGTTTGCTCACATTGCTCAGTCGGCTGCGCGGTAGATGCTATTGTTGAAAATGGTGTCTGGGTTCGCCAAGAGCCGGTGTTTGATTCACCTATCAATTTAGGCTCTTACTGTGCCAAAGGTGCAGCTTTGCGTGAGCATGGTCACGGTGAGTTCCGCTTGCGCTACCCCATGAAATTGGTCAACGGCAAGTATGAGCGCATCAGCTGGGACACCGCACTGACTGAAATCAGCGCCAAAATGATGGAGCTGAAAAAGGCCAGCGGCCCAGACAGCGTTTATTTTGTTGGTTCTTCCAAGCACAACAACGAGCAAGCTTATTTGTTACGTAAATTCGTCAGCTTTTGGGGCAGCAACAACTGTGACCACCAAGCGCGTATTTGCCATTCCACCACGGTTGCTGGCGTCGCCAACACCTGGGGTTATGGCGCGATGACCAATTCGTACAACGACATGCAAAACAGCAAGTGCGCGATGTACATTGGCTCGAATGCTGCCGAAGCGCACCCAGTCAGCATGTTGCACATGTTGCATGCCAAAGAAACTGGCACCAAAATGATTGTGGTTGACCCGCGCTACACGCGTACGGCAGCCAAGTCGGACGAGTTTGTGCGTATTCGCTCAGGCTCAGACATTCCGTTCGTGTTTGGCGTGCTCTACCACATCTTCAAGAACAATTGGGAGGACACCAAATACATCAACGACCGTGTGTACGGCATGGAGACTGTCAAAGCTGAAGTCTTGGCTAAATGGACACCAGACAAAGTTGAAGAAGCTTGTGGTGTGAAAGAAGCGCAAGTTTTGAAAGTGGCGACTATGCTGAGCGAGAACCGCCCAAGCACAGTGGTCTGGTGTATGGGGCAAACCCAGCACACAACGGGTAACGCAGTGGTTCGAGCAACCTGTATTTTGCAGTTAGCATTAGGTAACGTTGGCAAATCTGGTGGCGGCACCAATATTTTCCGTGGCCATGACAACGTGCAAGGCGCAACCGATGTTGGCCCCAATCCAGATTCATTGCCAGGCTACTATGGTCTCGTCGAAGGCTCTTGGAAACACTTTGCTAAAGTGTGGGGTGTTGATTTTGAGTGGATCAAAAAACAGTTTGCAACACCAGCGATGATGAGCAAGCCAGGTATCACCGTGTCACGCTGGATTGACGGCGTGCTTGAGAAAAACGAGTTGATCGACCAAGATTCCAACTTGCGTGGTGTCTTCATGTGGGGCCATGCGCCCAACTCGCAAACCCGTGGTTTGGAGATGAAACGTGCGATGGACAAGCTTGACTTGCTCGTCGTGGTCGACCCTTACCCGTCAGCCACCGCAGCGATGGCCGCCATGCCGGGCAAGGCAGAAGATTTGAACGCGAGCCGTGCGGTGTATTTGCTACCCGCTGCGACGCAGTTTGAAACCAGTGGTTCTGTGACGGCATCAAATCGTTCACTCCAATGGCGTGAAAAAGTCATCGAGCCATTGTGGGAAAGCCGCAGCGATCACATGATCATGCAGCAGTTTGCAAACAAGCTAGGTTTTGGCAAAGAACTGTCTGTCAATTACAAAATGCAAAAAGTAGCCGGCATGGATGAACCGGTGCCTGAAGATATTTTGCGCGAAATCAACAAGGGCGTTTGGACCATCGGCTACACCGGCCAAAGCCCTGAGCGCTTGAAAGCACACATGCGCAATATGCATGTGTTTGATGTCAAAACGCTCAAAGCCAAAGGCAATGCCAAAGACAAAGAAACGGGTTACGACTTTACAGGTGATTACTTCGGTTTGCCATGGCCTTGCTACGGCAATGCTTCGATCAAGCACCCAGGCTCGCCTAACTTGTATGACACCTCCAAACACGTGATGGACGGCGGTGGCAACTTCCGCGCTAACTTTGGTGTGGAGCGCGAAGGCAAGAGCCTGTTGTCTGAAGATGGATCGCATTCGCTGGGTGCAGATATCACGACGGGCTACCCAGAATTTGACCACGTGCTGATGAAAAAACTCGGCTGGTGGGATGATTTGACCGATGCTGAAAAAGCGGGTGCTGAAGGCAAAAACTGGAAGACCGACTTGACGGGCGGTATTCAACGCGTCGTCATGCAAGTGCATGGTTGCCATCCGTTTGGCAACGCCAAAGCGCGTGCCGTGGTGTGGAACTTCCCAGATCCAGTTCCACAGCACCGTGAGCCTTTGTATGGCACACGTCCTGATTTGGTGGCCAAGTACCCAACGCATGACGACAAGAAAGCCTTTTGGCGCATGCCCACTTTGTACAAAACGATCCAACAAAAGAACGTTGCGGACAAATTGCATGAGAAGTTCCCGTTCATCATGACGTCTGGTCGTTTGACGGAGTACGAAGGCGGCGGTGAAGAGACGCGTTCTAACCCTTGGTTGGCCGAATTGCAGCAAGAGATGTTTATCGAGATTAACCCGAAAATAGCGGCTGAAAAAGGCATCACCAATGGTGGCCGCGCTTGGGTATCGTCACCTACCGGCGCACGCTTGAATGTGCAAGCTTTGGTGACAGAGCGTGTGGGTCCAGATACCGTCTTCTTGCCGTTCCACTTCTCAGGACGCTGGCAAGGTGCTGACATGCTGGCCTACTACCCGAATGGTGCAGCGCCCGTGATTCGCGGCGAGGCTGTCAACACAGCGACAACATATGGTTATGACAGCGTGACCATGATGCAAGAAACCAAAACGACGATCTGTAACGTCGAGAAAGCATAAGGAGTCAAACCATGGCACGCATGAAATTTGTCTGTGATGCAGAGCGCTGCATCGAATGCAATGGCTGTGTAACGGCTTGCAAAAACGAAAACGAAGTCCCTTGGGGTGTGAATCGCCGCCGCGTGGTCACCTTGAACGATGGCGTTCCTGGTGAAAAATCGATCTCTGTGGCATGTATGCATTGCAGCGACGCGCCATGTATGGCGGTCTGCCCTGTCAATTGCTTTTACCGCACCGACGAAGGCGTGGTTTTGCATGACAAAGACGTGTGCATCGGCTGCGGCTACTGCTCCTACGCTTGCCCGTTTGGCGCACCACAGTTTCCATCACAAGGCACCTTTGGCGTACGCGGCAAAATGGACAAATGCACTTTCTGTGCAGGCGGCCCGGAAGCCAACGGCAGCCAAGCCGAGTTTGAAAAATATGGCCGCAACCGTTTGGCCGAAGGCAAATTGCCAGCTTGTGCAGAGCAATGTTCTACCAAAGCGCTGTTGGCGGGTGATGGCGACGTGATTGCAGATATTTTCCGCAACCGTGTGCTCAAGCGCGGCAAAGGCGCAGAAGTTTGGGGTTGGGGCACGGCTTACGGTTCTAAGCAGGCTGGCCAAGCACCTGCAGTAGGAGCAAAATAATGAAAAACACAGTCACAGTACTCATGGTTATTGCAGCGGCAGCTTTGGTTGCCTGTGGCGACAAACAGCAAACAGCGGCGACGCCATCGAAAGACGCAGCGCCTTACTCTGGCACCGGCGTGGCATCGTTCACTGCACCAGGCTGGAAAGCTGGCGATAAAGTGGCTTGGGAGCAGCACTTGAAGGCGCGTATGCAGAATAGTCAAAACGACTACTCCAAGATTAACTAAGCACAATCAACAAGATCAAATAGAGGACGCTCCTATGATGCGGTCAATCATTGCGACTTTCGCAAAATACAGTGCGACGCTTGGTCTTGCCTTGGCGATCAACGGCTCGGCGCTTGCTCAGGCTGCTGCGCCAGCCGCTGCACCAACAGTCTCGACAACAACAGCTCCCGATTTGGTAGCGCCAGCGCCTGCTTCTGCAGGTGGCATTCAAAGCGCCAACATCATGGACATCAAGCCTGAAGCCAGTCTTGAACCTGGTTACGCCCAACAAACCAATGCCGAACGCGGCAAGGTTCAGCCTGGCAACAATGCGCCTATGTGGCGTCAAGTCGGTTCAGGTGTGGAAGGCTATTCAAGCCTACCAAAAAGTACAGCACCTGAAGCCGGCATTTTGATTCAACCCTTCACGCAATACCCAGGCTCTCGCTTGACCAATGCGGGCGAAGCGTGGCGACAAGTGCGCAATGGCTTGATTATTCCCTACGGCGGTGCTTTGCTTTTGATTGTGTTGGGCGGATTGGGTTTGTACTATTGGCGTCTAGGTGCTGTCAAATTGGATGA
>JAYUCJ010000052.1:0-1850 GCA_043740415.1 Polaromonas sp. | reverse complement strand
TTTCGACCTGCTCGCGCAGTCAGGGGTGTTGAGTGCAACGTTGGCAAGCAGTCTGAAAAAGGCCGTTGGATTTCGCAATATTGCCGTGCACAGCTACGAAACCATCAATTGGCACATCGTGCACAGTATTGCGAAAAACCACCTGACAGACTTTTCAGCATTTGCAAAAGTCGTGTCGATGAAACTGGACCAATGAACATTGTCAGCAGCACAAGCCCAGACCGCCCGGCTGGAAATGTAGCCATGAAAGCCGTGTCATTGCCCACGCCCTTGACCGCTGATGGTCGTCAGTTGATCGACGCCGCCCGTCAGCGCGTGGCTCTGCGCTTCACAAGCAAATAAACCATGACGAATAACAAAATCCTGATGGTGGAAAGCGTACCCGTCACCGTCATCCGCCAGTCAGACACAGATTTCATCTCGCTAACCGACATGGTGCGCCAAAGCGAAAATGGCTCGGCTGTTATTGACAACTGGCTGCGCAACAAAAACACGCTTGAGTTTTTGTCGGTCTGGGAAGAAATTTACAATCCGGCTTTTAATTCCCTCGAATTCGAGGAAATTAAAAAAGATGCGGGTTTCAACCGCTTCACCATGTCGGTCAAACAGTGGCTCAACCGCACCAATGCCACCGGCTTAATAGCCAAAGCAGGCCGCTACGGCGGCACCTACGCCCACAAAGACATCGCCTTTGAGTTTGCCAGCTGGATAAGCCCCAAGTTCAAGCTCTACAGTTGAGTTCCTGGGACTGTGGGAAAAGATCAACAACGCCGCCTTTAAAGGGGTCGAATTCGACTCCTTTAGGCTTCAAGCCGGCGCCAACAGCTTCACTTTTTCGCCCAATAAATGGATCGAGGCTAGCTGTGGGAACGGTGACTCGCGCCTATGATGACTTGATGATTTAGAATCAGTGCATCAAAACATCTTGTGAAATAAAATGCGTACAACCATTGACATTGAAGATGACGTTCTACTCGCAGCCAAAGACATGGCCCGACGTGAGCACCTGACTGCCGGGCAGGTCATTTCTCGCCTTGCGAGACTGGCACTGACGGTGCGCGTCGATCAACAGCCGTCTGCGCCTACGGTGGGTGGATTCAGGCCATTGCCGGCGCGTGGTGTGTTGGTCAGTAACGACCAGGTCAATGCCCTGCGTGAGACCGAGGGCGTTTGATGGTCGCGCTGCTGGATGTCAACGTGCTTATCGCATTGCTGGATGCCGACCACATGCACCATGCTACCGCAACGCAGTGGTTAAGCGACCACCTGGATGAGGGTTGGGCGTCGTGCCCACTCACCCAGAACGGGTGCATACGAATCCTGTCGCAAACCGCTTACCCCAACCGTGCGCCCGCAGCCGAGGTGGCTGCTCGCCTGGCTGAAGCCACCCAGCACCCTGCGCATCATTTTTGGCCAGACGCTGTCAGCCTGCTAAGCCCAGGCTTGATGGCGTGGAACAACTTGCTCACTGGCCGCCACATCACTGACGCCTATTTACTGGCACTTGCGGTGAAAAACCGTGGCATGTTTGTCACGCTGGATCAAGGCATTCCGTTGGCAGCCGTACAAGGCGCGCAAACCAAACACCTGGTGGTGCTCAAAACTCAAAACCACTGACCCCGCGTACATGACAACATACACACAACTCCAAACCCGCCTACAAGCTGAGCCAAAAATCTGGCTGGACACCGGCACGCACGACAGCCTGCTGGAAGCCGGCCAGTTCATCGCTACGCTAGAGCGCAGGCAGGGCCTGAAAATCGCCTGCCCGGAGGAAATTGCCTGGCGTAACGGTTTTATCTCGTCCGAACAGCTCGAAAAGCTGGCCCAGCCGCTGGCCAAGAATGGCT
>JAYUCJ010000051.1:0-35882 GCA_043740415.1 Polaromonas sp. | reverse complement strand
TCAAGGTTTGGAAGTCTTCTGTCTTCATCACAGCTCCTATGTACTTGATTTACATGGCTTTATTTATACCACTAATTAAGAGTGACATAGCCTAAATTTATAGCAATTTCAAAGCGAATTGTTACAACAACTGCGCAAAACTAGCTTCCAAATGCTCGCTCGGCAGGCGTTTGAAACCCGAGCGGGTGAAGCGCTGCAGGCGGCCGACGACGAAGGCGGTTAGGACTGAGGCTTTGACTTGGGCGTCTACTGTGGGGGTGGCTGAATTCTGCGCTTCTGCAGCAGCGCGTAGGCTTTGTTTTAGGCTAGATTCAAATTTATCAAAAAACTGGTTCATGCGCTGCTGCAGGCGGTCGTTTTCGAAGACCAAAGCATCGCCCACCATGACGCGAGCCATGCCTGGGTTTTTCTCGGCAAACTGCAGGGTCAACGCGAGAATTCGTGCCACTTGGGCTTGCGGATTCGGTTCGCGCTCGGTGACTTGGTTGATCAGGCTGAACACGGTTTGCTCGATGAACTCGATCAAGGCCTCAAACATCTGTGCTTTGCTGGCGAAGTGGCGGTACAAAGCGGCTTCGCTGACGTCTAGGCGGGTGGCCAAGGCAGACGTCGTGATGCGCTCGGTGCCTGAGCCTTCCAGCATGGTCGCCAGTGCTTCCAGGATTTGAACGCGGCGCTCGCCCGGTTTGGGGCGTTTGCGGGCTAATTCAACCTTTTGTTCGGCAGTTTGGGCTTCGGAGTTGACTTCAGTGACTTGCATGTTGTCTGTCATGTGGTTTCTGAGATTGTTGTTGTTTTGATTTTCGCATACCGAGCGGTTCAAGGTTCATCTCAACAAAACATCGATTTTTTCATGAATACAGTCGTTTTTTTGCAAATATAAAAAATGCAGGTGTTTTCAGGTCTTCCATTGCGATTCCATCTGCGTTATGGTGACACAAGTGACTGTCGTCACGGGAGGCTATTACCATGCGTACCATGAGCAAGCGTTCAGTGGGTGAGAAATCTTTAGACAACGTTTTGGAGCAAATGCTGCTCTCCCCCGGTCTGAAAGACGCGCCGGTGATGGACTTGATGTGCTCGCACTTCGTGCTGACCTTGGCCGCCAAGCAGGGCCCCAAGTTCAATGTGCGGCGTGATTTAAACAGCTTGCTGGCCTTGACCGGCCGCCACATGGTCTGGCCTACCCATGTGTTCAACAAAATACGTGCTTTTTTGAACATCCGCTGCAAAGACAACGAGATTTGGCGCGGCCATGAGGCGCTGAGCAACCCGGATTTCTTGGAGCGGCATGGCGTTTGGCGTGGTCCTTACGAAGAGGGCACGATGTATTTTTACCTCGACGAATTTGCCAAAGACCAGCCGAAAGAGTTGCTGTCCGTGCTCGCCATCACGGGTGAATGGTTGACGCACGCCCTCAAGAAGCAAAGCACCTTGATTGAGAAAAACATCGCCGCTTTGAGCAATTTGCTGCAACTCAACAAAGCCGAGCGCGCCTTGTTGTTGTACGGCACGATGGCGCGTTACCAGCGTGATTTGCGCAGCATTTTGGTCGAATTCAAGGTGAGCAACGCGCCTGAAGCCTTCGCGGCGATTGCAGAAGTGGCCGGCGTCACCGCGTCTGAAATTGGTGAAGCTCTGCGTGCTGGCTCGCGACTGGAGCGTATCGGCTTGGTGGAAAATTTGATTTCCGAGCACAGCATCACCGATTTGTCGGATTTGATGAAAGTCAGCGAAAAATTGCCGCCGGTGCTGATGCGCGAATACCGCGACCAAAACGAGCTGATGGCCGTATTCACCAAACCAGCCACCAAATCAGCCTTGACGCTGAATGATTTTTCCTTTGTGCAAGAAGACACGCAGGTGCTGTGCGCCTTGATTAAAAACGCCGTTGAACGCAAAGAGCTGGGCGTGAATGTGCTGCTGTACGGCCCACCGGGCACCGGCAAAACCGAGCTGGCCAAGGTGGTGGCGCAGTCATCAGGACTGGATTTGTTTGAGGTGGAATACGCGGACCGCGAAGGCAATTCGCTGAGCGGTCGCGACCGCTACCGGTCATTGCAGATTGCCCAAGTTTTTCTGAAAAGCAGCCCGCAAGTGGCGCTGATGTTTGACGAGGTGGAAGACGTTTTCCCGGCCGTCAGCCTTGATGCGGCCAATTTGATGGCGCGGCAAGAGCAGCAGGCTTTTTCAAGTTCGGTGAACCACAGTATCAACGGCAAAGCCTGGGTGAACCAGATTTTAGAAACCAACCCCGTGCCTACCATTTGGGTGACGAACCGCATCGAGCAAATCGACCCCGCTTTTCGCCGCCGCTTTGCCTACCACTTGGAGCTGAAATCGCCGCCCCCCGGTGCGCGCGAGCAATTGATTCGCAAAACGCTAGAAGGCGTAGAAATCAGCCCCGAGTTTGTGGCGAAATTGACCGAGCGCAAGGGTTTGACGCCTGCGCAAATCCGCACAGCGGTACGTTTTGCGGGCTTGGCGACTTCTGAGGGCATGGGTTTGGAAAACATGAGCTTGGAGAGGCTGATTGAGCGGCAGTTGAAAAACGCAGACGCTGCGCTGGGCACAAAAATCGACAACGACAAGAGCCGCCCGTCGGTGACGAGCTACAACTTGGACATGCTCAACGTAGAGACACGCTTTGAAATCCCACGCATTGTGAAAGCGTTGAAAGACCGTGGTCACGGCACGCTGTGCTTTTACGGCGCACCAGGTACGGGTAAAACCGCGCTGGCTGAGCACATCGCCAAAGCGTTGGAGAAACCCCTCATCATCAAGCAAGCCAGTGATTTGATGAGCAAGTTTGTCGGTGAAACCGAGCAAAACATGGCGGCGATGTTCAAAGAAGCCGAAGCTGAAGGCGCGGTGCTACTTTTGGACGAAGCCGACAGCTACTTGCAAGACCGACGCGGTGCGCAGCGCAGCTATGAGGTGACGGAAGTGAATGAAATGCTGCAAGGGATGGAGCGCTTCAAAGGCATTTTTGTGTGTACCACCAATTTGTTGGATCGTATCGACCAAGCCGCCTTGCGCCGCTTCACCTTCAAAATCAAGTTCAAACCGCTCACCCCTGAGCAGCGCGAAACCATGTTTGTGACGGAAGCCTTGGCGGGCGATGCAGTCCAAATGAGCGCAGATTTGAAAGCACGTTTGGCAAAATTGGAAGTGCTGTGCCCTGGCGATTTTGCAGCGGTAAAGCGCCAAATCGACATTTTGGGTGAAGGCTTCACGGCAGATGAGTTTATGAGCCAACTAGAAGCCGAGCACCGTATCAAACCCGAAGTGCGTGAATCGCGGGGCATGGGGTTTTTGCAGTAATTTCAAGAAGTAACCCTTAAAATTGGCATCTAGCCGGCGTATTTGTTGCCTAATTTGCTATAAAATAAATAGCAAATTAACCTGACTATTTAATTGCACGAAGCACCTCTTCGCCATAGGCAAGGAGTTTTTTCGCGCCTATGCCGCTGATGCCGTCTAGATCGCTCAGTTGCTGTGGGTCGCGCTGGGCAATCGCTATCAAGGTCGCATCGTGGAAGATGACGTAGGCGGGTAAGTTGTGTTCGCGCGCGACTTCGGCGCGCCAAGCTTTGAGCGATGCAAAACGTTGTTCTCCCGAAGCATCTAGCGACGCATTTGAATGTTTAGCCGCTGATGTTGCGCTGCGCTTGGCTTTGCTGCCTCGGCTGCTGGCGGGTTCAGATTCGCGCAACATCACTTTGGTTTCGCCTTTGAGCACCTCGCGTGACGCTGCATTGAGTTGCAAGGTGTTGAACGCGGCAGCGTTGATGTTCAGCGCGCCATTCGCAATCAGCTGCCGCAGCACACTGCGCAGTTGCGTTTCGCTCAAGGTCGCGCCTATGCCGAAGGTGCTGATAGCTTCATGCCCAAATTGCGTCACTTTTTCAGTCTTCTTACCCCGCAAAATGTCCATGATGTGACCCGCACCAAAGCTGATACCGCTGTGCTGCTGCACGCGGTAGATGGTGCTGAGCAGTTTGCGGGCCGCGTCTGTGCCGTCCCACAAATTGGGCGGATTTAAACAGTTGTCGCAGTTGCCACAAATGTAGCGTCCGTCTGAATTCAAGGTCAGCGCTTCGCCAAAATACGACAGCAAACGGCCACGTCGGCAATCGGTGTTTTCGGCCAAAGTCAGCAAGGCATCCAACTTGCCGCGCATGATGCTTTTGAAGTCCTCGCCAGCGGGGCTTTCATCGATCATGCGGCGCTGGTTCACCACATCTTGCAAGCCGTAGCTCATCCACGCATTGGCAGGTGCGCCATCGCGGCCTGCACGACCTGTTTCTTGGTAGTAGGCTTCAATGTTTTTGGGCATGTCCAAGTGCGCGACAAAGCGCACGTCGGGCTTGTCGATACCCATGCCAAAGGCTATTGTTGCGACCATCACCAAGCCGTCTTCGCGCAAAAACCGGTCTTGGTTGCTTTGTCGCACGCCAGCGTCTAAGCCTGCGTGGTAGGGCAAAGCGGGTATGCCCTCGTCACTCAGTGTATGCGCAATGTCTTCTACTTTTTTGCGTGATTGGCAGTAGACGATACCGGCATCGCCTGCGTGTTCGTTGCGGATAAAGCGCAACAATTGTTGCGTTGGGTCTTTTTTCTCGACCAAGCGGTAACGAATATTGGGGCGGTCAAAGCTGCTGACGAACTTGGCGGCTTCTTGCAGCTGCAGGCGCTCGATCATGTCTTCACGCGTCAGCTCGTCGGCGGTTGCGGTGAGTGCCACGCGCGGCACGCTGGCGAAGCGCTCGTGCAACACGGTCAAAGCGCGGTATTCGGGCCTGAAATCATGCCCCCATTGGCTCACGCAGTGGGCTTCGTCGATGGCAAACAGGCTCAGCAGACCGCGTTCGTAAAGCGAATCAAGTTGCGCCAAAAACCGTGGGTTGGTCACGCGCTCTGGGGCTGCGTAGAGCATGGTGATGCTGCCACTGAGCAAGCGTTTCTCCAGCGCGTTGCTGGCTTCTGCGGTCAAGCTGGAGTTGAGGTAGGCAGCATCAACGCCCGCTTCTAACAACGCGCCCACTTGGTCGTGCATGAGTGCAATCAGCGGCGAAATCACAATCGTCACGCCGTGACCGGCTTGTTGACGTGCAAGCGCGGGAATTTGGTAGCACAAGGATTTTCCGCCACCCGTAGGCATCAAGACCAGCGCATCACCGCCTGCGCTGACATGGTCAATGATGGCTTCTTGTGGCCCTCTGAATTCGGTGTAGCCAAAGATGTCGAGTAGCAGTTCGCGGTGCAAAATGGGCATTCAGGGCGCTAAAAACGAAGATTTAGCGAAAGTTTATGGGATCTGTGGATAAATACAGTTCTTATTGTCGCTAGTTTTTAGTCCGTTTAAAGTTCGGCTAGAAGTCTTTCTACAATAGAGTGTTATACGGATATTTTATGAAACCAATTAGTTACACCCGTGGCCAGCAGTTGCCAGAGATCTTAGCCAAACGCATCGTTATTTTGGATGGCGCGATGGGCACCATGATTCAGCGCTTCAAACTGAACGAAGCGCAGTACCGGGGCGAAAGATTTGCTGATTTTCACAAAGATATCAAGGGTAACAACGAGTTGTTGTCATTAACTCGTCCAGATGTCATCAGCGATATTCACGAGAAATATCTTGCCGCTGGTGCGGATTTGATTGAAACCAACACCTTTGGTGCAACCACCATCGCGCAAGACGATTACGACATGGCGCATTTGGCGCGTGAAATGAACCTTGAATCCGCAAAACTGGCGCGCGCAGCTTGCGACAAGTATTCGACGGTAGATCGCCCGCGTTTTGTGGCCGGCGCACTTGGCCCCACACCTAAAACCGCCAGTATCAGTCCTGATGTCAACGACCCAGGTGCCAGAAATGTGACCTTTGAGGCCTTGCGGGCTGCTTATTATGAGCAAGTAGAGACTCTGGTTGAAGGCGGTAGCGATGTGCTATTGGTTGAAACTATTTTTGACACACTCAACGCCAAAGCGGCATTGTTTGCGATTGATGAGTATTTTGAAAACTCGGGTGAACGACTACCCTTGATCATCAGTGGCACGGTGACAGATGCTTCGGGACGGATTTTGAGTGGCCAAACGGTCACCGCTTTTTGGCACAGCGTGCGGCACGCCAGGCCGTTGGCGGTGGGTTTGAACTGCGCATTGGGCGCTGCTTTGATGCGGCCTTACGTGCAAGAGCTGCACCGGACGGCGACAGATACATATATCAGCTGCTACCCCAATGCGGGTTTGCCCAACCCCATGAGCGATACCGGCTTTGATGAAACGCCCGACGTCACATCACGCTTGGTGCGTGAGTTTGCTGAAGAAGGCTTGGTCAATATTGTGGGCGGTTGCTGTGGCACGACGCCTGAGCATATTCACGCGATTGAGCTGGCGGTTCAAAGCTCACCGATTCGTAAATTGACCACAGTCAATTTTCATGTTTAAACGTGATTTAGCATGTTTGGTAATAAGTTTATGCCTGTAAGCTTGGCGTTAGAATAAGCTCACTAATTTTTTAATTCGCTACTCGCTGAGTCAATTCTGAGTCATAGGCAGAGCTACAACGGAGACCGAAGATGCATCCCACAGAACCCATGAACAGCGATCAAAAACGCGTTGAATTACGCCGTGCCGCACTTGAATACCATGAGTTTCCGATTCCTGGAAAAATAGCCATTGCCTCTACCAAGCAAATGGTCAACCAGCATGACCTGTCATTGGCCTATACGCCAGGCGTTGCGTTTCCCTGCGAAGAAATCGTCAAAGATCCCAACAACGCTTTTAAATACACGGCCCGTGGAAATTTGGTCGCCGTGATCACCAATGGCACGGCTGTATTGGGTCTGGGTGATATAGGTCCTTTAGCTTCCAAGCCGGTGATGGAGGGTAAAGGCGTTTTGTTCAAAAAGTTTGCCGGCATCGATGTGTTCGACATTGAAATCGACGAAAAACATGACCTGGATAAGCTGGTGGACATCATTGCCTCGCTAGAGCCGACGTTTGGCGGTATCAACCTTGAAGACATCAAAGCGCCAGACTGTTTTTATGTCGAACGCAAACTGCGTGAGCGGATGAAAATCCCAGTCTTTCACGACGACCAGCATGGAACTGCGATTTGTGTGGGCGCTGCCATCTTGAATGGTTTGAAAGTTGTCGGTAAAGACCCTAAAAAGGTGAAGTTGGTGACCTCTGGAGCGGGTGCAGCTGCTTTGGCCTGTTTGGGTTTGCTGGTCAAATTGGGTATTCCAAAAGAAAATATTTTCGTGACCGATTTGGCGGGTGTGGTTTATGAGGGTCGCACCGAACTCATGGACGAAGACAAGATTGGTTATGCGCAAAAAACGCCGCACCGTACCTTGGCTGAGGTCATGGTCGGCGCTGACGTTTTCTTGGGACTTTCAGCGGGTGGCGTGCTGAAGCAAGATATGGTCAAAAGCATGGCGGCGAAGCCGGTCATTTTTGCACTTGCAAACCCCAACCCAGAAATCACGCCTGAAGACGTTAAAGCCGTCCGTGACGATGCCGTCATTGCAACCGGCCGTAGCGATTATCCGAACCAAGTTAACAACGTCTTGTGCTTTCCTTACATTTTCCGTGGGGCCTTAGACGCGGGTGCGTCAACCATCACCATTGAGATGGAAATTGCAGCCGTTCACGCTATTGCTGAATTGGCGCAAGCGGAGCAAAGCGAAGTGGTTGCGGCTGCCTATGTGGGTGAGCAATTGGCATTTGGCCCTGAGTATTTGATTCCCAAGCCGTTCGATCCGCGTTTGATGATGAAAATCGCGCCTGCAGTGGCGCAAGCGGCTGCGGATTCTGGTGTTGCGCTGCGTCCTATCAAAGACATGGCGGCTTACATTGAAAAACTGCAAGCTTTTGTGTATGCCTCTGGCACCACTATGAAGCCGATTTTCATGGCGGCAAAAGCGGCTAAAAATAAGCGTGTTGCCTACGCTGAAGGTGAAGAAGAGCGCGTACTACGTGCTTGCCAAATTGTGGTGGATGAAGGACTTGCGCGCCCAACCTTGATTGGTCGCCCAGCCATCATTGCACAGCGGATTGAAAAATTTGGCCTCCGCCTGAAAGAAGAACTGGATTACGACGTGGTGAACGTCGAGCAAGACAGCCGCTACCGCGATTTTTGGCAAACCTACCATCGCATGACCGAGCGCCAAGGCGTGACCGTGCAGATGGCCAAAATCGAAATGCGCCGCCGCCTCACCTTGATCGGGGCGATGTTGCTGCATAAAGGTGATGTCGATGGCTTGATCTGCGGTACCTGGGGCACAACGGCCTTGCACTTGCAATACATTGATCAAGTCATTGGCAAACGTGCTGGCGGCAGCCCGAGCACGCCGCAAGACGTACAAATTTATGCGTGTATGAATGGCTTGATGTTGCCAAATCGACAGTTATTTTTAGTCGATACCCACGTCAATTACGACCCAACCCCTGAAGAGTTGTGCGAGATTACCGTGATGGCCGCTGAAGAAATGCTGCGATTTGGTCTCAAGCCCAACGTGGCGCTCTTGAGCCATTCCAATTTTGGCAGCAGCAATTTGCCAACAGCCGTCAAAATGCGAAAAACCTTGGAGTTGTTGCGCGTTCAAGCGCCTTGGCTCAAAGTGGACGGTGAAATGCATGGCGACGTGGCGCTGGATGAGCACATGCGGGCAGCGGTGATGCCAAACAGTGCGTTGGTCGGTGAAGCGAATTTGCTGGTGTTCCCAAACATTGATTCAGCAAATATCGCCTATAACCTGCTTAAAACTGCTGCTGGCGGTAATATAGCAATTGGGCCTGTGTTGCTGGGTGCGAACAAACCCGTGCATATTTTGACCGCAAGCACGACGGTACGCCGCATCGTGAATATGACAGCGCTGACGGTGGCAGATGCAAACGCCGCCAGGGTGGCTTAAGCCCATCACAGCCTGAACCCCGCCAATTTTCATCGAAAGTTGGCCTATACCCACTCTATTGGTGTGGAAACTAATTCACACATTTTAGAGATTTAGCGTTATAAAAACGCTTTCTGGTACTTTAATGTGCATAGATCGCTTGCGTTTTTAGTTGATTTCAACGACACTATCGAGCTTGGATGCTTTCGGGTAAACCCGAATGAATTACGAGATGATTTTAGTAAGTTGATGTGACTATCGAGTGTGAATGATGCTGAAAATGCTGTCAAAGTGGGTTCAAAACTACATTTCTGGTGCAAAAAGCAGCTTCAACCACATGGTGAAGCTGAGTTTTTTGCTGGCTATTCTTGGTTTAGCTGGTTTAACCACCGGCACGGCGCAGAGCAGAAGCTTTATGTCAGAGGAAACTCTGGCGGCAGTCTCCGTCACTGAGTTACCACGGCAAGGGCAGCAAGTTTACGCGTTGATTTTGCAAGGTGGGCCATTTGCTAACGACAAAGATGGCGTGGTTTTTGGCAACCGTGAGCAACAGTTGCCAAAAAACAAGCGTGGTTATTACCGTGAATACACCGTAAAAACACCTGGTGTGCGTCATCGTGGTGCAAAACGCATCGTTTGTGGTGGGTTGCAAGTCCAATCACCTGACGCTTGTTATTACACGGAAGATCATTATTCGAGTTTTCGGAAAATTGTCCGCTAATTCATTAGCAGACGATTTAGACATTTAGACCAGTTTCCCCAAATTGCAAGGTTTGGAATATTTTTTGACTTTAGAAAGAGGAGCGAGGATGGATACGCCACTTCGTACCGTGAGAACCAACATTGTTCAGTCTATTCGCGCGTTTACCGTGAATGACTTGCAATTGGCCGCACAACATTTGAACCAGCATTTTTTATATGCCAACTTGGCCAATGCGCAATCGAAACAAGATATTCTTGATTTGATTGCTGCACAATTTACGCTGCCATCACATTTTGGCAAAAATTTTGACGCCTTGTACGATTGCATCACAGACCCACTGCATAAATCTGGCCCCCAGCCAGGTTTCATTGTGGTGCTTGAGCACATTCCTGCAAACGTTAAGTTTGACAAAGAAGCCCGTGAACAATTGCTGGACATTTTTCGCGACGCTGCAGATTATTGGGGGGACCGGAAGATACCATTCCGATGCTTCTATTCTTTTCTGTAGCCCGTTCTGCGCAAAATAGCCAAGCAGAACGGGCGAATGAGGCCTTGGGACTGACATCTGACGTGAAGGTGTTGGACGACTTGATCGAAGAGGGTGAAAAAATGCCAACCGATAAATTGGTTGATGTATCACCGCTGGCGTTGCGTATGAGCAGCCCGTTTAATGCGGGATACTGGTTAGCCGCTGCATAAATACGGATTGCCATGCGCAAATAAAAAGCCCATTTTATATGGGCTTTTTTGTCTCTAATCGGCGTATTTATTGTCTAAATCGCTATTAAATTTATAGCAATTTAAATCGCAGTGTTAACTGACAATGCGAGGTTAATGTATTCCTGCACCGGCACTTCTTGTGCCCTGCGCTGCAAATCAAAATTTCCTGCGTATTTCTTTTCTTCTAGCCACTTACCCAAAGTGTGGCGCATCAGCTTACGGCGTTGGCTAAAAGCGACTTGCACCAATTCGCTGAGTCGATTCACATCAATAACCGACGGGTTCGCTCGTGGCAGCATGCTCACTATCGCGCTGTCAACGCGCGGCGGCGGATCGAACGACATGGGCGGCACAAACAAAATGTTGGCCATCTCATAGCGCCATTGCAGCATCACACTCAGGCGGCTGTAGTCACTGCTGTCGGCAGGGGCGACCATGCGATCAATCACCTCTTTTTGCAGCATGAAGTACTGGTCTTCAATGCAATCTACGTAGTCCAGCAGATGGAACAAAATAGGCGTTGAAATGTTGTATGGCAGATTTCCTACCACGCGGATTTTTTGACGACCTGGTGCTGAAGTTAAGATTTTACTGAAATCAACCCTAAGAACGTCGGATTCAATCACCGTCAGATGTTGATGCTGCCGCAAGCGAACCGCCAAATCTCGGTCAAGCTCAATCACGGTCAGGTGCCCCAATCGCTCAACCAGTGGCTGGGTTAGCGCTGCCAATCCAGGGCCAATCTCGACCATCACTTGCCCGACTTTAGGGTTGATGGCATCTACAATATCGGTGATGATGGATTTGTCGGTCAAAAAATGCTGGCCAAACCGCTTCCGGGCAATATGTTTACTCAAAATAGCTGTTTCAATTATTGTTGCGGTTCGCGGTATTCGATGTAGGCGTTCGCACGCAACACACCGATCCAGTTGGCATAAGCCTCGTCAAATTTTTTCTCACGCAATGCGTTTCGTGCAAATTCTCGTTGCTCAGCATCGCTCAATTGTGCTTTTCTTCGTTCTTGAACAACAATCAAATGCACACCGAAGCGAGTAACGATGGGTTCAGACACTTTTCCTAGGGCTAATTGACCCATGGGACCTTCAAATTCTGGCACAAACTGACCAGGATTGGCCCATCCCAACTCTCCACCAGCGGCGGCAGAGCCATCCTGCGAGACGTCTTTTGCGGCCATTGCGAACGACACAGCGCCTGATTCAATGCGTTTCTTCAGTGCAGATAATTTTGTTTTTGCCGCATCTTCAGACATCGCAGCGTTAGTGCGCAACAAGATATGGCGTGCATTCGTTTGAATGATCGCAAAATTGCTGTTGCTCGGTATTTGTTTGGACAGCAGCTTTAACACGTGATAGCCTGCTCCCGAGCGAACGGGGCCGGCCAGCTCGCCTTCTTTCAGGTCTTTAGTCGCTTCGGTGAATAAAGTTGGGTACCGGTCAGCAGATTTCAGCCCCATTTGGCCGCCGGTGCTGGCATCTTTAGCGTCTGAATTTTCAACGGCCAGCTTGTAAAAATCTTCCCCGGCGCGCGCGCGCGCGATGATGCGTGTGGCGCGTTCCAGTGCTGATTGGACTCTGGCCGCGTTCGCGCCTTCTGGGATGGCAATCAGAATTTGTGCTAAATCGAGGTTCAATTCAGCCACTTGCTCAGAGCGAAGTTGATCTTTGATAAAACTGTCAATATCCGTGTCCGATACATTGATAGCGCCTAAAACATCCCGCTCACGCAGTTTTTGAATCAGCAGTTGGTTCTGCACATCGGCACGTATTTGAGCAAAACCAATACCATCAACGCTGCTTCGGTTGCGCAGGTCATTCAAAGTGATGTTGTTTTGTTTCGCAAAGTTTTGCAATGCAGCTTCAAGGGTGCGCTCGTCAACCCGGATACCGGTCTCTCGGGCAAGCTTGAGCTGTAGCTTTTCGCGAATAATGTCTTCTAAGATTTCACGCGACAAATCAGCACGTGATGGCATAGGTGCACCCTGCTCTGCGAGACGGCGCTCATAGCGGATCAAGCGTGTTTTGATTTCGTTGTTGGTAATCGGCTCTGAGTTCACAATAGCAACAATGAAATCAGCTTGAACCACGCCCGCTTGGCCATTGCTGGCATTCGTGTTTGCAGACAACGCGGGGCTTGGCGCAAGTCGGACGCCTTGTGCATCAGCATGGTTTGAAACGATCACGGCACACAGACACGCAAGCTGGTAAGAGAATTTTCTCAGCATCATAGTAGGAGCATTAATGCGAGTTATTGGGGCACTGGTTAACGGGTTTAAAAACTTAGTCATAACTGCTAAATCGACTTGGCGAGCTCACTTGTTCACGCAGATATTGGTATTTAGGAATATTGTTTTTCAAAGCGTTCAAGGTGCCCGAAGCGCCCAGCCTAGCAAAACCAATCAATTCAAGTTGAAATAAGGCGCGTTTGTTGCTGGTTGCATCGCTGCGTGCTAAATTTTCCACAACGATGCGGCCAACCCAGCAGCCCGCATCGTATTCAAAGCCGAGCACGGAGTCGACTAATTTCTTCTCAGTCATGCTGTAATTCATGCGACCCACGCTGTACCAGCGCCCTTCGCCTTGGCCACGACCAGCCCCTAAATCTTGCCCTTTGTCACCCCATAAATCATTGAGTGGCCATTGCCAACCCAAATCGATTTGCTCGCTGCTGCCCTTTTGCATACGGTAGGCAACATTAAATACACGGTAGTTGCTGGGCGAATATCGCGCACCAACGGTTGAGCGCGCAATACGCGCCGTATCTGAGTTGTATTGTTGTGTTGTGTCAAAAGACCATGTTGGCGATACATTCACCGAGGCGCCTACCAAGATGTCGCTGTAACGGTCAGTGGCAGCGGCAACGCCAGGCAGCGTCACCAACTGGTCTTTAAAGCGCACACGTTGAGCGATAGCTAAGCGAGCCAATTCAGCGCCGTTGGCAGGGTCCAGAAAGCGCGAGGTCAGTCCCAGCGTTAACAAGTTGTTGTCTGCGATGCGATCGCTACCGCTGAACGGGTTTTCAAGATAAGCACTTGAGAAGTTAAAGTCATTCGCGCTGGTGTCATACAGGGGCAAGGCGCTTTGGTTGCGATATGGCGTGTTGACATAAAAGGCGCGGGGTTCCAAGGTTTGCGTGACAGCACGGCCAAAGAAATTCGTATCCCGCTCAAACAACAAGCCGCTGTCCACACTAAAAGTAGGCAGGGTACGGTTGACTTCACGCAAACCATTACTCAGAGGGCTGTCAAATTGGTATTTGGTCGCGTGCAGTTGTACTTTAGGTGTGAAGAACCAGCCTGGCGCTACCCAAGGGCGGCTGAGCTGCGCCACCAGCATGGCGCGACTGGCATTGGGTTGTTGCGTTAACAGCGCCGCAGAGGAAAACTTGGTGTAGTCGCTGGAGATTGAAAAATCAAAGCCAGAGACATTGTTTTTGCCGTAACGCGCGGTCAATTGCGGCAAACGGTCATAGGGCGGGACAATGGGCGCTGCCATGTCTTGCAGGGTTTGCCACTTGGACAAGCGAAGCCCAATCGAGTAATCGTCCTTGTCCAACGACAGCGACGCGTCCGTGGCGAGCAGACGCTGTGTGAGCGAGGTTGTGGCGCGTGGGAAATCGCGCCAATAGTTGTCATCGCTGACGCGATTGACATTCAAATTTAATCCGACTGAGCCCAAACCAGTGTCGTAACGCATGGCTTGTTGACCAGCCACGCCCCAGCGAGTTGCGTCGCGCAGCGGGTCAGACGGCATCACGTCTGCACGGATTTGACCGTTGTAGTTGTCTTCTAAGTAGCGAAATTCACCACCCAAATTCAGGCCGCGCTTGGAGCTGTAGGACGGGTACAAGGTCGCGTCGCGGTTGGGTGCGATGTTGAAATAGTAAGGCGCTGAGAGTTCAACACCATTGATGTTGTCGGTCGCATACGTCGGTGCCAGCCAGCCGGATTTGCGCTTGTTGCTCAAGGGAAAGCTGATGGATGGCAGCGGCACTGAAAGCCCTTTGAATCTCAACGTGGCGTCTTGCGCTTGGCCCACATCGTCTTCGGTATTGAAGCTCATGCTGGCGGCTTTCAACACCCAATCCGGCAGCCATTCTGGCCCCGGGTTTCGTTTGCAGGTGCTGTAGCTCGCGTTTTTGATGATGGAATGCTTCTCATCGATGAAGTCAATCCGGTCGCCCTCGCCCTTGCCCTCGTTTTTCAGCAGGGTAAATCGCGGTTGCGTGAAAAAGCCACTGAAAGAGTCGACCTTCAGGTCCAGCAGTGTGCCCTCGTAGACATCACCAAACCGGTTCAGCTTGACATTGCCTTGCGCCCTGGCTTTGTCCGTCAAACTGTTGTACTCAATTTTGTCGGCTTTGATGACGGTGCCCGCGCGGCGCAATTCAGCGTTGCCTTCTATCTGGGTGTCAATGTCAGGTCGGCCAGTGATGCTGTTGCCAAACACAAAAGTGGTTGGGTTGGCCAGCACATCTGCAGGTATCGCTTCTTGCAAGGTGCTGGAAGGTTTCAGCGTTTGGCCAACGACGAAACCACTCAAAGTCAAGGTGGTTGACAGCGCAATGAAAGAGCGAAGGTGGTAGGGTAGGTGGCGCAAAATATAAAGCCAAAAATATAAGCCAATAAGACGGCTAGGTTGTTTGTAGAATAGATTATCCATGAATCCAAGCACCCAACCAGCACAGACACTTTTGAATACACCCTCCACCATTCCAGCCACAGCAAGTTGGGCTGACCAATCCCGCGAAAATGCCTTTCTGAATTGGCTGCAAAACATCAGCGCCGCACACCACTTGCTTCCCGCCACGTTGCGTAGCGCCTCGGCAGACGCCAGTTTTCGGCGCTATTTTCGGATTGACCGTCAACATTCAGATGGTGCGCCAGCTTCCTTGATCATCATGGATGCGCCCCCTGCGCAAGAAAATAGCAAACCCTTCGTGGATATAGATCGTTTGATGGCGCAAGCCGGTCTGCAAGTGCCCGATATTTTGGCTTGGGACGAGGCCCAAGGCTTCATGTTGCTGACCGATTTGGGTGCTAAAACCATGATGGAGGTGATCAACCCCCAGTTGTCCGACGCGCTGGCTGAGCCTAATTTTGACCTCTACATGCAAGCTGTTGATGCCTTGATTGACTGGCAACTCGCCTCAAAACCCGACATTTTGCCGCCGTACGACGAAGCGCTGCTGCGCCGCGAGTTGGCCTTGTTTCCCGATTGGTATTTGGCCAAGCACAAAGGCGTCACGCTAGACAAAACGCAGCAAGCCACGCTGGACAACGCTTTTTCACTGATTGTGCAGCGCAACCTAGCCGTGCCCAGCGTTTACGTCCACCGCGACTTCATGCCCCGCAACCTCATGGTCATTGAGCCTAAAACAGCCGATGGCAAGCGCGGCTTGGGCGTTTTAGACTTCCAAGATGCCGTGTATGGCCCCATCACCTACGACATTGCCAGCTTGATGCGCGACGCATTTTTGAGCTGGGAAGAGCCGTTTGTCTTGGACATCACCATCCGCTATTGGCAAAAAGCCGTCAAGGTCGGGCTGTTGGGGGCGAATAGTCCAACCGGTTGGGGTGCAGATTTTGGCGAGTTTTACCGCGCGGTGGAGTGGCAGGCGCTGCAGCGGCACTTGAAAATCCTAGGCATCTTTGCCCGCCTAACCCTGCGCGACGGCAAACCCAAGTATTTGGCAGACACGCCACGCTTTATCAACTACGTGCGCAAAACGGCCGATCGTTACCGCGAACTAGGCCCGTTTTTGAAGCTGATCGACCAGATTGAAGGCATTGAAACGGCGATGGGCTTTGCTTATGGTCGGATGTAGTTTTAGAAGGTAAAAAATAGGTATATTTATGGATGTAGCCGGCGTATTTATTGCCTAATCAGCTATTAAAAATATAGCAATAATGAAAATAACTTGAATTAAATATGCCGCGATTCCACTGCCCCACACCGTTGCAAACTGGCGAAGTCGTCGCGCTTCCAGCTGGTGCAGCACGCCACGTGCAGGTGCTGCGCATGCAGCCAGGCGGTAGCATTATTTTGTTCAACGGTGCAGATTTGGGTGGTGAGTTTCAAGCGACGATTGAGCACATGGGGCGCAGTGAGGTGCGGGTGTTAGTGGGTGCTCACTCTGCTGTTGAGCGAGAGCCTGCAAGGCAAGTGCATTTGATCGTGGGCGTGCCGGCGAACGACAGGATGGATTGGTTGGTTGAAAAAGCCACCGAATTAGGCGTTGTCAGCATCCAACCGGTGATGACGGAACGCAGCGTTTTGAGGCTGAGCGGCGAGCGTGCCGACAAAAAACGTGCCCATTGGCAAGCCGTGGCCGTGGCCGCTTGCGAGCAATGCGGCCGCAACCAAGTGCCTGTGGTGCATGAGGTACAGACTTTGAACGCTTGGTTCGCAGCCCAAAAGGCAAATCCCGAGTCATTGCAGTATTTGTTGTCCTTGCGCCCTGAAACGAAGGCGTTGAACACATTAGTTGGTACAAGCATGTCTGCTGTGACCTTTTTGTCCGGTTCTGAAGGCGGTTTGAGTACTGCAGAGGAAGAGGCTGCTTTGTCCAAAGGCTTTCAAGCCGTGAGTTTAGGCAATCGGGTTTTGCGTGCCGAAACGGCGGGCTTGGCAGCTTTGACGCTCTTTACGGCTTAATTTCTTCAAGATAGGACATCACCCTTGAAACGCAATCTCTGGCTCTTAGCCATCGCCCAAGGGCTGTTTTTAACCAACAACGTCACGTTTATTGCCATCAACGGCTTGGTTGGCCTCAGTTTGGCGCCGCTGGGCTGGATGGCCACGCTGCCTGTCATGGGCTATGTGGTGGGTGGCGCGCTGAGCACAGGCTTGGTGGCGCAGGCGCAAAGTCGGTTTGGGCGTAAAAAATCGTTCTTGCTCGGCTTGTTGGTGGGGCTGCTTTCAGCGGCGGTTTGTGCTTATGCGGCTTACAGCCGGCAGTTCTGGCTGCTGGTTGCAGCCACAGTAGTGGCGGGTTTTTACAACGCCAATGCCCAGTTATACCGGTTTGCGGCAGCAGAATTGGCAAATGCGGCATTCAAAGAAAAAGCCGTGTCGTTGGTGCTCGCGGGTGGCTTGATTGGGGCGGTTTTGGGGCCTAATTTGGCGCTGTGGACCAAGTCCATGTTCGCCACGCCGTTTGCAGGTGCGTATCTGGTGTTGGTTTTTGTGGCCTTGCTGTCTATGGGGGTTGTGTCGTTGATCGGTTTTCCTGCGCACGTGCCAAAAAGCGCGGCGGAGGTCGCGAAAAACGCCGGCCGCCCTCTGTCAGTCATCATGCGCCAGCCGGTATTTATCGTCTCCACCCTAGCCGCCGCGTTGGGTTATGGGGTGATGAATTTGCTCATGGCGGCCACACCCATCGCCATGCAGCAGTGCGGTTTGCTGTTTTCAGATGTGGCTTTTGTGCTGGAATGGCATGTGATTGGCATGTTTGCGCCCGGGTTCTTCACCGGGCATTTGATCAAGCGTTTTGGGGTGCTGCAAATCATGGGCATGGGTGTGGTGTTGAACCTGGTTTGCATTTTGATTGCGCTGTCGGGTCAAGATTTACACCAGTTTTTAATCGCTTTATTTTTGCTGGGTTTGGGCTGGAATTTCTTGTTCACAGGCAGCACAACTTTGGCTTTAAATACCTACACGCCAGAGGAGAAAGACCGTGCGCAGGGCGCCATTAACTTCTTCACCTTTGCGGTTTTGGCACTCAGTTCTTTTGCCTCAGGTGCGTTGGTAACCACCCGTGGCTGGACGCTGCTAAATCTAGGTTCGTTGTTGCCCGTTGTCGTGACCGGTGCTGCTTTGGTATGGCTTGCATTGCATCGCCGTGGCAGTCACAATGCGAGGTCATAATGCAGGGTCTTAATAGGGATATAGCGATCCTTCAGTCAGATTTATCTGATATTTACGGTTAACTTTTTTATCACTTGGAGAACATCATGGGTTTACTCGATTCAGTTTTAGGCGCAGTTTTAGGTGGCGGACAACAACAAGCACCAGCACAAGCTGGCGGTTTGGGCAGCATCATTGGCATGTTGGCTAGCAATCCACAAATTCTGTCTACCATCACGGGCATGCTGAGCAACGACGGCGGCCAAGGCGGCTTGGGCGGCTTGGTTGGCAAATTCCAGCAAGCTGGCTTGGGTGATGCGATGGGCTCTTGGATCGGCACTGGCGCGAACCAAGAAGTTTCTGGCGACCAAATCGGTGGCGCGTTAGGTGGTGACGTGTTGGCTGGTTTGGCCAAGCAAATGGGTGTGAATTCAGGCGACGCGGGTGGCATCTTGGCGCAAGTGCTGCCAGGTTTGATCAACCACATGACACCAACGGGCCAAGCACCAGCAGGTGGTTTGGGCAATATGGGCGATTTGGCCGGTATGCTGGGTGGCTTGTTGAACCCAAAAACTTAAATTTCCGGGCTAAAAATGAAAACCCCTGTTTCTATGCGTTTAGAGACAGGGGTTTTGCACTTGCGGCTTCGTCTTTGCGTATTTAGGCGATGAGTAGCCGCCAAACCAAGCCACACAAGGCAGAAGCAATCAGCACTGGAATCACGCCGATTTTGTAGCGAATGAGCGCAATCGCCGCGACCACCGCGACAATGATCGAAAAGTAATCCAGTCTTTCAAAAATAGTGCTGGTAATGCCCGTTTTAACAGCAATATGCGCTATAAAAAACAGAGCTAATGAGGCAATAACACCGACGACTGCCGCTGTAATGGCTGTCAGCGGCGCGGTGAATTTTAAATTATTGTGTGTTGTTTCCACCAGCGGCCCACCTGCCAAGATGAATATGAATGACGGTAAAAAAGTAAACCAAGTGACAATCGTTGCGGCAAGCGCAGCACCTAAAAACAAACTTTCTGGCCCCAAGACTTGCTTGGCCCAACCGCCTACAAAAGCCACGAAAGCAACCACCATGATCAGCGGACCAGGCGTGGTTTCACCCAAGGCCAAACCGTCAATCATTTGAGCGCCAGAAAGCCATGTAAATTGCTCGACTGCGCCTTGGTAAACATAGGGCAATACCGCATAGGCACCCCCAAAAGTTAGCAAAGCCGCTTTGGTGAAAAACCAAGCCATTTGGGTCAATGCACCCTGCCAGCCTTGATAAGCCATCAAAATTGCCATAGGCACAAGCCACAAGACAGCGCCTACAACAACGACGGTCGCTAAACGCGATTTTTTGAACAAAGCATGTTCCGGTGTCGGTGTGTTGTCATCAATGACGGCCGACAGCGTGGTACCGCTTGCAGATTTCTTGGCGGCATGACCCGCTGCTGCTGAAAATTGCTTAGGAACAAATTTAGCACCCCAAACACCAATCAAAGCCGCAGAAATAACAATCACAGGAAAAGGCAAATGCAAAAAATAAAGGCTTAAAAAACTCAGCACAGCCACTGCCCAAAGTACAGGCGCTGTCGCAGGCGTTTTGAGTGTTTTAGAGCCGATGCGATGAACGGCTTGAACGACAAGTGCCGCTACGGCTGGCTTGATGCCATAGAGGAGTGCCGCCACCCAAGGCACATTGCCAAACACCACGTAAACGTAGCTCAAGCCAATCAAAATAAACAGCGAAGGCAGCACAAACAACACGCCAGCCACCACGCCACCCCAAGTGCGGTGCAGCAGCCAACCGATGTAGATGGCCAGTTGCTGCGCTTCTGGCCCAGGCAACACCATGCAGTAATTCAGAGCATGCAAAAAGCGTTTTTCAGAGATCCAGTGTTTCTCTTCCACCAGCTCTTTGTGCATGATGGCAATCTGCCCTGCGGGGCCGCCAAAGCTGATAAAACCGAGTTTGAACCAAAATTTCAGAGCCTCAGAAAATGGAACTGTAGGCTGCAATTTTGAATTCATGGGCCTGCTTAGTGAATAAAGACTTATCTGGAAAATAAAAAAACCGATGTGCCCGCCAATAAATTCGGTGCAAATCGCACAGTACGACCTTCTTGCATGCCAAAACTGTCTTGTACTTTGAGGCCGTTATGCAGGGCAAGCTCGCGCAAATCTGCATGTGTACCCACGCGAATATTGGGGGTGTCATACCACTGGTAAGGCAAGCGGCGGGTAACGGGCATGCGTCCCAGCAATATGCTCAAGCGATTCGGCCAATGCGCAAAATTGGGGAAGGCAACGATGCCCAGGCGACCGACGCGCGCGGTTTCGCGCAGCATGATTTCAGCGTTGCGTAAATGTTGCAAGGTGTCGATTTGAAGCACCACATCGAACGAAGCATCGTCAAACAAGGCCAAGCCTTCGTCCAAGTTCAGTTGAATGACGTTGACGCCGCGCTGCACACAAGCCAGCACATTGGCATCGTCAATTTCAATGCCATAGCCCGTGCAATTTCGTGTAGCTTGCAGGTGTGCAAGCAACGCGCCGTCGCCACAACCCAAATCAAGCACGCGGGAGCCTGGCGGCACCAACTGGGCGATGGCTTGCATGGTGGCTAAGTCGCTCATGCCGTGGTTCCCATGGTTGTTTCACGTAAAATGCTATCAAAATAAGAGCTAACTAGGCTTGTATAGCGCAGGTCATCAAGCAAAAAAGCATCGTGGCCATGTGGCGCATCGATCTCTGCGTAGCTCACATCGCAATTGTTGTCCAGCAAAGCTTTAACGATCTCTCGGCTGCGACTTGGCGAAAACCGCCAATCGGTTGTAAAGCTGACCAATAAAAACTTAGCTTTTGCAATCGCCAAAGCCTGGGTTAAATCACCACCACATTTACGCGCAGGGTCGAAATAATCAAGCGCACGGGTGATGAGCAAGTAGGTGTTGGCGTCAAAATACTCGGCAAATTTATCGCCTTGATGCCGTAAATAGCTTTCGATTTGAAACTCAACTTCTTGAGTTGTGTAGCTGTACGCATCAGCGTTGGCATTAACGTCGTTTTTCGTGCTGTCGAGGCCGAGTGACTGCTTCAATTGGCGGCCAAATTTGGCGTTCATCACATCATCACTCAAGTAGGTGATGTGGCCAATCATGCGTGCAATGCGCAGCCCGCGCTTGGGAATGACGCCATGTTGGTAAAAGTGCCCCTCATAAAAATCAGGATCAGTCACGATAGCGCGGCGCGCCACTTCATTGAAGGCAATGTTCTCGGCCGTCAAATTGGGCGCACTGGCCACCACGACGGCGTGACGCAGGCGGTTCGGGTACTGCAACGTCCAGCTCAAAGCCTGCATGCCGCCCAAGCTGCCGCCCATCACAGCAGCAAGCGTTGAGATACCCAGTTTGTCTATCAACAAGGCTTGCGCATTAACCCAGTCTTCAACCGTCACCACAGGAAAGTCAGCACCATACACCTGCTGCGTATCCGGGTTGACGTGCATAGGTCCTGTGGAGCCAAAGCATGAGCCTAAATTATTCACACCGATCACAAAAAAATGGTTGGTATCTACGGGCTTTCCTGGGCCGATCATGTTGTCCCACCAGCCCGCAGATTTTTCCTGTATCTTTTCATCCGCATGGGCATATACGCCCGCGACATGGTGCGAGGCATTCAAAGCATGGCAAACCAAGACAGCATTGGATTTATCAGCATTCAGCGTGCCATACGTCTCATAAGTCAGGTCGTAGGCACGGATGCTTTTGCCACTTTGCAACAAAAGTGGTTCAGCAAAATGCATGGACTGTGGCTGAACGATCATCGTCATAGGTACTGTGCTTGCTCTGCTTGCTTATATTTTGGGAAATTCGGCATCGTTCTTTGTCGTATAGCGAAAGAGGTACTGCGGTTTGTTGTTCAATCGTAAATGGATGCGACCTAAATACTCACCCAGTACGCCGATGAACAAGGTTTGAAATCCGCTGACCAATAAAATGGTGACGATGATGGATGCCCAACCCTTGGATTCATTGGGGTAGAGGAAGTTACTGATAATAATAAACACAGCACCCATAAAACCTAGCAAAGCAATAAGAGCTCCCATCAGCGTGACCATGCGCAAGGGAACGATAGACGTGCCAGTCACCATACGCAGCCACAGTGAAATTGATTTTTTGAAGCTGTAATTGCCTTCACCAAAAGCGCGCACACCATGCTGGATCTCTACCGATTTAATACGTCTTGTGACATCTAAAATTAAACCGTCAAGATAGGCAAATGGACCTTCATGGCTACGAATCTGGTCCACCACACCGCGCTTTAGTGCTTTGAAAGAAGATAAATACAAACCTTTGGGTTTTGACAGTAACCACGAAGCAACCAAATCATTAAATTTACTGCCTGCAATCTTCCAGGCGGCATGCTGCCGGTTGGCGTAGTTTGTGTAGCAAACATCGGCACCCGCAGCTAGCTCATTTAGCATGCTTGGTATGGCTTCAGGCGGGTGCTGCAAGTCGTCATCCATCAGCACGATGTATTGACCTGAAACAAGATTTAAACCAGCCATGATGGCATTGTGTTGGCCAAAGTTTCTTGACAAGGTTGCTCCTTGCACAAAGCCATGTTCTTTTGCCAGGCGCTGTATGACTTCCCAGCTGTTGTCGGGGCTGCAATCGTCCACCAAAATCAATTCAAAGTTGCTGGCATAGGCGGAATTAGCCATGCTCGTGCCAATGCGTCTCACCAATTCGTCCAAGCCCCCATCGTTTTTATAAACAGGGATAAGTATGGAAACGCTTGCGCTTGACAATGGTGTTGGGTTTTGGACGACTGGGCTGGACATGTTAACTATTGTAGCTTTGCCCAAGGCGACGAGAGGCGACAGGTACAATGCCACGCTAAAGTCCCAATTTCCTAGCTAGACCATCATGAAACTTATTTCAGTCGTACTTTCTGGCGGCGCGGGCACGCGTCTATGGCCAGCTTCTCGCCAAGCTTACCCGAAACCGTTCATCAGCTTGGGCGGTAGCCCCTTGCTGCAGCAAGCCGTAGAGCGTGGTCAAGCCTGCGGTGCAGATGAAACCATGATTGTTACCAATCAAGATTACCTCTTTCTCACCCGTGAAGTGGTTGGTAATTTAGAAGATCCTCCTAAAACAAGCTATCTTTTAGAGCCCAAAGGTCGAAATACAGCCCCTGCCATAGCTTTAGCTGCACTGGCTTGTAGCCAAGCACATGGCCCAGATGCGGTGATGATGGTGCTACCGGCAGACCATTTGATTCCAGATTCTGAAGCTTTCGTATCAAATGCGCTGGAGGCTGCAAGGCATGCTTTGCAGGGTCAACTGGTCGTTTTCGGGATTTCGCCAACCGCTCCGGAAACTGGCTTTGGTTACATCGAAGTCGCCAAAATTGAAAGAACGCCGCAAAAAGCGCTGCGATTCGTTGAAAAACCGGATGCTGGTACAGCATCGCAGTACCTCAGTACCGGCCGCTATTATTGGAACAGCGGTATGTTTTGCTTCACCGCCGGCACCATTTTGCAGGCATTCAAAGAGCATTCGCCCGAGGTGTTGGCTGCGGCTGAGCACGTGATGCAGGGCGCTAAAGTCCAAAACGCAAGCCCCGTTGACGCCAAAATCAAGGACTCGGTGAGCCGATTTGACCCGCACGCTTTTGGCCTGCAGCCCGACATTTCCATTGATTACGCCATCATGGAGCGTGCTGCCAACGTCACCTTGGTCCCGGCAAAATTCGGCTGGAGTGACGTAGGGACCTGGCCAGCCGTCGCCCTGGCGCACACAGCCGATGCCAGCGGCAACACCTTCGAGGCGAATGTCGTCGCCGTTGAAACCACCCGCACACATGTGCAAGTCAGCAGCCACACGCCCAAAGTCGTGGCCACGGTGGGTGTTCATGACCTCATCATTGTTGATACCCCAGATGCGCTCTTGGTCGCCCACAAAGACCACGCGCAAAAAGTCAAAGCCATTGTTGATGAGCTCAAAGAGCGCAAGCATGACAGCACCCATTTGCCAACGACGGTTCACAGACCGTGGGGTACCTATGCCACTTTGAAAGAAGAATCAGGCTACAAAGTCAAACGTATCACTGTCAAGCCTGGAGAATCATTGAGCTTGCAATACCACCACCAGCGCGCTGAGCATTGGGTTGTGGTGCAAGGCATCGCGATTGTGCAAATCGGAGACATTGAGCACAGAACCGAGGTGGGGCAATACCATTACATCCCGCTAAAAGAAAAACATCGTCTTACCAATATTGGCAAAAATGAGTTGGTATTGATAGAGGTGCAATGTGGTGCATATCTGGGCGAAGACGATATCGTGCGATTGGCGGATATGTACGGCCGGGCGTAAGTGGTTTTTGCTGCATAAATAATAGCATATTAGGCAATAAATACGCCGGCTAGAGCTTGTTTTCGTATCGCTTCTCCGTCGTCAACGATAGTTTTTCCACTAGTTGCTCAGTACTTTGGGCCCAAGTCAATATCGCTATATTTTTTGAATCAGGTGTTTGGGCTGTTTGATTCAATGTCAGCCACTGCTGGACTGCATCCGCCACATCTTGCGGCGCCAAGCCCTCGAAGTAAAAAGCATTTTCCCCTGCTACTTCGCGAAACACCGGCAAATCTCTAGCAAGAATGGGAATGTGTTGTTTGGCTGCTTCGATCAACGGCAGGCCAAAACCTTCGCCCTCAGACGCAGAAAGCAAACAGGTCGACGCTGAGTAGATATGGCCCAAATACTCATCACTGATGCCGTCCAACCAAAACAAGCGCTTGCCAATTTCAGCATGGCTGTTGATCAACGCAGCCAGATCATCGACCATCCATCCCTTTTTCCCTACGAAAACCAAATTGACGTCGATTTGCTGTGCCCACAGTAACTCAAACGCAGCCAATGTTTGCCTGTGACCCTTGCGCGGTTCCAGTGTGCCAACTGTCAAGAAGCTTGGCCTAGTTCGCAGCGTTTTGAGCACTGATGTGGCTTCAGGTGGCAAACCTTGGCTGGGTGCACTGTTCTCAAGGTCCGCACCCAAATGGAAACTCTCAACGCTAGGTAAGTGATGACGCGCAGGCGGATGTTGCTTAAGCCAATTTCGGACTTCATGGGCGACAGATTCGGAAATACATAACAAACCAGTTGACACTTGAGAAACGGTAGTCAGCCAATTTTTAAGTCCTGCTGCGGCTTCTTCAGGTGCCCAATCGGGTCTGTCCACCAGCAAAATATCGTAAACAAGGAAATAAACCTGCAAGCCTAGAGCTCGCCAATGTTGGTAGGTTTGCTCGAGTTTGACGGTTAATCCAGGGTTTAAATCGAGACCCACATACACATCATCCTGGTTGAATTCGGCCACTTCGTCAAAACTGGCGCGTTGCACATGCTTGGGTTGCTGCGTCAGCGCCGCCATGAAGCTTTTGGCATGCAGGTATCTAAAACCGTCAAAATAGATCGGGCAAAGCTCGTATCCAGCTGGCGTATCTTGGTGCAAAGCCAGCAAAATACTGCGTACCACGCGTTGAATGCCGGATTTGGCGTCAAATCTGACCAACTCAGTCACGTCAACTAGCAGCTTCTTCTGTGCTTCTAAGCTGGTATTAAACGCAATCGCGTTTGCCGTGTGCGCCAAGTCTTTTTCAGTCGCAGAGGGGGTTGATTGAATCTGTGCAATCGAATCTAGCAAGGTAGATGTCGGGTAGGTTGTTGGATAAGCGACGGTTGGTTTTGACACATTCAGCACATGCAAGCCTTCTAGTGCGGTGATGGCTTTGATGGCACTGGCATCCCATGAAAACTTCTTGACTTGCTCAATGCCGTGCGCTTTGAGTTTTGTCCGAAAAGCGGGGTCAAGCAAGGCTTGTGAAATTTTTTCTGCCATATTGGCTGGGCTGTGCGGGTCAAACAAAGCCTCGCTCCAACCAATGACCTCTGGCAAACTCGACGCATTAGCGCCCAAAGTAGGCGCGCCACATGCCATGGCCTCTAACGGCGGCAAGCCAAATCCTTCATGTTTGGACGGGAAAACGAACAAATCTGCCATGTTGTACAGAGCAACCAAGTCGTCGTCTGGCATAAAGTCTGTCAACACCAATTCGTCTTCAACCAAACCGGCGTTGACACGGCAGGCGTTCATTTTGGCGCGCGAGTCATCGTGTGGGCTTTTGCTCAGGCGGCTAGCCAAGACCAGTTGGTAGTCACGCCGTACCTCTGGCGACAACAAGGCATAGGCTTGCATCAAACCATCAAAATTTTTGCGCGGGTCAAAGCCACCCGGGGCATACATCACCATCTTGCGGGTGATGCCGTAACGCGTTCGAACCTGTTGCTGGCGTTCTGAAGACAGCTCAATCACCTTAAAGTGGGCGTCAGCACCTTCCGAGGTGTTGATGATGCGTTCTGGCGACCAGCCCAAGTGTTCGATGGCTTCTAAACGTGACGATTCAGAGATGGCCAGTAGCAAGCCAGCTCGTTTGAGTGACTCAAGCTTGCGAAAGTAAAAATCTCGTATTGCGGGATTGGGCAGGTAGTTGGCCTGATCCATGAGCGGAATCAAATCATGAATCGTCACCGCTGTTTTGTGGCCAGAGGTATAACTACCGACCGATGTGACCGCATCGTCACCATAACCTTCAAACAGGGTGGGAACATGAATCACATCGGGCTTGAGCTGCTCTAAAAAATGCTCGCGCATCTTCTCAGATGTACGTACGCGCCAAGCATTGTCTGGCACAACTTCAGCCGTATGGCCGCTGTTGTTAAAAATACGAATCTGAGCGGGGTCAACCAAGCCGTCAAATGTCTGCCTAAGATCCAAGATGCTTTGCGGAAAGGCGCTGTTTAAAGCCAGCCAAACATCATGATGTTTGGCATTTTTTGCCATAGCCAGTGCCAAAGACAGTGAATATCGCCCAATGCCTCTGAAGCGGCTATCGCACTGCGCGCCTTGCAAGTCAATGACGATACGCATCACTCACCGCCTTTGTTGTGTGTCGTACTATGTGTAGGTATAGCCGTACTGAGCGCGGTATAGATGCGCATCGCTCGCGGCGAAAGCGCAATGTCTTTCCAAACAAGTCGATACAAACGGTTTTTGAGCTCGGGCGAACGATTCAACACGGCTAGAACACTTCGCTTGATCCATGGACGTCGCAAGGCGGACTTACCTAGAGCAACAACGATAGGTTTTAAGCGTCTTTTGAGGCCAGAAAATAACCGTCCTTCAGAAACCGCAGCCTTGGCGCGCTTCAAGAAGGGTAATTTGGCGGGAGCCTTGTCGGCTTGAAGTTCGGTTGTTTTCAACTGTAATACGCTGTTCTGCTGATGCTTGGGGTCTGATTGAGGCTCGAACTATAATAATTAACAAAATTCATAGCTTACAGCGCTCAAATATACAACATGAATCCCCACGCAGCGCACCCGACCACCCTTGCAGCCATGTTGCGCAGTTTATGGGGCAACCGCGTGCTTATTTCTCAAATGAGCCGTCGCGAGGTGGTTGGCCGTTACAAAGGCTCAATCATGGGGTTGTTGTGGTCATTTTTGAACCCTTTGTTCATGCTGGTTGTCTATACCTTCTTTTTCGCCGTTGTCTTTAAATCACGCTGGGGTGCTGCGCCAGCGGGCACCGAGGAAAGTAAAACGCTTTTTGCCGTGCTTCTATTTGTCGGCATGATTGTTCATGGTCTTTTTGCCGAAGTGCTAAATCGCGCGCCCAATTTGATTTTGGGCAATGTGAATTACGTCAAAAAAGTCGTGTTCCCTTTGGAAATATTGCCCGCCATCAGCATGGGCACAGCCCTTTTTCATAGTTTGGTCAGCGTTGGTGTTTTGTTATTGGTGTTTTTTGCAACGAATGGGTATTTACACTGGACATTGGTGTTTTTCCCGCTGATATTGCTTCCCTTGGTGATATTTACGGTTGGTTTGGCCTGGATATTGGCGTCCTTGGGCGTCTATGTCCGCGATGTGGGGCAATCGATAGGGCTGGGCATGACGGTCATGCTGTTTTTATCACCCGTTTTTTATCCTGTTTCAGCCTTGCCAGAGTCAATGCGCCCTTGGATGCTGGCGAACCCTTTGACCTTCATCATTGAGCAAGCTCGCGCCGTGCTTATTTGGGGGCAACAACCCAATTGGGCTGGGCTACTGATCTACACCATTGTTGCCACTTTCGTCGCTTGGGTAGGCTATGTGTGGTTTCAGAAAACGCGTAAAGGTTTTGCTGATGTGCTTTAACTTTGGTACTGGCGTTTCAATGGCCATATTTTTGCCGGCATCCTTTTCAAAATGAGCAACGACGTCGCAATCAGCGTTAAAAACCTGAGCAAATGCTATGAAATTTATAGTACCCCAGGCGCTAGACTCAAGCAATTCATTCTTCCCAAGCTTGGAAGCATGTTGGGAAAAAAAACGGTCAAGTACTACCGTGAATTTTGGGCTTTGAAAGACATTTCTTTTGAAGTCAAGCGCGGAGAAACGGTCGGCATCATTGGCAGCAATGGTTCGGGCAAATCTACCTTGCTTCAAATGATCTGCGGCACCTTGACGCCAACGACAGGTACGGTGCAAACGCATGGCCGTGTTGCCGCGCTGCTTGAATTGGGCGCTGGTTTTAACCCGGAGTTTACGGGGCGAGAAAATGTTTATCTCAATGCAACAGTTCTTGGACTGAGCATTGATGAAATCGATGCACGTTTTGATGCCATCGCAGCCTTCGCAGACATTGGCGAGTTCATCGACCAACCCATCAAAACCTACTCCAGCGGGATGAGTGTGCGCTTGGCTTTTGCCGTGCAGTCGCAAATCGACCCGGACATTTTCATTGTCGATGAAGCCTTGTCCGTGGGAGATGCCAAATTTCAAGCCAAATGCTTTGACAGGTTGCGCCAACTCAAAGAAAACGGGACATGCATTTTGCTGGTCACCCACTCGAGTGAGCAAATCGTCACACACTGCACGCAAGCCATTTTGTTGAACAAAGGCGTCCAGCTCGAGTCGGGCAAACCCAAAGATGTCGTCAACCGGTATTTGGATTTGTTGTTTGGCAAAGAAAAAGCAGTGATTGAACCGGCGGAAGCTGCAACGGAATTGAAGAATGTGGCTGTCGAGAAGACTCTTGAATTGACTTCAAAACCAGATGGCTACCAACTGAGCGCGACAAACGATAGCTTTTCGGCACGGCCTGGCTACAACCCGCATGAATACCGCTGGGGCGATGGCACCGCAACTATTCTCGATTACTTTTTGGCGGCTGACAACGCACATTACCCATCGGCCGTGAGCACGGGACAAAACATCACGTTGGCAGTCACGGTTAAATTGCTCAAAGACTTTCACCGTCCTATTCTTGGCATCACCATCAAAACCAAAGAAGGCGTCACCGTCTATGGTGCAAACACGGAAACCCTGGGCTGCAAAGATTTTGGTGAAGCGGGTGACATGGGCTCAGTCATCCAAACCGTTGCAGAATTCAAATGCAATTTAGCATCTGGTGATTACTTTATATCTTTAGGTTTGGCCAGTAAACATGGTGAAGAAGTCATTCCGCATGACAGACGGTATGACGCCATCCATTTACAAGTTCGTCCGAACGATCAATTTTTTGGACTCGCTAACTTGGGCTTCACCCTGCAGGCAAAAAAAATAAGCGCATGAAAACACTCCTTCAAAAAGCTGGTTACGTACTAGACGCAACAACCAATGTATGGCTAAATCCTAGCTACAAGGGTATTGCTTATAACGACGGCGATGAAATCGAAACACGTATTTTCAATATCATCAAAAACGCGGCTGATATTTCTACCTTGTCGACTGAGCTTCGTCAGCATTGCACAGATTGGCCTTCACAATACCATTTGACCAGCGCGCGGGCCAACATCATGCGCCCGTTTGAGCAAACGCTTAAAGACGCAAATGTATTGGAAATTGGCGCAGGTTGCGGCGCCATTTCACGTTATTTGGGCGAGTGCGGTGCGCAAGTCTTGGCGCTTGAAGGCAGCCCGCGCCGTGCTTCTATTGCGCGCTCTCGCACCCGTGATCTAGACAACATCACCGTACTGACAGAAAAATTTGACCAATTCAAAAGCGACCATCAATTCGATGTTGTCACATTGATCGGTGTGCTTGAGTATGCCAATTTGTTTACACCTGGCGACAACCCTGCTTTAGCGATGCTCAAGCGTGTTCGGCAGTTGCTCAAGCCGGATGGCAAACTCATCATTGCCATCGAAAACCAACTCGGTTTGAAATATTTTGCAGGTGCGCCTGAAGACCATTTTGGCAAACCTATGGTGGGTATTGAAGGGCGATACGGCAAAGACCAGGCGCAAACCTTTGGCCGACCAGTTTTGACCAGGCTTTTACAACAAGCTGGATTCGAGGCATCCAATTTTTTAGCGCCATTCCCCGATTACAAACTTCCTTCATCCATCGTCACAGAAGCCGGCTTTGCGCATCAACATTTCGATGCTTCAGCCTTTGCTTCACAAAGCGTCAAGCGTGACCCCCAATTGCCCGAAGTATGTAACTTTTCATTAGAGTTGGCTTGGCCGGTTGTGTTTGCCAATGACTTGGGTTTGGAAACATCCAACTCATTTTTAATCATTGCCTCGCCCACGCAACAAACCTTGGTGCCTGCTGGCGACTTGGCTTACCATTATTCAACCACGCGATTGGCTGAGTTTTGTAAAGAAGCCATTTTCTCCAGCAATGATGAGCATCGTGTTGAGGTGCGCTACAAGCGTTTAGGCATAGTAAGTCATACGAGTCGTGCTAAAAATGAATGGGTATCCTTTGTCTGCCCAGATTCAGACCGATATGTTTTCGGCCAACCGCTTTCACAAGAATTCGTCGACATTGTCACCAAAGATGGTTGGACTTTTGAGCAAGTGGGTGAGTTTGTAAAACGGTATTTAACTGTTCTTGAAGCTACGGGAGAAACTGAAGCTTTCGTCACGGAAGGGGTATCATCTTCGACCCTGTTACCAGCGCATTATGTCGATTGCATGCCGCAAAATATCATCATAGATGCTGCTGCAAAAGCGCATGTCATCGATAAAGAGTGGTGCTTGACCATGCCACTTGAGCTGGCACATTTGGTCTTTAGATCGCTGCTGTTTATGTGCGATGGCATCAATCGTTTCGGCCGACCAGCTGGTGGTGAAAAGCTGACCACTTTTAGTTTCATTGAAAAGACATTTGAAGCTGCGGGTTTGAAATTATCGCAACGCGATATGGATAGATATATCAAGCTTGAGACAAACATACAGCAAAGTGTGAGCGGCATAAGTACGCAAGTTTTTTTCGACATGAAAAAAAATAAAGGGCTACCTACCGACACATTGCTAAATATTTTGCAGCAACGTGAACTGGAAGTACTGCAATTGACAACGCAAATTGCAGCACTTCGCACGTCAAGCAGTTGGCGCATAACCGCCCCGATGAGGCGGTTGTCTGCTTGGTTTAAAAACGCATAGTTACGCTGGCTAAATTCCAAGATGAGTTTAAGGCGTCATGCCATTTTTATTGGAGTTCAACTATGGTTTTGGCTTGGCGTAATAACCCACGACGTCAGCAATTAAGTGAGAGGCGCTGGTGGAGTAGATCTTGAAATGGGGTCCAGTGCCAGTTTGGTTGAGTTTTAAAACCGTGTTGTTGGCTTTGACGTCGCCTGCATAATAGTTCAAAGTTGCGGCCAAGGGCATTGCAGCGTTTGCTAGGTTTCCTGGGAATGCCGTGATATAGCCGTCTGTTGCAGGACCCACAATGGCGAAGTTGACCGCAAGGGCGGCGTTATCTGTACTTAATGGCAGGCCACACGGATTCGGAGCACCGCCTTGCGCCGCGAAACTAGAACCCCAACCCATGAAATCACGCGTTGATTTCGCAACAAAAGCACCTCCTGAATTCGCATTACGCGTATCCACGATGCGACAAGGTGTGATGGGCGTATAAACCAAGTCGCTACTCGGCGAGCCTAGGGCGACTGGCGTGGCGTAATAACCCACGACATCTGCCACCAAATCCGTGGTGGAGGAGCTATAGACCTTGAAGTCCGTTTCGCCTGTGGTTTGGTTCAGTTTCAAAACCGTATTGTTTCCTTTGACATCTCCTGCCACGAAATTGACCGTAGCGGCAAAGGGTTGCGCCTTATCTGCAGGAAACGCGGTGATGTAGCCGTCTGTGCTGGGGCCGACCACGGCGAAGTTAACCACGATGGCGGCATTGTTGGTGCTGTAAGGCAAGCCACAGCTGCTGTTATCACCGCCTTGCAAGGTATAAGAGCCATTCCAGCCGACGAAGCTTCGCGCCGGCGCTCCTCCAATTAAGAGACCAGTATCTGCCCCTGCGTTGCGCGTATCGACAATGCGGCAAGGCGTTACCGGGGTGTAGACCAAGTCACGGTCTAGCAAAGTCAAAGGCAAAGCAGTTGGTTTAGCGTAATAACCCACGACATCTGCCACCAAATGCGTGGCACTGGACGCAAAGACTTTGAAGTGGTTGGTAGTAACCCCGGAGGTTTGGTCTAGCTTCAAGGTAGCGTTATTACCTTTCACGTCACCTGCACCAAAGTTGACGGTTGAGGCTAAGGGTTGGGGCACATTACCACCAGGGAAGGTGGTAATGTAGCCAGCAGCACTAGGATACACAACCGTAAAATAAACCACGATGGCAGCGGTATCGGTCGTAGTGGGAATACCGCAATTACTCGAGCTTGTGCCGCCTTGGCTTGCAAAGTTGGTAGTCGTCCAAGCATTGAATGCTCGCACTGTGCCAGCGGCCATCTGCCCAGCAGCTGCACTGCGGGTGTCAATGATTCGGCATGGCGTGACCGGTGTGTAAACCAAGTCCGTGCTCGCAGAGCCCAACTGCGCCGAAGCTAAGGTAGCGCAAGCCGTTAATACGATGGCTGCCGAAATTTTGCCAATTTGCTTGAATAACTTGTACAAATCAATCTCCGTTTATGCTGTTTTCAAAGCTTTGCAAAGCTTTTGTTATGGGGTGACGTAGAAGGCAATGCCATCCGCCTTGAATTGCGAGTTTCCCGCAATAAGGCTGCTTAGCGTCGTACTGCTAGTTGTGAAAAACTGCGAACCCGTCGTTTTGTTGAAAGCAGAATACAAAGGCACTGTGCCTGCCGCTGCTGTTGCAGAAGCGTACCAAACAACGCCGTCATTGCGCATGCGTGGTGTGTTTGACGCTACAGCAGCGCGTTCTTTCTCGCTGATGGTGTAGAAATAAGTACCATTGCTGGTGTTATAAAACCGATACACAGGGCTCAAACCAGCAGTTTGGTAGCTGCTAACTTTGAAAGATACCCCTTGGTTGCTGTATGCAGTATTCGAACTTAAGGTGCTGATGTCGGTTGTGCTGTAGGTGTAAAAGTACACGCCAGTGGAGGCGTTGTTGAACAGGATGACTGATTTGACACCTTTAACCAGCCAGTCTTTCATGCCCGCGTTGAACGCCACGTCGAAGCGGCCATAGACGTTGTTGGCTTGCGTAGCGACAGGACCATTTGGCACAGTGCATGACGGGGCGGAGCCGCCAAAGAGTTGGCCAATCAACTGCGGGTTGGCATCCGTACCCTTGAACAAGCCAGATCCGCTGCTACCGCCTTCAGTTAAACCAGTTGTCAGAGTGACTTCAAGAATGTTTGAATTTGTGGCCGTCACGCTGGGGTTCAAAATGGAACTGTAAAAACTCGTGGTATTAGTGGTGTCGCGAACTGCATAGCTCATGACAGTGCCGCGGCTAATACGTTGCTGATCACCTCTGGGGTGGTGTATGTTGTGAACTGCTGTTGTTACAGCAGGTATCGTGGTTGCATCCCAGCCGGCAAACAGAGGCGTTGGTGACGTGACTGGGCTTAATAAAGTGGTGGTCGGGTTGAGCTGCACCAATGTGCTGTCGGTACTGTAAGCTGTATACAACAATTTTGCGCCTGTCGTCGCAGAAGTGAAATAAGTGCCATTGACGGCATCGTTACAAATGATGGAGCGATATTGGAAACGGCTAATGAGTGTTGACGCTTCTGTTTGGCTTGAAATGCAATGGTTAGCCGTTAAAAGGTAGGGTGTGCCGCTGGCGATGCTGTCATTCACCAAAGTACCGCTGCAAATGAAAGCTTTGATGAGGTAGGGGAAACTGGATGTGTCTAGCGCGTTGAAAGTTAAAGAAGCGACGGCATCGGAGGCCGCTGGCAATGGCGCTGTACAGGTCACATCAATTTGGCAGGTTAAGCCCAAGTTGAAATCGCCCGTATAAGTCGATTGTGCTGCAGCAGCAGCTTCTTTTGCCGACATAAACATGTGCATGACAGCTGGCACAGACACATTCACTGCGCTGGTGCTGCCGCCGCGCGGTATCTCGATTTCAATAATGGCATCTGCACTGTCAGCCACAGGTCCCCAGTAAGTGCGGCCAGCGTCTGATTTGTCGCCAGAGGCCAAGTTTGCGGCTAAAACTTTCCAGACCTCTGCGCCTGTGATTACAAGCGATGTCGTCGCGCCTTTGGCGTAAAAGCGCAGGGTGGCTGTGTCGGGCAGTTGGTTCACCAATAAGCCCAAACGCATGCCCTTGGCACCGGTGGAGGTAAAGTTGATGGCGGCTACTTGACTGCCTGAAGCGGTGGTTTGCCATTTCAGCACTTGCTGGGTGGCTGCTGGGGTGCTGGTTTGCGCCACATCGCGGCTGAAGCCAATTTGCAGGGGTTTGCCCATGTGGTCGGCAGCGCTGGTGTTGTTGTTTTTCTGCGCCGCAGCGGTTTGACTGGTTGGTGGTGCACCTAGGGCGACGATTGTGGGCGTTGGTGCTGCGTCAAGGTCGCGTGCTTTAACGGGTGGCTCTTGCGCCGCTACAGTGGCAGCGGCAGGCCGGTGTGCATCTACAGCCAATGTTTGCGCGGTTGCTGCAACGGAGCTGATTGTTGCGGTTAAGTCTGAGCTTTTGTTGGTGGCATCAGCACCCGTGCTAGACGTGCTGTTGCCGCACGCCGCCAACACGCTGAGCGCAGAGGCTGTTAAAAGTAGTTTTAGTGACAGGTTCATGTGCGAGGCTGTGTATTTGAAGGGGTGAAAAATATACTAACTTTAGTATTAAAACAACGTTAATTAAATTGAGTGGCACTATAGCATGGTTTACATGGAAAAATCAGCGGTTTTGAGTAAAAAATTTAATGATGGCGTATTTTATTATTTGCCGAATTCAAAAATTATTAATTTTACAAATTAGACAACATAATAAATTCCTATTTCATGAATACAGAAATTTAAAAATAAAAAAATATTTTTTGGGCTTTCAAAAATTATATTGAAAGATATTAAAGAATATTTAAATTAGCCAATTACTTCGTAAATTTTTGAATTACTTTTAGGGCAGATAAGATGGCTCCTTACCGCATGTTTACGATTGCAATAACTGGCCAATGAGCAGCCGATGGGCAATTTGAGCAGCGCTGTTGGGGCTGTGTTAAAGCTAAGCCCTAGGATGCTGATTTTGCGGTTTGTGTGTGGCGTCCGTTGAGCGTGGCGTGAAAGTTATGCAATATAGCAAATATACGCTATTTTTTTAGGCTATGTCACCATTAGCTGTTGAAACGATTTCAAGCCAAGCGAAGTAGCCAAGAAAGCAGCAGCAGAATCGTTGTCGACATGTCGATCTAGAT
>JAYUCJ010000050.1:0-4590 GCA_043740415.1 Polaromonas sp. | reverse complement strand
ATCACTTCGAGCGCTGTGCGGTTGGCCACTGCACCGGCTTGAATGCCGTCTGGGTGGCCGATAGTGCCGCCGCCAAACTGCAACACCACGTCGTCGCCCAGGTAATGCAGCAACTGGTGCATCTGACCGGCATGAATACCACCGGACGCCACCGGCATCACCTTGTTCAGCGAAGCCCAGTCTTGCTCGAAGAACAGACCCTTTTCGAGTTGCACCGGGGTGTGCGTGTCGAGCAGCGTGTCGTAGTAACCGCGAATCATCATCGGGTCGCCTTCGAGCTTGCCAACCACCGTGCCGGCGTGGATGTGATCGACACCCGCCATGCGCATCCACTTGCAGATCACGCGAAAGCTCATGCCGTGATTTTTCTGGCGTGAATAGGTCGAGTTGCCGGCGCGGTGCAGGTGCAAAATCATGTCATTTTTGCGCGCCCAGACGGCCATCGACTGGATCGCGGTGTAGCCGATGACGAGGTCGATCATGACGATGACGCTGCCGAGTTCCTTGGCAAACGCCGCCCGGCGGTACATCTCCTCCATCGTGCCGGCGGTAATGTTCAGGTAGCTTCCCTTGACCTCGCCGGTGGCGGCGCTGGCCTTGTTCACGGCGTCCATCACGAACAGGAAGCGGTCACGCCAATGCATGAAGGGTTGCGAGTTGATGTTCTCGTCGTCTTTCATGAAGTCCAGACCGCCCTTGAGCGCTTCGTAGACGACGCGGCCATAGTTGCGGCCAGACAGACCCAGTTTCGGCTTGGTCGTGGCACCCAGCAGCGGACGGCCAAACTTGTCCATGCGCTCGCGCTCGACGACCACGCCGGTAGCCGGACCCTGGAAAGTCTTGAGGTAAGCGACCGGGATGCGCATGTCTTCCAGGCGCAGGGCTTTAACAGCTTTCATGCCGAACACGTTGCCGATGATCGATGCGGTCAGGTTGGCAATCGAGCCGCCTTCAAACAAGTCGATGTCATAGGCGATGTAGGCGAAGTACTGAGCTTCAGTGCTGGTACCGGGACCGGTGTTGGGCACCAGATCAACCCGGTAGGCCTTGGCGCGGTACATCTCGCAGGCGGTCAGGCGGTCGGTCCAAACCACGGTCCACGTAGCGGTCGACGACTCGCCGGCGACGGCAGCCGCACATTCGTCGGCCTCAACACCGTCTTGCGGCGTCATGCGGAACATGGCCAACACGTCGGTTTCCTTGATCGCGTAATCAGGATCCCAGTAGCCCATTTTTTTGTACGGAATGACGCCGGACTTGTAGCGTTCTTTGCCATCGGTGATTTGTTCAGACTTACTCATTTACACTCCATTCATTAGGGTTAGCGATTGATGAAGCATTGAATATAAGCATATAACCAAATAAGGTATATTCAATCTTTATGTAGTTTAGGTTAAGGCTTTACTGAATGAAGAATGCAACTTTTAGACAATTACGTGTGTTTAACGAGGTCGCCAAGCATTTGAGCTTTGCCAAAGCCGCTCAAAGCCTGCACCTCACGCCACCCGCCATCACCATGCAAATCAAGGAATTAGAGGGGCATGTGGGTCTGCCGCTGTTTGACCGGACGGGGAAAAAAGTCAGCCTCACCACAACAGGTGAGTACATGCTGGTGTATGTACGCAAAATACTGGCGACACTCAAAGATGCAGAAGATGCCACTGCCCGTCTACAAAAACTTGAGGTGGGCACGCTGACGATTGGCATGGTCAGCACCGCCAAATATTTTTTACCCCACCTGCTGGCAGACTTCAAACGCGAGCACGCGGGCATTGATGTCAAACTGGTGGTGGGCAACCGTGTGCATCTGGTGAACTTGCTGGAGCGCAGCGAGGTGGATATTGCGGTAATGGGCCGCCCACCGGAGAAGATGGCCACCCGATCTGAGCCGTTTGCAGCGCATCCACATGTGTTTATCGCCGCACCCAGCCACCCTTTGGCTGGGCAAAATGAGGTCAGTGTAATGAGTATGCTCAGCGAGCCGTTTATCAGCCGTGAGCAAGGATCGGGTACCCGGGCGGCACTGGAGAAATTTCTACAACGCCAAACTGTCGAACTCAACATCGCCATGGAAGCCGACAGCAACGAGACCATCAAACAGGCGGTGATAGCAGGTATGGGCATCAGTTTTTTGTCACTGCACACCATAGGCTTGGAGCTAGACCACCACTTGCTCAAAATCATCCCTGTAGAGGGCGCGCCCGTGGTACGCAAATGGAACTGTGTGCACACACTGTCCAAAATGCTGTCGCCGGCTGCGGAGTCGTTTCGTTATTTTATTTTGGAGAATGGTGAGACCGCTTTATCTAGACAGTTTTTACGGCACTGGAACCCGTCTGTACAAAATTGAAAGGGATAGCTCAAAGTGTGCAACAATATAATTGCTAGTCTATATATACACACGGAGACAAACCTACATGATCAAACGCTCTGCCTTCATAGGCCTGCTATCCGCTACATTTTTAGTAGCTGCTTCCGCACAACCTGCGTTAACCACAACTGTAAAACGTCAAAAACTATTAATCCAAATGAGCGAAGCTGACCCAGCCAAATGGAACATGGCTTTGAACAACGCCAAAAACGTGCAAGACGAGCTTGGTGCCGTTAATGTGGACATTGAAATTGTCGCTTTTGGTCCTGGCATCAACATGATCAAGTTTGACTCGCCAGCCAACTCGCGCGTGACTGAGGCGATGAAGTCAGGTATTGCTGTGGTAGCCTGCGAGAACACCTTGCACAACCTCAAAATAAGTAAAGCCGACATCATCAGCGGTGCCAGCTTTGTGCCAGCAGGCGTGGTGCAGATCATGCGCCGCCAAAGCGAGGGCTGGGCCTACGTTCGGCCTTAAGCATCCAATAGAAGCTCTCGACTTCTGCCAAAGCGTTCAAAAGCTTCTTAATTGAGCAAGCTGGTGTATTGATTGACTCTTGGGTGTAAGATTGGTATTTAACCGGCGTATTTATTTCCTAAGGTGCTATATTATTCATAGTAATATCAGATTATTCACTACTCAAAACTACCCAACGCCGAAATCAACGGACAACTCACTTGTCCATCGAAACGACTACACTGGCCAATGAGTTCAATCAATGCAGCTTCGATGCGTTTCAAGTCAGCGAGCTTAGCTTGGACGTTTTGCAATTTATAAACGGCTTGTTCTCTTGCTTCGTCACAATGCGTCCCGTCTTCAAGCTTGAGCAACTGCGCTACTTCGTCAAGACTAAAACCCAGTTTTTGAGCCGCTTTGATGAAGCGAATACGCCCCAATTCATAGCCACCATACCTGCGAATGCCGCCTAAAGGCTTATTGGGTTCACCAACCAAACCCTTGCGCTGATAAAAGCGAACGGTTTCGATATTGACACTCGCCGCCTGTGCCAAGGCACTGATGGTTAAATTTTCCATGTTTTTTCACTTTATCTGTTGACTCCGTACTTGAGTACGGAGATAAGATTAACCCATGAACACATATTTATCAAACAAAATCGATGGTGATGGCGGTCGTAAAGCGCTGTTTGCGGGGGGTGCGGCGGCGATTTTGGCTTCTGCTTGCTGCCTTGGCCCTTTGGTTTTACTCACCCTTGGGTTTTCTGGAGCATGGATCAGCAATTTGACAGTACTGGCACCGTATCAACCAATTTTTATCGGTTTGGCATTGGTCGCCTTGTTTTTCGCAGCGCGGCGTATTTGGCGACCCGTCTCTAAATGCTTACCTGGGGAGGTTTGTGCGATTCCCCAAGTTAAAACAGCCTACAAAATGCTTTTCATAGCCGTATCAGTTTTGGTGGTTTTGGCGTTAACTTTTCCTTTTTTTGCACATTGGTTTTATTAAATGGACTTTGATATGAAACGATTATTTGCTCCGCTTTCAATAGCTATTTTCTCAATAAACACGTTGGCTGCACCGAAGACGGTCACCTTGTCCGTACCCACCATGGATTGCCCAGTTTGCCCAATTACCGTAAAAAAAGCGTTGTTGAAAGTAGCAGGTGTGAGCCAAGCAAGCGTCGATTTTGACAAGCGACAAGCGACGGTCACGTTTGACGACGCGAAAACAAGCATCGAAACAGTGACACAGTCGACAAAAGATGCCGGTTACCCTTCAACTTTAGTAAGCTCAACTTTGGCAACAACAACAAAATGACAACCATCATCTTAGAGTCAACATTAACCTGCCCAGAGTGCGGCTTTGTGAAGACCGAAACCATGCCAACCGACGCCTGCCAGTGGTTTTATGAATGCCAGCAATGCCATGTTGTGCTGAAGCCCAAAGCTGGCGATTGCTGCGTGTTTTGCTCCTATGCCACATTGCCTTGCCCGCCTATTCAAGAATCAGGCAAAAATAGTGGCTGTTGCGCTTAAATTACTATAAATACGACAACAACGGACGTATTTATTGCCTAAAGTGCTATAAAAAAATATGCTTGTATTGTTGCGATATTATTGAATGTTCACGCTTTTGAAGGCATTAAGATTTTTGATTTACACTTTTAAATAACTTTTTCAGCCCGCAGCTCGTCAATGTATTCCGCGCTGTAGCCCAGTTGTTTGAGCACTTCATCGGTGTGCTCACCCAAAAGTGGTGAACG
>JAYUCJ010000049.1:0-1863 GCA_043740415.1 Polaromonas sp. | reverse complement strand
GCGACAACGTTGACTGTGATCGCAATGATGATGACATTGAAGAAAAAAGACATTACGCTGTGCAGTGTGACAAGGCGTCTCATACCGCTTGTTGAAACCACGACGTCTGACGTTTGACAGCACATGCTGATGACGACGGAAAAATACAGGAAGTCAAAATAATCCGGATGCTCTGTCCCAGGGAAAATCATCTGTGCGGATTTCGTGTAAAAACTATGCGCATATTGCTGGGAAAACATCACCGCAACGAACAACCAGGACAGGAAAATGGAGCTGCTGGCAAGCGCGATATCACCCAGCGATTTGTCCTTGGCTGCGTGGAGCTCGTTCGACAAGGCTCCCAGAACGACTCCAGCAATCGCCAAAGTCATGAACAGAACGGTCCACTTGCCTTCGTCCTGCATCTGCGCACGCTGTCGCATCGTTTGCGGTGTGGCCCGTACCATGACGGCGGTCATCAAAGCCAGAAACATCGCGGCACCGGCATCAAATGCAATTAGCATCGCTCGGGCGGTTGGCATCAAGGGCAGCAAGCCGATAAACACGATTGCCGCTGCTGCAGCCGACGTTGCAAGGCGCGGCCTGCGGAACAAGCGACCAAATTTTCGGACGGTTTGAGTCATGTTGTAATTTGGTTTGACGCGAATCTAACTGTCACGCGCAGCCCCGACGCAGATCTCTGCGGCGACGTGGTTTCCAGAGTCACTGTGGCACCCACTCGGTCCGCAATGGCTTTGACAATCGACAAGCCTAAGCCCGAACCATCTCCGTCGTGGTCCAGAATTCGGTAAAACGGATCGAACACCCGCTGCCGCTCGCTTACGGGGATACCGGGGCCAGTGTCTTCAACAATCAAACTGACTTCGCCGCTAGTTACCTGCACCGACAAGTCAACCTGTCCGCCAAAGGGCGAATAACGGATGGCGTTTTCAACCAGGTTTTTGACCATGCTCCCCAAATCATGCTCATCAATGTTGATGCCAGCGTCAATTTCACCCAACACACCCAGATCGATATTCTTCGCTTCCGCCAATGGCATCAGATCCTCCAGAACTTGACGCAAAACCGGCAGGATTGGGATCAACGGCGGTTTTTCAAGCTGCGCCTGCTGGGCTCTCGCAAATGCGAGCAACTGGACAATCAGTATTTGCGTACGCTTCAAGCCGCTTCGTAAAGTGGTCAGCCGCGCCCTCGCAAGCGGTGACATGTCCGACGCTTCCAATTGCCCAGCCTGGAGTGAAAGAGCCGTCAGTGGCGAACGCAGCTCGTGAGCGGCGTCCGCCACAAAACGATGTTGCACTGCGATTGATTCCGATACACGCCCCAACAGGCGATTGATTGCGACAACAAACGGATGGATTTCCGAGGGCAAATTGACTTCACTCACCCGCCGCAAGTCCTGCTCGGCTCGCTGGTCGAGGTCCGACGCAAGCAGTTTGAGGGGGCTGAACATCTGGCGAATCAAATCGCCGACCATTAACAGGAGAACCGGAATCAGAATGACGAATGGCATCAGCGTTGAGAGTGCGCTGTTGCGGGCAATGTCATCACGGACTTTCGTCCGCTGACTTACTGCAATTCGGGAACCCGCATCCAGTGTTTTCACGAACACGCGCCACGTGTCTGAATCCACTGCGACGGTCTGAACGCCTTCAACAAGGTCAGATGGCAAAGCAAGCGCACCAGGCATTGATTTCCCTGCTGTGACGCCCGGGGAAGGCAAAACTTGAAGGATGACGTGCGACTCCGCATCGGTATCTGGTTTTGCCGGTTTTGGGGTGATTTCCAGAACACCCATCTGGTGGCGATTAACCAGAGCAGCAATCTGAATGAGCTGAGCGTCCAGTAGCTCGTTTGCTTCGT
>JAYUCJ010000048.1:0-12714 GCA_043740415.1 Polaromonas sp. | reverse complement strand
CTTATGCAGGAAAGCGGCGGATTTTAAGTCCGATGTGTCTACCAATTTCACCACCCGGGCGCATAACAGCATTGTGAAACAAAAACGCACGCGTCTGGAGGCACGGGGCAGGTACTGGAGGCGCGACCCGGAGTCGAACCGGGCTGCTCGGATTTGCAATCCGGTGCATAACCGCTTTGCTATCGCGCCAATATCCTTCGCTTCCGGGCGATCACACGGACGCCCAACGCAATCGACAAAAAAGGGAAGCCTGGGCTTCCCTTTATGGAACATGGAGCGGGAAAAGAGTCTCGAACTCTCGACCTCAACCTTGGCAAGGTTGCGCTCTACCAACTGAGCTATTCCCGCATTTCGATAGGCGAATTATAGCCTATATTTTTCGACTTTCTAAAATTTTCAAATTAATGTTTGATAGATTCTGTCGACGCAGTCTGCGTGGCTGACAACGCAGCTGCAGCAGTCACTGCATCAACGATTGGATCCACATCAACCAACGGCGTTGGCATGCGCTCAAGGGCCAATTCCAACACTTTATCTATCCATCGAACTGGCACGATTTCTAAACCGTTTTTCACGTTTTCAGGAATTTCTTGCAAGTCTTTGGCGTTTTCTTCTGGAATCAAAACGGTCTTGATACCACCACGCAAAGCAGCGAGTAATTTTTCTTTCAAACCACCAATGGCAGTGACCTCTCCGCGCAGCGTAATCTCACCCGTCATCGCCACATCACCACGTACGGGAATGCCTGTTAACGCAGAAACAAATGCCGTCGTCATAGCCGCCCCTGCGCTCGGCCCATCTTTAGGCGTTGCACCATCCGGCACATGGATATGAATATCGCGCTTCTCAAACATCTCTTCTTTGATGCCCAAGCGCTTGGCACGGCTGCGCACCACGGTACGTGCCGCTTCGACAGACTCTTTCATCACATCGCCGAGCGAACCCGTACGCGTGATCACACCCTTACCAGGCATGATGGCCGCTTCAATGGTGAGCAAGTCACCACCGACTTCAGTCCAAGCCAAACCAACCACTTGACCAACTTGGTTTTGCTCTTCTGCGCGACCATAACTAAATTTACGTACGCCCAAATAATCGTTGAGATTGTCTGGCGTTACGGTAACAGGCGCTTTGTAAGTCTTGAGCAACAAGCCCTTGACGACTTTACGGCAAATTTTTGACAACTCGCGCTCAAGCGAACGAACGCCTGCCTCACGTGTGTAATAGCGAACAATATCACGCACTGTTTCGTACGGAATTTTCAACTCGCTGGCCTTCACGCCATTGTTTGACATTTGCTTAGGCAGCAAATACGTGATGGCAATATTGGTTTTTTCGTCTTCGGTGTAACCCGCCAAACGAATCACCTCCATACGGTCTAACAGAGCCGAAGGAATGTTCATCGAGTTTGAGGTAGCGACAAACATCACGTCACTCAAATCAAAATCAACTTCCACGTAATGGTCGGCAAACGTATGGTTCTGCTCAGGATCCAACACCTCAAGCAAGGCACTTGACGGGTCGCCACGGTATTCTGTACCCAGCTTGTCAATTTCATCCAGCAAGAACAACGGATTGCGTGTGCCGACTTTACTCAAATTTGATAGCACTTTACCCGGCAAAGCGCCAATGTAGGTACGTCTATGACCACGAATTTCCGCCTCGTCACGCATGCCGCCCAAAGCCATGCGTACAAACTTACGCCCCGTCGCTTTAGCAATCGATTGACCCAAGGACGTTTTACCAACGCCTGGTGGACCGACCAAACAGAGAATCGGTGCTTTGACTTTGTCAACGCGCTGCTGCACCGCGAGATATTCCAAAATCCGGTCTTTGACTTTGTCCAGCCCAAAGTGGTCAGCGTTCAACACTTTTTCAGCTTCTGGCAAATCGTGCTTGATTTTCGTTTTCTTCGCCCAAGGCAAACCAATCAAAACATCGATGTAATTACGCACCACGGTCGCTTCGGCAGACATAGGCGACATCAACTTCAGTTTTTTGAGCTCGGCTTCGGCTTTCTTCAAAGCTTCCTTGCTCATTTTGGCATTTTTGATTTTCTTGCCGAGATCATCAAGGTCAGCACCTTCTTCACCGTCGCCTAATTCTTTTTGAATCGCTTTGACTTGTTCGTTCAAGTAAAAATCGCGTTGATTTTTCTCCATTTGACGCTTGACGCGGCCACGGATTTTTTTGTCAACATTCAAAATATCGACTTCACGCTCGATTTGCTCGAACAGACTCTCCAAACGCGCTTTGATGTCAGACAAATCAAGAATGACTTGTTTGTTTTCAAGCTTCAAAGGCAAATGTGCGGCAATCGTGTCAGCCAAACGACCGGGGTCGTCAATACTGGAAATTGAACTCAAAATTTCAGGTGGAATTTTTTTGTTCAGTTTGACGTATTGGTCAAACTGCTGCATCACCACGCGGCGCAGAGCTTCTATCTCAGGTGTTTTCTCACCCCTGGCTGTCAGTTTGATGTCTTGTGTTTCTATGGGTGTCACATTGGCAGTGAAATGCGTTTCAGCATCGTCGACACGGTTCACCTTCGCACGTTGCTGGCCTTCGACTAAGACTTTCACCGTGCCGTCTGGCAACTTCAACATTTGCAAAATCGTAGAGACGCAGCCGACATCAAACATGTCCGTGACAGCAGGTTCATCTTTGGCTGCCGTTTTTTGCGCCACCAGCATGATGCGACGCTCAGCAGCCATGGCCAGCTCCAGGGCTTTGATACTTTTTGGGCGTCCCACAAACAGAGGGATGACCATGTGCGGAAACACCACCACATCACGCAGTGGCAGCAAGGGCAAATCTAAGGGTTCAGCAGGTAATGCAATAGGTGCGGACATCAATATCCTTGATTAAATTCAGAAATTAGGCTTTTTTAGCTAGATCGCGGTAAACCATCAATGGCGGCTTGTTTTCAAGGATGGTTGACTCATCAATCACCACTTTTACAACATTGGTTTGGTTCGGTAGCTCGTACATGGTGTCGATCAAGGCTAATTCCAAGATGGAGCGCAAGCCGCGTGCGCCAGTTTTGCGTTTTAAAGCTTTTTGCGCAATCGCCTTCAGCGCAGATGGGCGAATTTCTAATTCCACGCCTTCCATGCCGAGCAACTTGCTGTATTGCTTGACCAAAGCATTTTTCGGTTCGGTCAAAATTTGCATCAACGCATCTTCACTCAGCTCAGCCAAGGTGGCAATGACAGGCATACGGCCAATCAACTCGGGGATGATACCGAACTTGATCAAATCTTCTGGCTCCACCTCATTGAACACTTCTGTGATACTACGCACTTCTTTGCTTTTCACAAGAGCGCTAAAACCAATGCCCGATGCTTCTGTGCGGTTTTCAATGACTTTTTCCAAGCCTGCAAACGCACCGCCGCAAATGAACAAAATGTTAGTCGTGTCGATTTGCAAGAAGTCTTGGTTCGGATGCTTGCGCCCGCCTTGCGGTGGGATGCTGGCCATTGTGCCTTCAATCAACTTGAGTAAGGCTTGTTGCACGCCCTCGCCCGACACGTCTCGCGTGATGGATGGGTTGTCTGATTTGCGTGAAATTTTGTCGATTTCATCGATGTAAACAATGCCGCGCTGCGCCCGCTCAACCTCATAGTTGCAGCTTTGCAGCAACTTGGAGACGATGTTTTCCACGTCTTCGCCGACATAACCTGCTTCCGTCAGCGTGGTTGCATCCGCCATCACGAACGGCACGTCCAACATGCGCGCCAGTGTTTGCGCCAAAAACGTTTTGCCAGAACCTGTAGGCCCAATCAGCAAAATATTGCTTTTCGCCAGCTCCACATCGTCTTTTTTCGACTTGTCTTTGTGCTGCAAACGTTTGTAATGATTGTACACCGCCACAGCCAGTGTGCGCTTGGCAACGTCTTGACCGATCACATAATTGTCTAAATTGGCTTTGATTTCAGCCGGTGTCGGCAAATCGCCGCGCGCTTTGCGTGCTTCGTCTGCCGCAATCACGGGCAATTCGTCGCGAATAATCTCGTTGCACAGCTCAATGCACTCGTCGCACACAAACACCGACGGACCAGCAATCAGCTTTTTAACCTCATGCTGGCTTTTGCCACAAAACGAGCAAAACAATGTTTTCTCGCCAGATGCGCCTTTTTTCTCGGCCATATAGAAGCACCTTTTTCAAATAATAAGTAATGATAACCAAAAAGGTACTGAAATAGCCTTAAAAGGCCGTAAATTGGCCTATTCTGGACAGTAAAACAGGTGTTTTATGGTCGTTTTGAAATCACGGCGTCGATCAAGCCATATTCTTTGGTTTCTTCAGCGGTCATGTAATAGTCTCGCTCGGTATCCAAAGCGATTTTTTCATAGGTCTGGCCTGTGCGTTCTGCCAGAATTTTATTCAACTGCTCACGTGTTTTTAGAATCTCGCGGGCAGCAATTTCAATCTCAGTCGCCTGCCCTTGGCTACCGCCAGAAGGTTGGTGAATCATGACTTTAGAATTTGGCAACGAGAAGCGTTTGCCCTTCGCGCCTGCGGCCAACAAAAAGGCGCCCATGCTGGCAGCCATTCCCGTGCACAGCGTAGACACTTCAGGTTTGATGAAGTTCATGGTGTCATAAATCGCCATACCGGCAGAGACTGAGCCCCCTGGGGAATTGATGTAAAAAGAAATGTCCTTATCTGGGTTTTCGCTCTCAAGGAACAAAAGCTGCGCCACCACCAAGTTGGCGACGTAGTCGTTCACCGGGCCTACCAAGAAAATCACACGCTCTTTGAGCAGTCTTGAATAAATGTCGTAAGAACGCTCGCCACGGCCAGATTGCTCGATCACCATAGGCACCATGCCCAAACCTTGGATCTCCTGTGTATAAGAGGCCATCTGCGTACCAAATTGCGAATAAATATTGCTCATGAAGACTCCAAGTTAAATGATGTGCGTGTTAAACGTGTACATAACAGCCGTACTGTACCAAAGAATGCACCCAAAAAACATGGGGCTTGCGTCCGAAAACACAAGCCCCAATTTAAACAGGTAGATTAGTTAATTACTGCTGCGCCATCAATTCGTCAAAAGAGATCGCTTTGTCAGCCACATTGGCTTTTGACAGCACAAAATTGGTCACATTGTTTTCGATGACAATGGCTTCAACTTCCGCCATACGGTTCTTGTCGCTGCCGTACCAACGAATCACGTCCATTGGCTTTTCGTAGCTGGCGGCCAGTTCTTCAATGTGGCTAGACACTTGCTCAGACTTGGCGTGCAAGCTGTTGGCTTTCACCAATTCTGCAACCACCAAGCCCAAACGCACGCGGCGCTCAGCTTGTGGCTGGAAAATGTCTTCAGGGATTGGCATTTTGTCGAAATCTTTGATGCCGCGTTGCTTCAAATCAGCGCGTGCGCCTTCAACCATGCGGTCCAGCTCAGCTTTCACACTGGCTTTAGGCAAGTCCAACTCAGCCTTGGCCACCAAAGCGTCCATCACAGATTGCTTGTTTTTAGCCAACAAGCGCGCTTTGACTTCGCGCTCTAGGTTTTTCTTGATGTCTGAACGCAAGCCAGCCACTGTTGCGTCAACAATACCGAGTGACTTTGCCAAAGCATCGTTCACTTCTGGCAAATGAGCTGCTTCCAGCTTCTTGATCGTCAACATGAAATCAGCCGTTTTGCCTGCCACGTCTTTGCCATGGTAATCCGCTGGGAAAGCCAAGGGGAAAGTCTTGCTCTCGCCAGACTTCATGCCACGGGCGGCTTCTTCAAATTCTTTCAACATCTGACCATCGCCCACGATGAACTGGTAAGCCTCAGCCTTGCCGCCTTGGAACACTTCACCGTCGATTTTGCCTTCAAAGTCAACTGTCAAACGGTCGCCGTCTTGCGCAGGTGCGTCAATCGCGCGTTGGGCAAAGGTGCGGCGCTGCTTGCGCAAAATGTCTAGGGTTTTGTCAATGGCAGCGTCCGTCACTTCAGCCGAGTATTTTTCGACTTCAGCGGTCGCCAAATCAGCGATTTTGACTTCTGGGAACACTTCAAACACCGCGTCAAAAGCCATTTGGCCTTCAGGTGCAGTTTCATTTTCAGTGATTTTTGGCTGACCTGCGACACGCAATTTGGCTTCGTTAGCGGCCACGGCAAATGCCTCGCCCACTTTGTCGTTCATCACTTCGTAATGGACAGAGTAGCCATATTGCTGCGCGACCACGCTCAAAGGAACTTTGCCTGGGCGAAAACCGTTTTGCTTCACGGTGCGGGCGAGCTTTTTCAGGCGCGCGTCCACTTCAGTCGCGATCACGCTGGTAGGGAGCGTCAAAACGATTTTGCGCTCTAATTTTTCTAGGGTTTCAACAGTCACAGCCATGGCGTTCTCACTTAAATGTGTCAAAAAAATAAATCAAAAACAGCTTATCGATGGTGCGCGGGGGGGGACTCGAACCCCCACATCCTTGCGGACGTCAGGACCTAAACCTGGTGCGTCTACCAATTTCGCCACCCGCGCATCGAAAAACTCAAAACTTTGCAGCTTGATTGGTTACAAGCGTGCCCTCAAAATTGGTTAGCTCTCTATTTTAACCTGATTAGCTTTGACGATGAAGCCCACTTGATAGCAACTTGTAAATACCGTTCGGGTTGAGCCTGTCGAAACCCTTAACTTAGGAAATAGGCCACTAAACTATCGCCATGTCCGACAACGCACAGCCCGCCGTTCAAGAAATTACCCACTACGAGAACTTCCCCGTAGCCAGCTGGCTCTGCCCGCCCCGCTTGCGCTCGGCTATCGCTGCGATTTATTGGTTTGCCCGTACCGCGGACGACCTTGCGGACGAAGGCAATAACACCCCACAGCAGCGCTTGGACGACCTAGCCGCCTTCCGCGCCGATTTGATCGCAGCGTCAAAAAATGCGCAAGTCTCACCCCGTTGGCCGCATGTCTTCACCCCCTTGACCGCAGTCATCGCCAAATTTTCCTTACCCATCAAACACTTAGACGACTTACTCAGCGCCTTCGAACAAGACATCCGCAAGACCCACGACGGCCAAGGCTACGCAACCGAAGCCGAATTGCACGACTACTGCACCCGCTCCGCCAACCCCGTCGGCCGCTTGCTGTTGCACCTTTACGGCATCACAGATAGCGTGGCGCTAGGCTACAGCGACAACATCTGCACCGCTCTGCAACTCATCAACTTCTGGCAAGACCTCAGCCAAGACATCCCCCGTGGCCGGTTTTACCTACCCGAAGATGCCTGCGCCCAATTCAACGTCAGCCGCGCAGACTTAATTAGCTTGAATCAAACTGAAAACGCTACAAAATTAATAGCTGCTCAGGCAATAAATACGTCGGCTAAGATGCTAAAAAGCTCTCAATTAACACATTTAATCCCAGGCAGAGCCGGCTGGGAGCTCAGATTCGTCGTGCAAGGCGGATTACGTATCCTAGACAAAATCAAAGCGCTGGATTATGCGATGCTGGAGAAGCGCCCCAAGTTGACTAAGCTGGACTATGTGGTGATTGGGTGGCGAACGCTGTGGATGTAGCGAAAACAGGGTTAAATATGACCCTAGCCGTTGTATTTATTGCCTGAGCAGCTATCATAAAAATAGCAAATTTTACGCCAATTCAAACCAATAAATCAATGTGACAATACTGCCCATGACCCCAGAGCAATACGTCCAAGAGAAAGCTGCCGCTTCTGGCAGCAGTTTTTATTACGCTTTCCTGTTCCTGCCCAAGCCGCGCCGCGCGGCGATTACGGCGTTTTACGCGTTTTGCCGGGAGGTGGACGATGTGGTGGATGAGATGGTGGACCCTGGCGTAGCGGCCACCAAACTGGCTTGGTGGGCGTCGGAGGTAGATAAATCGTTTAAAGGCAACCCTACGCACCCGGTGATGAAGGCGCTGATGCCGCTTTGCACCATTTATGGCATTGAAGAGCGACATTTGCAGGCGGTGATTGATGGCTGCCAGATGGATTTGAACCAGTCGCGCTACTTGGATTACCCCAATTTACAGCGCTATTGCCACTTGGTGGCTGGTGTGGTGGGCGAGGTGGCGGCTAAGATTTTTGGGCAGACTGACCCGAAAACGACGGAATATGCCCACAAACTTGGGCAGGCTTTTCAGCTGACCAACATCATCCGCGACGTAGGTGAAGACGCTCGGCGGGGGCGGATTTACTTGCCTATGAACGAGCTGCAGCAGTTTGACGTGAAAGCGCACGAGCTGCTGAAATACGATGCGAAAACGGTGCTTCCTGATTTTCAGCCTCGGTTTGCCGCTTTGATGACTTTCCAAGCGCAGCGGGCGCACGGTTTGTATGACGAGGCGATGCAAATGCTGCCGCCAGCTGACTTTCGCACCCAAAAGCCGGGCTTGATGATGGCGAGCATTTACCGCAGCTTGTTGCGTGAGATTGAGCGGGACAACTTTGCGGTGATGACGCAGCGCATCAAACTCACCCCGCTGCGAAAAATGTGGCTGGCATGGAAAGTTCAGGCTCTTGGCAAAGTTTGAAATGATTCTCACAACACCGTTCGCCTTGAGCCTGTCGAAAGGCTTCGACAAGCTCAGCCCGAACGGTAAAACATATGCAATCTGAACTTAAAAAGAACATCGCCATCGTAGGCGGCGGCTGGGCGGGCATGGCGGCTGCTGTGGCAGCTATTCAAGCAGGCCACCACGCTACAGTTTTTGAAGCATCTCACGCTCTAGGTGGGCGGGCTAGGGTTGTTTCTGGCTCTCATGCCAGCACTTTGCCTGACGGCACACCTGTATCACTAGACAACGGCCAGCACATCCTGATTGGCGCGTATTCTGAGACTTTGAAGCTGATGCAAACCGTGGGCGTGAACCTTGAAAACGCGCTGTTGCGGCTGCCGTTGACGCTGCAGTTCCCCGACAAAACAGGGCTAAAACTCCCCGATTGGCCAGCGCCTTGGATTGTCGGTTTAGACGCTGCTTGGGGCATTTTGACGGCAAAAGGTTGGACTTGGGGCGACAAACTGGCGCTTTTGCGGGCGGCATCGGGCTGGCAACGCGGTGGGTTCACTTGCTCGCAGCACCTCAGCGTGTTGCAACTCTGTGAGCGATCAAACCCAAAAATCACCCCACGCGTGATGGCAGAACTGATTGAACCACTGTGCCTGTCCGCACTCAACACACCCATGGCGGACGCCAGTGCGCAGGTTTTTTTGCGGGTGCTGCAAGACGCGATGTTTAGCCCAAACACTGAAGTTCATATCCAAATCGACGAAAAAACCTCTAGAAATACAACATTTGGCAGCGCTAACTTGCTGATTCCCACCCGCGATTTGTCCAACCTCTTCCCCCACCCCGCCGCCGCTTGGCTGCTCAAACATGGGGGCAAAGTGCTGCTGGGGGAACGGGTGGAAAGCATTGATTACAGCAACACAGGCTGGCAAATCAGCGCAACGACCGTCAAGCAAACATTTGATGCCGTCATATTGGCTGGCTCACCCTCAAATATGGCACTAGCCGGCATAAATATTGCCTATGCAGCTACGAATAAAATAGCAAAAGAACTGGAACATTTGCTGCGACGCGAGGTGCAAGATTGGCAAAACAGCGTGAACGCGCTGCGCTATGAAGCTATCGCCACCGTTTACGCCTATGCTAAAGATGCGAAGCTGTCGCAGCCCATGCTGGCTTTGCGGAGTGATTCAGGATCTGAAGCTCAAAACCCCGCCCAATTTGTTTTTGATCGTGGGCAATTGGGCGGTGAACATGGTTTACTCGCCTTCGTCGTCAGTGCCAGCCAGGGCGATCGGTTTGCGTTGCAAGAAAAAGTGATTGTCCAAGGCAGGTCACATCTCAATTTACCAGACCTGCAGCCCATCCAAACCATCATAGAAAAACGCGCCACGTTCGCCTGCACGCCTGGCCTGCAGCGGCCTGCGAACCAAATCGCCCCCGGTTTGCTGGTGTGCGGCGATTACGTCGCTGGGCCCTACCCCGCCACGCTGGAAGGTGCGGTACGTAGTGCACAGCAGGCCGTGGGACTTTTGTAGATTCAAGCGAAATCTAAGCGAAAATGCGGCCATGACTTTTCAACCCGAACCCAAGTTCACCCACGGCAAAGCGCCTGCCAACAACGCCACCACCGCTGTTTTGCTCTGCAACCTAGGCACGCCAGACGCGCCCACCGCTGCGGCGCTGCGGATTTATTTGAAGCAATTTTTGAGCGACCCGCGCGTGGTGGAGCTTCCGCGCCTCATTTGGTGGTTCATTTTGAATGGCATCATAGCTCCGTTTCGTTCCACAAAGTCGGCAAAAAAGTATGCGTCGATTTGGATGAAAGATGGTTCACCGCTGAAAATTTGGACGGAGAAGCAAGCCAATCTCTTGCAAGGCTGGCTGGGCGAAGCGGGGCACCGCGTGACTGTGCGCTACGCCATGTGCTACACCACGGGCGAAGTGTGCCCGTCGATCAAGACACAGCTGGATAAATTCAAAGCGGAAGGTATCAGCCGCGTGCTGATATTGCCTGCCTATCCGCAGTACTCATCCACCACCACCGCTGCCGTGTTTGACCAGGTTTACGCTTGGGCGTCGCAGGTGCGCAGCATTCCTGAGCTGCGCTTTGTGAACCGCTACCACGATGATGTGGGCTATATCGCCGCGCTGGAGAAAAGCGTGCGCAAGCAGTGGCAAATCAACGGCAAACCGAATTTTGACCAAAAAGACATGCTGGTGATGAGCTTTCACGGCATCCCCGAGCGCAGCTTGCACTTGGGCGACGCCTACCACTGCGAGTGCTACAAAACCGCCCGACTGCTGGCCGAAGCACTGGGCTTGAGCGCGACGCAGTACAAAGTGACTTTTCAATCTCGCCTGGGCCGCGCCAAGTGGCTACAACCCTATACAGAGCCGACCGTGATTGCCATGGCGAAAAGCGGCGTCAAACGCATTGATGTGATCTGCCCAGGTTTTAACTGCGATGGCTTGGAAACGCTGGAAGAGATTAACATGGAAGTGCGCCACGCCTTCACAGCTGCGGGTGGGCAAACCTTCAATTACATTCCGTGCCTGAACGACGACTCGGCTTGGCTGTCTGCGCTGTCCAGCATCACGCAAAAGCATTTGAGCGGCTGGCCGACTCAACGAAACTCAGTTGAGGATGCTGCGGCGCTGAAAACGATGCGAGATGAGGCGCTGAAGTTGGGCGCGAAGGATTAAATCCCTCTTTACTCCTGCGTTCATAACCTTATCCGTTCGGACTGAGCTTGTCGAAGTCTTCATGAACCCTTCGACAAGCTCAGGGCGAACGGGCATGTGGATAATCTCGCATTTAACGTATTCTGCAACTTGCAATTTCACCAATTTCCCTAAGCTAGCCCAAATGACCACTGTTTCTGACCGCCCAAAAGGCACCTCCCCGCGCTCTATTTCGGGGCTTTTGCCGTTTTTGCGGCCTTATCGGCTGCAAATTGGACTGGCTTTGCTGTTTTTGGTGATGGCGGCCGTCTCGACACTGGCTTTTCCGCTGGCGCTGCGCAGTTTGATAGACGGTGGCTTGGTCAACACCGACAAAGGCGAGTCCGTCATGGCGCTGCGGAATCACTTTTTTGCGCTGTTTGGCGTTGCCGTGGCGCTGGGTGTGTTCAGCGCCGCACGCTTTTACACCGTCAGCTGGCTAGGCGAACGCGTCACGGCGGACATCCGCAACGCGGTGTATTCGCACGTGTTGCGCCAAAGCCCGCAGTTTTTTGAAACCACGCAAACCGGCGAAGTGCTGTCGCGCTTGTCCGCCGACACCACGCTGGTGCAAACCGTGGTCGGCTCGTCGCTGTCGATGGGGCTGCGCAACGCCGTGATGGGTATCGGTGCGCTGGGGATTTTGATTTGGACAAACCCGTATGTGATGCTGCAGGTGCTGGGCGCTTTGGTGCTGATTGTGATGCCGTCCATGTACTTTGGCCGCAAGGTGCGCAAACTGTCGCGCGCCAGCCAAGACCGCATTGCGGACTCCAGCGCCATCGCGGCGGAGGTGCTGAACGCCATCCCCGTGGTGCAAAGCTACGCGGCGGAAGACAAAGAAGCCGCCAGATTCGACCTGTCCACCAACAACGGCTTCAAAACCGCCGTGACACGCAGCAAAGCCCGCGCTATTTTGGTCGCCTTCATCATCATCGCCACCAGCGCGGGCTTGCTCTGGGGCTTGTACCAAGGCACGCAGGCGGTGATGCAGGGCACGATGACGGCGGGGCATTTGGGACAAACGGTGGTTTACATCATCATCTTGGCCAGCGCCTTTGCGGTCTTGGGCGAAACCTATGGCGACCTGCTGCGAGCCGCCGGTGCGACTGAGCGTTTGATGGAGCTGCTGGACACCAACTCCCCCATCCAATCCCCTAAAAATCCGGCTCTAGCCGGCGTATCTGTTGCTGGAAGCGCTATTAAATTTGAAGCAATTGAGTTCAATTATCCATCCCGCCCACTGCAAACGGCATTGACCAAATTCAGCTTGTACGTGAAAGCTGGCGAAACCGTCGCTCTGGTTGGCCCAAGCGGCGCAGGTAAAAGCACGGTGTTCCAGCTGCTGCTGCGTTTTTACGACCCGAAAACGGGCAGTATCAAGCTGGACGGCGTGGAAACCAGTACTCTGAATCTGCAAGATTTGCGCAGCCGCATCGGCATCGTGCCGCAAGATGCGGTGATTTTCTCGACCAGTGCGCTAGAAAACATCCGCTACGGCAAGCCAGAAGCCAC